>PEZV01000010.1:346-20836 GCA_002778735.1 Candidatus Berkelbacteria bacterium CG10_big_fil_rev_8_21_14_0_10_41_12 | reverse complement strand
TCAGACATTGGACAATAAAACACCATTTCAGTATTATGAGGACACATTAACAAGTAACAGCATTTTGTTACCGATGTACTCAGCCAGGACATTTCGTTGAACAGTTTACACTTTTCTGGTAGAAAGTAAAGAGATTGGAGAATTATGTCAGGTCATTCCAAATGGTCTTCGATTAAACATCAAAAGGCGGTAACGGATGCAAAACGGGCAAATGTTTTCACTAAACTTGCCAATGCTATTGCCGTGGCGGCAAGAAAAGGCACCGATCCGGCTATGAATTTTTCCCTGAGACTGGCAATTGATAGGGCAAAATCAGCCAATATGCCTAAAGAAAATATCGAGCGCTCTATTCGCCGTGGTTCAGGTACTGGAGAGGTGGCAATCGAAGAGATTATTTATGAAGCGTATGGCCCGGCGGCAACGGCAATTTTGATTAAAGTTGCGACCGATAACAAAAACAGAACTATTGCCGGAATCAAATCGATACTTAATAAATTTGGGGGCAAACTCGCCACGTCTGGCGCTGTCAGTTATCTTTTTGAAGAAAAAGGACAAATTTTTGCTAAATCGGATAAGGTAAAAGAAGAAGCGGAGCTTGCCATAATTGATTCTGGCGCGCAGGATTACGAGGAAGCAAACGGTGGTTATTTTGTCTATTGTGCTCCTCGGGATTTGGATAAAGTCAAATCTGCTTTAGAGTCAAGAAATTTCCAGATCGAGGATTTTCAAATTATTTTTCAGCCGAAAAATAGCATCCAACTTGACGAAGCATCGACGGACAAGGCAGTGGAGATTTTGAAAGCGCTTGACGATTTGGATGATGTGAGTTTGGTGAGTTCCAACTTTTCATAATTTGCATGCTCTGTGCTATAAATTATTTGTATGGATAGAACAATTTTAGCGATTGATCCGGGAACAGGAAGATGTGGGTGGGCGGTGTTATCTCAGAACTCAGCTCGCAGATCTCAAGAAAATATACGGCTATTAGATTGTGGATGCATAGACACGCCGTCTAAAACTCCTTTGCATAAGCGGCTGGTTAGAATTTTTGATGAAATAGATAAAATGATAAAGAAATATAAACCGACACAGATGGCCATAGAAGAGCTTTTTTTTGTCAAGAATGTTAAAACTGGGATCTCGGTGGGGCAGGCGCGGGGTGTTATAATGCTTGCCGGAGTGAAAAATAACCTCGAGATCTTTGAGTACAAACCTAATGAGATAAAGCTAACAATTGCCGGCTACGGCCATGCAACAAAAGGGCAGATGCAAAAAATGCTAACATACCACATCAAGGGTTGTAGTATTTCTCAAGATGATATGGTGGATGCGATAGCGGTGGGGATTTGTCATTTGCAAAAAAGTAATTCGAGAATGAACTTGTAATTTTTGCATTTCTTATTACTTTGAGGTTAAATTTAGATATAGGGTAATTTTTGAGCAGGAGGGAGGAAGATTGCCACAACTTAGACAGAGTATTATTACAGGAGATTGGGTTGTCTTTGCACCGGAGAGGGCAAAGCGGCCAAGTGATTATGTATGGAAAGCTCATCAAAAACAAGAAAAAGGTGATGGTTGCCCATTTTGTATTGAGTCAAAAACAAGCTCTTATCCTGAGAGGGTTAGAACTCTTGACAAGGAAACGACCTATACAGTCCCGAATAAATTCCCCGCTTTTATCGAAGATCCGAGAATGTGCGATCCTAAAAGATACAAAATCGAGGATGAATTTTATTCGATGAGATCATCACTTGGTGGCCATGACGTTGTGGTTGTAAGAGACCACGATCAAGATTTGCCAAGGTTTACGGAGGCAATTTGGGATGATATTCTTGAAACTTTCACAGATCAATACAAACATTTTAAGGATATGTGTAATGTCGAATATGTTATGCCGATTTACAATCACGGTCCTGAAGCTGCAGCGTCGATCGATCATCCACATGCGCAGATTTTTTCCTCAATAATTATTCCGAATATCGTGGCCAGGGAAATATCTTATACTAAACAAAGGCACGATGACAGAAAAGAATGCTCTTTTTGCGAATTAATTGAACACGAAAAAGAACAAAACCTAAGAATTATTTTTGAAAATGATGATTTTGTTGCATTTACTTTCTATGCGGCAAGATTTCCGTTCGAGATATGGATTCTCCCTAAGAAGCACCAGAGTCACTTTACTGATATGAAGGGTAATGATCGGGGAAATTTAGTCAAAATCTGCCGGCAGATCTTTAACCGTTTAGACGTAGTTTTGAATGATCCACCGCTGAATTTCTTTATCCACAGCGCGCCTGTAAAGGAAAGGCCGATGGTATCGTATCACTGGCATATGGAAGTTGCGCCCCGACTGACGAATTATGGTGGTTATGAAATGGGTTCGGGCGTGATAATTGATATTATCAATCCCGAGTCCGCGGCGGATTATTTGAGGATGGGACAGAAGGTAAAAAATTCTGCAAAACAAACTTGAGCAGTTTATACTTGTAAAGCTTTGTATTTTAACCTACAGTGATTCCATAAAGTTTCGGAGGCATTATGAAAATACTTCATTTGCTAATGTATCCGCTCAACGGTAGTGGCAGCGGAACGTATGCTCGGAAATTGGCCGAAAAAACCGCGTCCGAATTTACGCAAGACGCAGTGGCAGTTCTATGTCCCGATGGCTCGATGAACGAGATAAAAGGTGTCAAAATTTTTGATTTAAAGATGCCCTTTAAGGTTGCTTATACCGGTCATCCCAATTGGCCAAATTGTAAGATTTACTCTGAATTAACTAATGAGGAAATGGCTGAAATTATTCAATCATTCTTGAAAGCAACTACCGAGACGGTAGAAAAGTTCAAGCCTGACGTGATTCACTGCCACCATGCTTCGCACTTCGCCTGGTCGTCAAGCTTTATTAGGGCAATTTTTTCGATTAATTATATTGTGACGATTCATGGGACGGGAGTGCTTTGCGCCAGCCAAGATAGAAGATGGGTACCAATTGTTAGACCGGGATTAAATGATGCATATCTGATCAATGCGGTTTCGGGCGATACTAAAAAATGGTTGTTTAAAGTTTTTGGCCGGAGATTAAACCGAAAAACAAGAATTATACCAGGCAGTGTTGATTTGGATACTTATCCTCGAACTGGCTCCACAAATCTTATCGATAAAAAATACAAATTAAAAGGTAAGAAAGTAGTTATTTATACCGGCAAGTTAACGGTGCGTAAAGGAGTTGAGTACTTAATTAGAGCGGCGCCGAAGATTAAAGGTGAAGTTTTTATTATTGGTGGCGGGGATGATAAAGAAAGGCTTATGGAGCTTGCTAAAAAGTTAAAGACCAAGAATATTACTTTTACAGGCTACATCGACCCTCGAAGTGTTGAAGAATTCAGGCAATTCTATCGCCGCTCAAACGTTTTTGTATTCCCAAGTATTTGGGACGAACCGCTTGGGTTAGTAGCTCTTGAAGCGATGGCTTCCTGTACACCGGTTGTCGGATCAAAAAAGGGTGGTATTTCAATGGCTGTTAAAAATGATCAAACAGGTTATTTGGTCAGAGCAAAGTCACCAAAGCAGATTACTGTCGCAGTTAACAAAATTTTAGCTGATCCGGAACTGGAAAAACGACTTGGCGAAAATGCCAGAAAACTGGTCGAAGAGAAATTCAATCTCAAAAAAATAGCCCGTAAGTTTCATGATATTTATTCTCAGGCATACGAGAATTCAATTAAGAGAAAAAAGACTAAGGCTCTAATTGGGCCGAAAGAATTAGAGAGAGAACGAAGAGAAGTTAAAGGTAAAAGAGTCGATTATATTTAAATTGGAGAGATTTTATGCAAAGGGAACTTGAAGAGAGTAGCCAGAGCTCTATAAACATATCGGATGTTGAGATTGCCCGCGTGAGAGAGTTAATTGTGACTAATCTGACTTCTTGATCCGTGGCTTTAGAAAGATATAATTTAGGAAAGGAGAACGAATGAAAATTGCAGTCATCATTCCACCATTTACAACCTTGCCGACTATCGGCCAAGGCGGAACAGAAAGAATCGCCGAAGGCCTGATTAACGAGCTTTTAAAAAGAGACCATGAAGTGACTCTGCTTGGCGCTGGCAATTGCCAAACTAAAGCTAATTTTGTGCAAATATTTAGAAGAACAATCAGTGAACAGAAATTTGATAACGCATTTGTTGAAGCATCCCGACCTCTAAGGATCGAAACAGCTTATATAACGAAAGTGATGAAATACCTCGCGGATCATGACGGCGAATTTGATGTGGTATTTAACCATATGAGAGGCGGATTTTTAATAATGCCGTTGGCTCAAAAGTTAAAAATGCCGATAATTTCAGTTTTTCACCTGCCGCTTTTTGAGGAGGTTATTGATGCCGTTTCGCAATTTGAAAATCCAAATGTTATCTCTATCTCTAATAATCAAAGGAAACCGGCGGGAGACAGGATTAATTTTCTCTCGACAGTTTACAACGGACTGGACTTAAGCGAATTTGAATACAATGATAAGCCAGAGAATTACTTTATGTTCATGGGTGCAATGGGCGAACACAAGAGACCGCATTTGGCGATTGAAGCAGCGAAAAAAGCAGGAGTTAAACTCGTGCTTGTCGGAGGAAAGAAGAGAGAACCATATTTCTCCGAAATGATTGCTCCTCGAATTGATGATGAAAATGTAAAATATTTGGGTGAGGTTGAAAGCGTCGAAAGAATAAAGGTTTTCAAAAACGCAAAGGGTTTTTTATTTCCAATCAATTGGGAGGAGCCATTTGGCCTTGTTGTTATTGAATCAATGGCGTCGGGGACACCGGTAATTGCGTTTAATCACGGCGCAATGAGCGAGATAATTGATGACGGCAAAGACGGCTTTGTCGTTGAAAATGTAGACGAGATGGCAGAAGCAATCGGCAAAATTGATCAGATTAATAGAAGCCTTTGCAGAAAAAAAGTTGAAGAAAAATTTACTTATGGGAAGATGGTTGACGGGTATCTTGAAGCATTTGAGACAATAAAGGATAAATAATGCCAAAAGTTATTTTTTACTGCTCAGGGGGTGGATATGGTCACATGGCTCGCTCCGATGCAGCAATTTATCATTTGAATAAGCAGAGCAGTGAGGTGATATTAGCAAGCAAGGAACCGGAATGGCCGTTTAATCAATATTCAAACTTTAAATATGTAAGATTGACAAATGTTGATGCTCGAACAAGGTTTTATAATGATCAAATCAAGACGCAAATATGGCATGGTAAAAATTCTGATCTGAGTCCTTATCGAAAACATCTTATCGAGCTATTTTCTTTGCTGGAGAGAGAAAAGCCGAATGTCGTGGTCGTTGACTCTACACCGGAGATTGCCGTCCTTGCAAAATTGCTTGGTTTCAAGACAATCTTTGTTTATGAAACGATGGAAATGGACAGAACAGAACTTAGGTTTGATCTTGCTTGGAAAAACTCGGATAAAATCATTTTTCCTTACCCAGAATATTTTATTGAAGAAATGAAATTTAATTATCCCCAGAACACGATTAATTGTGGCGGATATACGAGGCTTGAAAATGACCAAATTAGAAGAAGAGAAATCGAAAAAGGAAATATACTGATCTCTTTTGGTAAGGGCGAGAAAAGTGATGCGGCATTAAAAACGCTGATTAAGAAACTAACAGAAAAATTTTCCAAAATATCGGTATTAAGCGGTGGCATAGATATTGGAAAATATTCACATCTTCCGGTTGAGTTTGTGAAAAAAGATCAGAATTCTGTTCTTGAGGCGTTACAGAAGGCGGAAATTTATATTTGTGGTGCAGGTTACAATACTCTCATGGAGGGTTTTTATCTGAGAAAGAGAATAATAACCATCCCTCTCGAGAGACCATATAACGAGCAAATTATCAAAGCGAAAATATTTGAAAAACATGGTGCTTTAATAATGCTTATGCCCGAAAAAGCTGAAAATATTTTAGGGGAAGTTGAAAAGGTGATGCAGATTTCAGATGTTCAAATAGCAGAAATTCATAAAGAAATAGTGAGGGGATCTGGGGCAAAAAAAGCAGCCGATGCGATTTTGGAGTTAGCAGATGGGGGAAAATTATGAAAATTGCAATATTGGGTACATTGCATAAGCCAATATGCAAGGAAGCTATGGGTGGTACGGAGTCTTTTACATATTATTTAACTGAAGGATTAGTGGATCGGGGTGAGGACATTGTGTTATTCGCCCATCCAGACAGTAAAACCTCTGCGAAATTAATCAGCGATGGTATAGTAACAAGCGAAATGCATATCGACCCATTTTGGCCAAATCAGATTAATTCACTCAAGAATGCTCTCGATTATATTTTGAAAGAAGGCGACTTTGATATCGTTCATAATAACTTGTATGAAACCTATCCGGCGATGTTTATTTCCGGACTTGTTAAAAAAATTGGTACATCATTTGTCTCTACTGTCCATAATGATCTGCTGACGATGACTGATACATTCAAGATTTTCCAGCAATATCAAAAAGAAAATTATGTTTTTGTCTCAAAATTTGCTCGAGATAACGCAAAAGGAGACCTCTCAAATAAGTTTTTTGTTTATAATGGTGTTTCAATCGATGATTACAAACCTGTTTCTTCACCGAAAGGCGACTATATTCTTTGGCTAAGTCGCATTGCAGAAGGAAAGGGGCTAGAGGATGCAATTCTGGCTTCAAAAAAGGTTGGCAAAAAAATAATTTTTGCCGGCTTAATCGACAGTGTCAAAAATCAAAATTTTTTTGAAAACAAAGTAAAGCCATTAATCGATAATAAACAAGTTGTTTATATAGGGGCGGTGGAGAGTGAAGAAAAGCTGAAAATATATCAAAACGCCTCCGCTCTTCTTATGCCTGTTAAGTGGGACGAACCTTTTGGTTTAGTGGCATGCGAGGCGATGGCTTGTGGAACGCCAGTCATCGCTTACAAAAAAGGGGCATTGCCAGAATTAATAGTCGACGGGAAGACAGGATATCTTGTCGAGGAAGGTGATATCAACGCACTCTCAGCGAAGATAAAAGAAGTCTCTAGAATTGATAGATCGCAATGCAGAGTTAGGGTTGAAGAAAATTTCACAGTTGGAAAGATGATTGATGGCTACGAAAGGATGTATCAGACTATAATAAGGAATTAAATATGGGAGAAGAAATATCACAAAGGATGCCTTCGCACGAAGGTCCGGAAATAAGAATAAGAAAAGCAGGCGAGATTATTATTGAAGTTGCACGAGGAGGAAAATGAAAATTGCACAAGTTGTTTGGCCAGAAAATTCTATGCCTCCGAAAAGATATGGGCCGGTCCAACTGGTTGCCTCGATTTTGGCAAATGGCCTTAGTAAGCGAGGCCATGATCTTACATCTTTTACAACAGCAGATTCGACGGTTTCAGGGAAAAAGATTATTGTCGCCGAATGCCCAACCAGAGACGATCCGACAATTCCCGATCTTTTGTACTATCACTCTGTCACAATGGCCGAGCTATTGAAACATAGGAATGAATTCGACATAATTCATTCTCACATCGGTCACTCTATCATTCCAATACTTGAAGTTACCGATACGCCGGTTGTAATTACGAGCCACGGTACTTATGACAACCCGCATCCGCGTTATATTTATAAAAAATATGCCCAAAAAGCTCATTTTGTCGCAATTTCTGAATCGCAGAAAAAATCTCTTCCCGGAGTAAATTACGCCGGTGTTGTTTATCACGGAATAGATGTTGATAATTTTGAATACAGCGATGAAGCTGATGATTATATGCTTTATGTTGGTCGAACTTCTCCAGTTAAAGGTCTCGGGCCGGCAATAAAGGCATCGATCGCCACAGGGCGGAGGCTTATCATCGCAGCGCACAGCGACCAAACTGAAGCAGGAAAAAAATATTTTGATACTGACATCAAACCTTACCTTAATCACAAGGAAATTGATTTTTTGGGAGAAGTTGATCAGGGCAAATTAAGGGCACTGATGGCAAAGGCGAAGTTGCTGATTTTTCCAATACAATGGGAAGAGCCTTTTGGTTTGGTTGTAGCCGAAGCTAATGCAAGTGGCACACCGGTTGTTGCTTACGCGCGTGGCTCAATGCCAGAAATAATTGGAGAAGGTGTGAATGGTTATCTGGTTGAGCCAGGTAATGACGAGAAGCTAAACGCGGCTCTAAAGAAGGTATTCGAAATTCCCGAGGCAGAATATAGAAAATTAAGAGAAAGCTCCAGGCGTTACGCCGAGAAAAACTTCACAATCGAAAGAATGATTGACGGTTATGAGGAGATTTACAAAAAGATTATAGGGAGGATAAATGCCCGAAGGATTTAAGCCCATACCTGAAGGAGCGCTGGAGTGGAAAGAACCGAGACAGCTTGAGGAGACAAAATTCGAGGTATCTGAACAAAAAAGGGTTCAGGCCGAAGAAGAGATAAAACCAGGGCAAGAAATTCTCTATTTTGAAGATACCTCGATAGAAGTACCGAACATTCCCTGGATGCCTTCTCATGAAGGACCGGAAATTAGAGTTAGGACAAGCGGGGAACGCAATCTTTTAGCGCCTGATTTAGTTGATAATCCAAATCTTATGAGGCGGCACTTGGCGGCAATTGGCGAACAAGCAGTTGTGGCTACCAAAACAGCGGAGTCTTACGGAATTGACGCGCCAATTAAAAGTCAAGAGTGGCACAATGCTCCCTGGTTTAATTTAAACCTTAATAGTCATCTCGGCGGCGTCCCGTTTCAGGAGCTAATCTCGCAGGTCTATATCAGGGAGAGGCGTCTTCAATCAGGCACGGAAATTTCCAGCAGTCCTTATTGGTCGACACCCATTCCTGTTGATGCGCCTTTAGCGCCAACCGATCGAAGGCCATATTCCCAAGAGAGAGTTGAGGAGATAAAAGATGAAGTGAAATCGGAATTTGATGATAGCGGGGCAGAGGCAGAGTCAACTTTAGGTGCAAAACTGTTTTTTAATCCTGAGACCGGTCGAAGTGCCTTTGAAACAAATTATGATTTTGAAGTCTCGGATAGCGTCAATCTTTTGTGGGAAGCTGATGCTTTTATGGTCTTTACTGGCAAAAATGACGCTTTGGTTTCAAGGGAAGACGGTATGCACTTGATTTTGATTTCAAAATACGAACAGCTGGCGCATAAGGGTGAGGCAGAAAGATTCTCGCTTTTTTGGCAAGATCCAAAAATGATGGCGGAAATGTCTATCATCACCGCCGCTATTGCCAATATTGTGGCTCACTATGGCTTAAACGGGGAAAAGTACGATAAAGCCTATATTCATATGAATGCGAACTGGTCTTTGAGCAATGCCTTGCCGCCGGAGGAGCGTATTGCCGAATTAGAATTTGGAACGATTGGCACTGAGGTGGATGAAAAAGGGAATCCGCTAAGGCGCAAATGGCCTGAAAATCTCGAAGGTGAAAGGGGTCTAAATGTTCATCCCCATATCCAGATATTGAAAGAAGGGCACGATTTAAATTTGCCTCCGAGCGCCAGAAATGCAGGCGAAACTGTCCAAAAGCGGCCCTCGCTTACCCAGGAGCAGGTACAGGAATTAAGGGAACTGTTAGATAAAGAGTTAACGCCTCTTCTTATGGGGATGTCTGGCCGATCGATTAAAGAGGTACTTTTAGAAAGATAATCTTTTAAGAAGAAAAAGAGCTAATTTTAGGGCTGTTTCTGGTAAAAAATGGTTGCCAAAATTGCTTGATTTATGATATTATCATAAGGTAAAGAAATAACGTAATCCCACCACATATTCTTGAATGCTTCACATCGGATTATTCATCCGTGTTTCGCTTCGAGAATTGTGAAGGGACTTCCGGTTTCGCTTCCGCCGAGGAGTGCGAAACGCGGAGCGGAGGAATTATGAATTATGCAGTATTAATGGCAGGTGGATCAGGGACGAGATTATGGCCAATGAGCCGCAAAGCCAAGCCAAAGCAGTTGCATAGCTTAATCAGTGAGAAATCTTTGATTCAGGAAACTTTTGATCGGGTCAAGAAGGCGGTACCAGTTGATCAAATCATGGTTTCGACAATTGCCAAATATAAGGATGAAATTAAAAAACAACTTCCTGATATTCCGGAAGAAAATTTTATTGTTGAACCAGTTGGCAGGAATACTGCCCCTTCAATTCTCTACGTTACAAAAAAAATCTTGAAGGAAGATCCGGAGGCGATTATTGTAACGCTGGCATCCGATCACGTAGTTGATAATATTGACGAATTTGTCCGTATGATCGAAGCATCTTACAAAGCTGCTCAGAAACACCCGGATCATCTAATTGCCGTCGGGATAAAACCAACCAGATCAGATACCGGCTTGGGTTATATTAAGATCGGTAAAGCTATCGAAGAGATTGATGGTGAAGCAGTTTTTAAGGTGGACAAGTTTGTTGAAAAGCCGGACCTTGCTACGGCCGAGAAATATGTTAAGGGGTGGGAATATTTCTGGAATGGCGCTTATTATTTCTTTAGGGCTGAAGAACTTGTGAACTGGTTTGTAAAATACCGACCGCAATTGAATAAAAAAATGGATGAAATGATAAATTTTGAGAGCAAACCAAATGGTGGGACGCGCAGGGCAAAAGAATTGTACGAGTCATTTGAGGACGAACAGTTTGAATATGCAATCATCGAACAAAAGGATTTTAAGAAAGTATTAGTAATTCCGGCCGATCTCGGCTGGAGCGACGTGGGAAATTGGGGCACACTTCTTGAAATTTTGTCTACCAAATTCGGTTCTAAGATTATCTCAAGAGGCCACCATGTAGATGTCGGAAGTGAGAATTGTCTTGTCTATGGTGACAGTAAATTGATTGCGACGGTTGGACTGAGCAATATTATTGTTGTTGATACGCCAGACGCGATACTTATTGCCGATCAAGCTAAAGCACAAAGTGTTAAAGCCCTTCTGGATAAGTTCAAAGAAGAAGGCAAGCATTTATATCTGTAATGAGAAATTAAAATTGGGAGTTAGTAAGAAAATGTTACGTGACGGGCAATTCACAGTTATAGAATCACCTCGTAGAAGTTTAGCTCTGGGCGAAGAAAGCCAGAGGCCTTCTGATGAGGAGCTAAACTCTCCTGATTTTGATTTTGACGGCTTTTTCTATCGTCAAGCAGTTGTCGTAGCAAAAAACCCACGAACACAATCTGAGTTTGTTGTAACGCCCAAAACAGGCACGTATAGCAACAAGGACCTGATGATAATGGCGCTTGGCAAAGACAGACCGGTTCATTTTGGCTCTTTACAAGAATCTGACGGCAGGTATTATTTTGGTTTAATTAGAGAGATTGTCGATGTTCTCGAGGGAGACAATGATGTCTCCAATATCATTGTTGGGACGAATATCAACCCCGAGGAAACCCAACTCAAAACAGCTCAATCCATAAAATCCCTTCACACGCACATTGTTGGTTATCCAAAAGAAGCTTTTCCCGAAGGTCAAAGCAAACCGCTTCATGAGGCTATTGGAGAACTTGTACAAAAACGCCTGTTTGTTCGAGATGGAGAGATTATTGATCCGGAAAAAAAGAGGCAATATTACCAAAAACAGCTTGATGATCCGTTTATTCCTGTGGCAAAGGATATTTTAACACCACAAATTTCACAAATTGCCAAAAGCATTAATCCCGATTTGGAAGTCGGCGAATATTCGCAAGGAGTGGTAATTAATATGGCCAACGGCTTTGAATCTTTGAGCGAAACGGATTTGTATTGTCTTCACCGAGAGATTGAGCAGTTAATTCGGGATTTGTACTACCAGATCGAATCTATTTATGCCAGCAGATCCGAAGATCAAGCGAGACCAGTGCCTATTGAGCAAGAAAAAATCGAATCGGGATTAAGAGGGTTTTTTGAAAGTTATCATCTTTCGGATGATTCTCAAAGAAGGTTATTAAGTTTGGCAAAAAACATCAAGAGTGCGGACGAAGTCAGCGAAAAGGATTGGTTTTTGAAAGGATTTGCATTTACAATAACGCTTGTCATTGACAAGGAAAATGGCGGCGCTAAACTTTATGTCTCGCCCAAAGTCACCTCCGGCATGGGAGTTCTTGAATCAGTAGGAATTGTGCTCATCCGCGATCCTGATAAAAGATTCTCGGGTGAAGAAGAGAAAGCACAAGATGAATTTTACTCTCGTGTTGCGGATAATATCCAAAAGAAAATCGAAGGTGTCAGGGAAGGGCAGTATTTGCCAATAGTTAGTGAAAGATTAAGAGAGGGGAATTATGATTGATGAAAAAATTTTTAAAGCTTATGATATCCGGGGAACCTATCCTGATCAGGTCAATGAGGAAATTGCAGCGAGAATTACCTGTGCCTATGTCGAAAAACTGAAACCAAAGACAGTTGTTATTGGTCGTGATCTTCGCGAAGCAAGTGAGAAAATGTTTGAAAGTGTGGTCAAATCACTTGTTGGGCGAGGGATAAATGTCAAAGATGCCGGAGAGATGACTAATCCGATGATGGGATTTGCCGTTTTTAGTTACGGCTATGATGGTGGGATCATTTTGTCTGCTTCGCACAATCCGATTGGTTACGGCGGAATGAAGATGTTTACGAAAAACGCTGTGACAATACCCGGTAATGACGAGGAGATCAAAAAATTTACTCTCGAAGGTTGCCCAAAATATGAGGGCCCGCAAGGGGAAATCGAAAAAATCGATATTTTTGGTGATTATATAAAATTTGTCCGAGAAACAATTGATCTGTCAAAACTAGTCAAACAAAAAATTCTTTTTGATCCCTGTTATGGTTCGGTGGGACTTATTCTTGATAAACTTTTGCAAAACCTGCCGGTTGAGAGGATCGATCTCCATACTAAGCCGGATAAAACTTTCGGAGGGTTGTCAGAGCCAAATCCGCTCAATCCGGAAATTTACAAAGAAGCGTTGGGGTTGGCAAAAAATAAAAAGCCGGATTTTGGCGTGCTCTGGGATGGTGACGGAGATAGAATATTTTTTATTGACGAAAACGGGAAATTTATCAACGCTCCTTATATTACCGCGGTTTTAGTAGAGGCAGTCTCTAAAAAGCACCCTAATGCCGCCGTAGTGAGCGATGTTAGAATTCGTTGGCCGATCGAGCGTGCCTGTGAAAAGTCCGGAATGAAATATAATGAAGCAAAATCTGGCTACCGCTTCATCAAGGAAGGTATGATGGAAAAAGACGGTGCCTTTGGTGCGGAAATGACGGCCCATTATTTTTTCAAAGAGACAAAATATATGGATAACGGCTTGATTCCGCTTTTGATGATTTGGGAATTGATCTCTGCAACGGGTAAAAAGTTGTCGGAGTTGGTTGCTCCTTATCAAAAAGATCATTTTATGATGGACGAGGTAAAATTTACGATTGAAAATCCAGGGCCGATTATTGTGAAACTGAAAAAAGAATATTCTGACTATCAGATCAACGAGCTTGACGGATTAACCATTGAATCGCCAGAATTTAGATTTAATTTTAGAGCATCAAACACCGAACCGGCAGCAAAGCTGAATATGGAAGCAAAGAGCTCAGAAATTTTAGAGCAGGAAAAAAGTAAACTATTAAGTATAATTGGATAAAGGGAAAATAAATGGCGAAAATATTAATTACAGGAGGAGCGGGTTTTATCGGAAGTAATCTTTGCAATATCATGGTGCAAAAAGGTCATGAAGTTGTGGCAATTGATAATCTTTCGTTGGGGAAAACCGAAAATCTCACCGACAAAGTTAAGTTTGTTAAAGGTGATGTTAATAAAAAGGAAGATTTAGAAAAAGCCGGAAGGGATTTTGATTATATTGTGCATTTAGCGGCTTCTTCTTCTGCTCCGATGTTTGCCAAGGATATGTATTGGGCTTATCAAAATAATGTCGCCGGCCATATTCGGGTGATGCAATTTGCCAAAGAAATTGACGCCAAAAAATTACTATTTGCCTCGACCTCATCAATTTACGGCAATAATCCAACACCACTGACAGAGGATCAAAATGTTGTGCCGCTCAACCATTATTCGGTGACAAAATTGGCGCAAGAGGGCGCTTCGAAAATTTTTGCCAAAGCAGAAGGGATAGAAATTATTGCTTTTCGTTTTATGTCAATTTATGGTCTAAACGAAGAGCACAAAACCACTTTTGCCAATCTCGTTTCGCAATTTATCTGGGGAATGGCGAAAGATGAACAGCCGGTTTTATATGGCGATGGAACGCAGGAGCGGGATTTCACGAATGTTAAAGATGTGGTGCAGGGGATTGAGCTGGCGATGAACTCAAACAGGAAATACGGATTTATAATCTTTAATATCGGAACACAAAGTTGTATTAATTTGATTAATTTGGTGAAAATAATTAACAAAGTTCTTGGTACCAAAATCGAACCTAAATTTATCGAAAATCCGGTTAAAGAGGGTTATGTCAAGAGCCAGCTTGCCGATATCACCAAGATTACCAAAGAATTGGGCTATAAGCCCACCGTCGAACTCGAGGACGGGATAAGGGAAATAATAAATAATTTGAAGAATAAAACTTCTTAAAATAATACAAGAGTTAGACTTTTGTAGTTGGCTTTGGGTTTACTTTCAACTCCTTTGCAGATATAATTCTCAAGCGAATCGATTATTTTTGTTATGAAACTGAAAATAAAAAGAATTCTAAAGAAAATTCGTATAAGGTATAAAAGAAGGAAAATTGCGAAAGTAAGAAAATTTTTTCGCATACTATTGAAAAACTCACTCAAAAGTTATTCATTTTGGATATTTCTTTTCTTTATAATTTTAGCTATTGTCTATACTTGGCCGCTCGCTGAACATTTTAACTCGAGCATAATTGGTCAGGCCGATTTTACAGATGGTCCTTTCTTTCTCTGGAATTTATGGTGGGTTAAGAAAGCGTTGTTTAGTTTTTCTAACCCGTATTTCACAAACTTTACGTATTTTCCGGCAAAGGTAAACTTGTCCTTGCATACTCTTACGGTTGGGCGAGCTGTGATTTCAATCCCCTTCCAGTTTTTTTTCTCTCTTATTACTGTCAATAACATTATCCAAATTCTCTCGATAACATTTTCCGGATTTGGGACATATTTACTGGTGAGATATCTGACAAGAAATAAAATTGCCGGAATGATTAGCGGAATAATTTTTGCTTTCTCGCCTTTTGTCTGGAGCCATCTGCTTGCCGGTCATATCAACCTTGGTGATCTTTGGGTTATTCCGTTCGCAACTCTTTTCTGGTTCAAAATGCTGCGCAGAAGAAGATGGACTGACACAATCTGGGCTGGTTTATTCTTCTCCATCGCCTGCCATAACGATCTGCAAATTGCTTTTTATCTGGCGATTTTGCTTTTTATCATATTTGTTTTTGAATTGATGTTTTCTTTTAAAAATATGATTAGCAAGCCCAATTTAATCCGTTACGCGATTTTTGTTGGCGTGTGGATTACTTTGTTTTTATTGCCCTATTTTAGCCCATGGTATGAATTTTGGGGGAAGGTGTCTCACGAAGTAACTTATAATAATGCGGATTTAAGATCATATTTTATGCTCAATCCCTTAAATCCTTATTTGGGGAGAGAAAATCTTGATTATATAAAAGGACTTTTGGGGGGATATAGGGAAAATACTCTCGCGCTTGGCTACGGGACGATGATACTTGCTTTATTTGCGATTATACTAATAAAAAGAAATTGGCAAGAAAAAATTATATTTTTGTTTTGCGCAATTGTCTTTTGGCTTTTGTCGCTCGGGCCGTATCTCCAGATAGGGAATACTATTTCTGGCGCGAGGTTGCCATTTTGGTGGATACAAGAATTACCTTTTTTGTCTGTCGGAGTGGTGCCGACGCGGTTTATCCTCGTGACATATTTCTCGCTGGCTATTTTGGCGGGTTTTGCTATTGATAAAATATATTCTTGGTTTGGCAAGACTATGCTTTGGCAATCGGTTTTCGCAATAATCCTCATTATTATTGTTGGCGCGGTGTCTTTTGAATATTGGAGCGGACCGATGATGTTGACTTCACTTGAGCCCAACTCAAAGCTGTTGGAAATAATAAAGAAAGACAAAGGGAATTTTACTGTTTTGCCTGCCGCTACCGGCTCGCGCGGGGGATATTTTCAAACTAAATTCGATAAATTAGTTGTTTCAGGGTATCTTGGGCGGAGAATTCACGATTATTATCTTGGCGAGTATGAGAATTACCCCGGAGTAAGAATTATCGCCCATAACAATTATGATATTGCGCGGAGGGAGGATTTTGACAGAGTGAAGGTTCTTAAATCGTTTAAAAGTCTTAAGATTAAATATATTTATATTGACAAGAACTGGGTAAATGGAGATAAAGTAGAGGAAAGCAGAAAATATCTTGAGAATAATATTGGTCTTCATCCATATAAAGAAGATAAATTTATAATACTTTACAAAATATAAGAACATGAACGGTAAAAAAAATTATGTCGGTATTGATGTAAGCGCTGCTGGCGTTCGAGCAGTGATGCTGAATGAAGAATTTGAGGTGGCCAGCGAAAGCCACATGAAACTTCCAGCCGCCTCGGGCAAGGAATCACTTGCTTCAAGGATTCAAAAAGTTTTTTTGGATATTCCCCAAGGCGCACATATAAAAGCGGTGGGGATTTCTCTACCCGCCATTTTTGAGGTTGGTAATAAAGAGATAGTTTCTAGCCAATTGTCGAACTTAGATGGTGTTAGAATTTACGAACTAATTTCTGATAGAATTAAATATCCCCTATTTTTCTTTCGCCGCAGCGCTTCAGCCCTTCTCGCTGAACAGGCATTTGGCGAAGCACAAGATGTAAAAAATGCTATTTATCTTGAGGTAGGCAGGAATACTTCAGCGGTTTTTTTAATTAACGGTAAAATTTATAAAGGGGCTAATGACCAGGCAGGTGAAATAAACCACATGATAATTGATATCACAAAAGAAAAAAGGAACGGTCTTGGCGAATACGGGACACTGGTTTCCGGAAAAGGGATTCAGCAATTGACAGGTAAGTCAGTTTACGAGATTTTAAAGGGTGCTAAGAAAGATGATTTTACGACAAAAAGAATTGTGAGGGAAATTACGGAAAACTTATTAACCGGTATGTATAACCTTAAAGTGCTTTTTGATCCGAAATTGTTTATAATAAATGGCGAGATTTTGGAGAATTTTCCTCTTTTTAAAAATGCATTTTTGGATCTGGGAGTGGAAGTTGTTCCTGCTAAATTGGGTATGACGGCAGCGGCAATCGGTGCGGGAATTTCAGCTTATAACCAGCTAAAAATGCATTCAACAAAGAAATAAACATCCAGATTATATGATCGCATATTTAAAAGGGAAAATAATACTGCGAAGAGCGAATTTTCTTATTGTAGAGGTGGGCTCGGTTGGATATAAAGTATTTACGAAAAATCCGTTTGAGATAAAAGACAATATAGGTCTTTATATTCATCACTATTTGCGGGAAAATATTTCTAGTCTGTATGGATTTGCCTCCGCTACCGAACTTGATACTTTTGAGAAATTGCTTTGCGTTTCTGGAGTTGGTCCAAAGGCGGCTCTCTCAATAATTGCCAGTTTATCTCCGGAAGAAATTGCCGAAGCAGTTGACGGATCAAATATGATGGCTTTTAAAGCAATCGCAGGAATTGGTGCAAAAGTTGCTGCAAAAATAGTGGTTGAACTTAAAGGAAAAATTTCACTTTCAGATCTGGATTTTGATAGTATATCTAAAGACAAAGAGGCAGTCGAAGCGCTTCAAGCTCTCGGCTATAAACAAAAGGAAATTTTACCCTATCTTAAAAATATTCCCAGTAATTTGAACGAGACTAAAGACATTATCAGATATTTACTGAAAAATGTCGGCAAAAGCAAGTGATGGGAATTGCCAAAAACAAGTTATCTCTCAAGGATCCGATTATTAAAGTTATCGGTGTTGGCGAAAAGAGAGCCAAGGCATTTTATAGAGTTGGCATAAATAATGTCGGCGATCTTGTCAATCACCTGCCGAGAAAATTTATCAACCTCAATGATTTTGTAAAAATTGCCGATTTGAAAAAGTCCACAGAAGAAGACGTTGTTGTTAAAGGGCGAGTCAGATCGGTTAGTTCAAAGCGTTCTTTCAGGCGAAGAATGTCTATTGTCAATGCGCTTATCGAAGATAATAGCGGTCAAATTGAGGCGGTGTGGTTTAATCAACCCTTTATTCAACAGTCTCTAAATAACAATAAGTTAGCGGATGAATTTTTCTTTGGCCGAGTTGAATTTAGCCAGTTTACCAAAAGATACTATTTAAATAACCCAACGGTATTCTCAACGCTCGGAATATTTCCGGTATATAGCAAAGCTAAAAATATCACAGACAAACAGATAAATAATTTAATAAAATTTGTGTTGTCCAAGGTGGGGAAAATACCTGATCCAATCGAGAAAATCACTTCTAAATATAATCTTGTTGAACTAAACAGCGCATATCAAAATATTCATTTTGCTAAAAATATAAATGATTATTTTGCAGCAAAGAGAAGGTTAAACTTTAATGGGCTTTTGAAATACATTTTGGCGGGCAAAGTTCTCGTGAACGAGGGAAGGAAATTGAAAGCCCCAAAGATTAAAATAGACAGAGTAATGCTCCAAAGTTTTATCAGTAATCTCCCATTCAGCTTAACCGCCGATCAAAAAGGGGCGATTACAGAAATACTTCACGATCTGGGTAATAATTTGCCAATGAACAGAATTTTGGTTGGGGATGTCGGAAGTGGCAAAACAATTGTTGCTCTGGTATCTGTTCTTGCCGTAATTAAATCCGGTAAACGTGTTGTATGGCTTTCCCCCACCGAAATATTAGCCCATCAGCATTTCGAAACGGCTAAAGGATTCTTTAAAAACTTGGAAATCGAGATTGGTTTATTGACCTCGTCACATAAGTCTAATTTAAGTGGTGATTTAATAATTGCGACTCATGCAGCATTTTTCCGAAGTGGGGAATTTAAGAATTTAGGGCTTTTGATTGTGGACGAACAACATCGTTTTGGCGTTGAGCAAAGACAGAAACTCTCGGAGGATTCGAAACATTCCCCACATTTTTTATCCATGACAGCTACGCCAATTCCGCGGACGATTGCACATATTGTTTATGGCAATCTTAGTATTTCTGAAATTAGAATGAAGCCCAAAAATCGCTTGCCGGTTAAGACTTATTTTGTACCGGAGCGAAAGAGAACTGATGGCTATAAATTTATTTTAGATTTGATAAACAAAGGGCAACAAATTTATATTGTTTGTCCTGCAATTGAGGAACAAGAAGAGAGTGAATTAAAATCCGTTAAGGCGGAATTTGAAAAAATAAAAAAGTCTCTGCTCGGTAAATGTAAAGTTGGCACAGTACACGGTAAAATGAAAGCCAAGGAGAAGAATGAGACGATAAAAAAATTCAGTAAAGGAAAAATTGACATTTTAGTCGCAACATCAGTTGTCGAAGTTGGCATTGATATCCATCGTGCGACAGTAATGGTCATTGAGGACGCAGAAAGGTTTGGATTGGCGCAACTCCACCAACTTCGCGGTCGGGTTGGCAGGCGTGATCTTCAAAGTTATTGTTTTATTTATTCGTCTTCTTTGAATAATGATAAAGCTAAAGTGCGCTTGAGCTATTTTTGCCGAGAAAATGATGGTTTTGCTCTATCAGAAAAGGATTTGCAGCTCAGAGGGCCGGGAAGTCTGATGGGGTTTGAGCAGTCGGGTTTTTCGGATTTTAGATTTTCTTGGCTGGAAGATAAAAAGTTGGTTGAAAAAGCTAAATTGGCGGCTGAAGAAATTATAAAAAATGAATCCGACTTCCCTATTATACTTCGCGAGGCCAAAAGTTTGCTTTTGACGAAGCATTTGGAATAATAATATTAAAATTGAAAATTTGCCGGAGTTTTAGGAAATGAAACAACGACTAAAATATGCTATTCACACTTATTCTCGGCGCCAGCTGACTTGATTCCACCGCTTTCCGAAATTTATCTGGTGCAGAAATCTAAAGTCAGCGGAAAAATAAATCGAGAAATTTTTGTTATAAAGTTATTTAAGATAAGCAATCACTACTAATCTTTGATCTAAAGTTCCAGGCGGCCAACAAGTGATTACGGTTAATCGCTTATCATTAGTTGGCTCCACGATTTCCACATCAGTCGGATCGAGCAATTTATTTTCTCTGACTATATAAGTTAATTCCTTGTCTTTACTTGCGATTTTAATTTCGTCACCGGTTTCGAGTTGATCTAAAGTAGCGAATATTTTTTTATATTGGCCGGGATCATCTTTATAATAACTTGAATGGCCAAAGATAACCGTATTGCCTTCGCCCGGTAGGGCAGTACCTTTCATTTGGGCTACTCCGTTTTGTAAAGCAGCGAAATATTCATCTTTGTCAGATCCGCTAACATTAAGTACTATCGGGACAGAAATTTCCAATTTTTTAATTGAAAAAGTCCACTCTGAAGGT
>PEZV01000010.1:0-323 GCA_002778735.1 Candidatus Berkelbacteria bacterium CG10_big_fil_rev_8_21_14_0_10_41_12 | reverse complement strand
ATTTGTGGAAAACTGCATAACTACTGATTACCAATAAAGCAACCAGGACAGCTAGGACAATTTTAAAATGTTTTCTCTTGAGACGTTTTCCGAATGTAAAGTAAACTTTTTTTACTATTGATAAAAACACTGGAATAATTTTCATCTTATTCACCCTCCGCTCCGGTCTCAGGCAGTATCTTCGAAGTCAATAGATAGATCGAAGCAGTCAATAGATAGATCGAAGCAGAAACAGCCGGGGCTTCCACTCCCGATGAATCACGAAATTGAAGATAGACAGTTTTCACGCCGTTGCCTGGATCTAGCTGCCAGTTTTTTGAAGT
>PEZV01000042.1:2673-4875 GCA_002778735.1 Candidatus Berkelbacteria bacterium CG10_big_fil_rev_8_21_14_0_10_41_12 | reverse complement strand
AATTTATTTCGTAAAAATGACTTCTTAAAAATTTTATTACTAATAATAATCCCGAAGCGTGTATAATTTAATTTGTTCTCAAAAATTTTAAAATGAAAATATCCCCCTTTTAAAAATTTTAAAGCCTTTTTATTTTTAAGGCTTCCCTGAATCGGTAATTTAAATTTTTTCGCCAACATGTATACAAACCATGAACCATGTATCATGCATCATGAATCATGAAAATTAAATTCAAACAATAATTTTCTTTCTTCCTTTCCGTCTCCTGCTTTTTAAAACCCGTCTGCCTCCTGGCCTCCGACTCCTTTTCAAAAATCCGTGAACTTTCGCTCTTTTTCTCTTTTTGGGTTGATAAGTTAAAGACATTAATGAATAATATATCAAAGTTTAGGCAAGAAAACAAGCGGCTGTAAAAAGTTTTCCCCAGTTAATTAACAATTTAAAAACAAAACAGTGTTTGACAAGAAAACTATAAACTATAAACTATAAATTATAAACTAATTTTTATGGCAACTGGTTTGGAAAAACTTTGGCAATCAACTTTAGCTGAGCTCGAGCTTCAAATCTCTCGACCAAATTTTATTACCTGGTTTAAAAACAGCCAGCTTCTTGAAAAAAAGACCGATGGTCAAGTTGTTATCGGATTGTTTTCTAATTTTGCTAAAGAATGGGTTGAGAATAAATATCATAAACTTCTCCTGGATATTCTTTTCTCGTTAGATAACTCAATTAAAAAAATTGAATATACAGTGATTAATAGGCCTGGTCCGGTTCTAATAAAACAACCCAAAAGAATAACTGACTTATCGGCCGATAATGGTTTTGAGGAATTTAAAATTGACCCAGAAAGCAATCTTCACCCAAGATATACATTTAATTCTTTTGTTGTTGGTTCCTCAAATGAACTAGCCTATGCCGCCAGCCAAGCGGTGATTAAAGTTATTGGACGAAAGTATAACCCGCTCTTTGTTTATGGCGGCACTGGTTTAGGTAAAACACATTTGATTCAGGCAATTGGCAATGAAATAAAAAATGTTTATAAAAATAAATGTAAAACAAAATACGTAAGCTCAGAAAAATTTGTGAATGACGTTGTTTTCTTTATTAGAAATAAAAGGATGGAAGATATGAAAATAAAATACCGCAATATTGATGTTTTAATTATTGATGATATTCAATTTATCGGCGGCAAAGAAAGAAGCGAAGAAGAGTTGTTTCATACCTTTAATGCTTTGTATGAAAACAATAAACAAATTATTATCTCCTCGGACAGGGCTCCATCGGCCCTACCGGTTCTTGAGGAAAGGCTCCGTTCTAGGTTTGAAGGGGGCATGATAGCTGATATTACCTACCCAGATTATGAAATGCGGTTGGCGATTATTAAAAATAAACTCCAAGAGAGAAGAAGTTATCTGTCAGATGAAGTTTGTTCTTTGGTTGCTACCAAGGTTCAGAGAAACATTAGGGAATTAGAAGGAGTCTTGAATAAGGTTGTTTTTTACCAAGACGTAAAGGGTGTTGATTTAACAACTAAAATAGTTGAGGAAATAATTGATAACACTCTTCAAGAAAAAAGCAGCAATGTAAGTTCAGGTAAAATTATTAAAGCGGTGGCTGATTTTTACGAAATGTCGCCAAAGGAATTAACTGAGCGTTCTCGAAAAAAAAATATAGTTGAACCAAGGCAAATCGCTATGTTTTTAATGCGGGATATCTTGGATATGTCTTACCCAAATATTGGGGAAAAGCTCGGGAAAAGAGACCATACCACTGCTATTTACGCTTATGAAAAAATCTCTCAAGAAATCACTAAAAAACAAAGCTTTAACCAAAAAATTACCAATATTAAAGATTTAATTTATAAAAGCGGTTAACAAATTGATATAAAATTTTTCAACTATTATTAACAGGTTTTAAAAACTCAAAGTATAAAAATCTGGTTTAAAATAAAGCCAAAGACTATTTATTAACAAATTCACTAATACTACTAAAACAACTACATAATTTAATACTTTATGAAGTTAATAGTATGAAGTTAATAGTTTTAAAAACTAATTTAAAAGAAGGTTTAGAAAAAATTGAAAGAGCTACGAGTGATAATCTAACATTACCAATTTTAAAAAATTGCCTAATTGAAAGTATTGATAATAAAATTCTTTTTTCAGCCACTAATTTAGAAATTGCTATTACTAGCTCTATTTC
>PEZV01000042.1:917-2657 GCA_002778735.1 Candidatus Berkelbacteria bacterium CG10_big_fil_rev_8_21_14_0_10_41_12 | reverse complement strand
GGAGGAGCCTTAACGGCGCCAGTTAACACTTTTTTATCTATCATCAACAACCTTTCAGAAGAAAGAATCACCATTGAGTCTGAAAATAATAATTTAATTATTAAAACCTCAGACTATCAGGCAAAAATTCAAGGCATAAAAAAAGAAGAATTCCCGATTATTCCAAAAATATCTAATAATCAAGACTTTATTGAAATTCCACCAGCCATCTTAAAAGAAGCTCTTGAGTCAGTGATTGATTCAGCTCAAATCTCCGGCAGCCGACCCGAACTAAACGGTGTCCTTTTCGATTATCAAAATATTTTCTTAAAAATTGTGGCCACTGACAGTTTTAGATTATCAGAAAAAACAATAAACAATTCTCTCTTTAAATCCAACATTAAGCAAGGCTTTAAAATTATCATCCCTATTAAAACCATTTTAGAGGTTATTAGATTAATTAGAGATAGCGCCAGTAAAACAATTTTTTATCTTGACCCCAATCAAGTTCTTTTTAAAATAGATGACGCCGAGATAATTTCAAGATTAATCGATGGAGAATTCCCGGACTATCAGGTGATTATTCCCCAAGCAATCGATACGGAAATTATCATAAAAAAAGATAAACTGATTAACGCTCTTAAACTCGCTAGTATTTTTACCGACCGCCTTAACGAAGTCAAGATTTCAGTTTTAGACAACCTAAAAATTATTAGCATTTCCTCTTCTAGCCCCGCTCTTGGAGAAAATGAATATCTAGCGCCAGCTAAAATTAAAGGCCAAAAGGTTAAAGTAGCCTTTAATTGGCGATTCTTGTTGGGAGGATTAAAAAATATTAAAAGCGAGGATGTTTTTCTTGGTTTTAACGGCGAAACCAAACCAGCTCTTATTAAGTCTCCGGAAGACAATAGCTATTTCTACATAGTAATGCCCATAAAAAATTCAGGGTGATTTAAGAGCCATAATTTTACTCCTTGCTCCCAGTTTTTAAACTGAGGGTCGTTTTCTGGATAAGAAGGTATCGGACCTAAGGGGTCGTTTTTATCCACAAAATAAAGAATAGAATGAGTTGTTGGCTGATTGTTCTCTTGAACAATAAATTGACCGTTAAGCATTAGCTTTATTTCTTCAACCACCTCTGGCTCGTTAAAAGATTCAAAAGGAATTTTATCAGGATATTTTTCAAAAACCTGACCGAGGAAATCGTGCCACATAGGCAGAGCCGCTAAAATGCTTCCTGCTTGTTTTTGCATCGGAGCATTATTGTTGTTGCCGGCCCAAACACCAACCGCAAAAGAAGGCGTATGACCAAAAGCCCAGGCATCTCGGAAGTCTTCCGTGGTTCCGGTTTTCAAAGCCACTTCTCGGTCAGGAAAAATCGTTAAATTAAAACTATTTTGGAACAGACCATGTCTTGTCTCCGCGTCAGAAAGAATATTATTTACTAATCTGGCATATTGCGGCTCAGCCATTTGAACAGCAATGTCTGCGTATTTTTCTAAAACCTTTCCATTTTTATCTTCAATTTTAAGGATAAAAACTTGATTGTGACGAACCCCTTCTTGGGCTAGCGAAGCGTAAGCATTAACCAATTCCACCAATTTTATTTCTCCGCCTCCCAAAACTAAAGAAAGGCCGAAGCGAAGAGGGTCATTAAGCGTTGTAATGCCAAAATCAGAAAGTGTTTTGAGGCTATTGTTTAAGCCAGCCAGATAAAGTACTTTTACCGAAGGGAGGTTTAATGATTGGCCAAGAGCTTGA
>PEZV01000042.1:0-770 GCA_002778735.1 Candidatus Berkelbacteria bacterium CG10_big_fil_rev_8_21_14_0_10_41_12 | reverse complement strand
TTTAGAGCAGAACCTGGCTGCCGCAATCCTTGAGTTGCCACATTAAAATTTCCCTCATTTTCAACATCAAAATAGTCTTTTGAGCCAACCAAAGCTAAAATTTGTCCGGTTTTTGCATCTTGAGCGACCAGAGCGGCATTTTTGCCTTGGTAAAGCTCAGTGTTTCTTTGGCTGCCCTCAAGCACCACTTGTTCAGCAATTTGCTGTAGCTCCCAGTCAAGCGAAGTGATAACTTTTAGGCCGCCATTGGTTACTGTTTCCTCGCCATATTTATTTACTAAATAATCCTTTACCATTAATACAAAATGAGGGGCTTTAATTAAGCCAAGCGATCGTGGTTCAAATTTTACTTTTGCAGTTTGGGCCCTAATTTTTTCTTCTTGGTCAATAAAATTCAGTTTGTACATCTTTTCTATAATGTAATTTTTGCGCTGTTCTAGTTCGTCTCGATGAACTCCCCAAGGGGAATAATAAGTAGGAGCTTTTGGAAGAGAGGCTAAATAAGCAGATTCCGCCAAAGAGAGATCTTTAGTTGGTTTGGTAAAATAAATTTGGCTAGCAGCTTCAACGCCGTAAGCATTTGAGCCATAAGGGACAAGATTTAAATACGAATTAAGAATTTCATTTTTAGAGAATTTTTTCTCAAGCCAATAAGCTAAAATAATTTCTTTTATTTTTCGGGTAAAGGTCCGCTCCGGAGTTAAAAAAGCAGTTTTAGCCACTTGCTGAGTAATGGTTGAGCCTCCCTGGCGGATAGTACCGCTTTTAAG
>PEZV01000025.1:21680-22618 GCA_002778735.1 Candidatus Berkelbacteria bacterium CG10_big_fil_rev_8_21_14_0_10_41_12 | reverse complement strand
ACTGGTCCAATACATCGAGGACACTTTCAAGTTGATATTGTTTTCTCATAAAACTCCTGCGGGGTCAAATAATTGAGAGCTTGATGGGGACGGTAGGTATTGAATTTCTCCATCCAGAATTTGGCTTTTTCGTTGAGCTCTTTGACCGTAGCGGCGAGATTGCCCCACGCCCAGAATTCATACTCATCAGCTTTGATAGTGCATTCAACCACGGGGTTGTCTTTGGGGGTTCTTGCTCGAGAAAAATAATGAGTGATTTTTCTGTTCTCAAGCAGCTTATGACACCCTGCCAAAAACTCCCCACCATTATCTGAGTTGATATGCCTGACACGGAAAGGGAAGTAATCTAGCATGTTTTTGATAAATCTTTCTCCGCATTTGGCCGAACGGCTAGAGAAGATTTTAATGTATTTCATTTTGGTGCAAGTATCGATTGCAGTGAATTGATAGAAAGTCGTCCCAAGCTCGTTGAGAGTTTTTACGTCGACTTCAACCAGCGATCCAGGAGCAGTGCCCCGAAGTGTTCTCGGCGCTCTCATTCTCCTTATCTTCCAGCTTTTCTTGGCCGCGAGGCGCGCTTTGGAGAAACTCGGCCAAAAAAGATTGCGATCGTGAAAGACCCGATTTGCCGAAGAAGCAGAGACGACAATTCCCTCGTCTCTTTTGAGAATATAGGAGACCTTGTATTTGCTCCAAGCCGGATTGTCTTTGCGCAAGGCCTCTATTCTGTTTTGGACATCCCAAGCAATTTCTCTTTTTCTGTGGGTGTGAGGCTTGCAGGATTGTGTTTCCAGCCCCCCGAGACCAAGCTTTTGGAAACGGTTGTACCATTTGTAGAAAAGGCTTCTTACAATTGCAAAATGACGGCGGGTCAAGCACACGTTTCTGTGGGCCAAATAGTAATCTATCCATTGCAGTCGCTGGCGGGCTTCTCTCGA
>PEZV01000025.1:0-21643 GCA_002778735.1 Candidatus Berkelbacteria bacterium CG10_big_fil_rev_8_21_14_0_10_41_12 | reverse complement strand
ATCCTTTCATAAAGACACCTCTTTTTGTTAGCCAATCAGCATACTATTTGATTGGCGAAGTGTCCACGATGTGTCTGGACCTAGGCAGTGGTTCTTTTTAGAGCTTGACAAATTTTCTTATGCTCAGCCAACTTGATCCAACCCCAATGACAGTACCGACAATTAACTGAACAACGAGCAGAAGCCAGAAGTTTTTCGCGTATATGGGCTCGATCAGAGTCAAGAGTGAGCTAAATATCGTAACGGAGCCAAAAGAAGTCAAGAGCTTAATGCTGATAAATATGATTAATTGGCTGAAAATGAGAGCGAAAAAGCCATACATAAACCCTTCGAGCAAAAACGGAGCGCGCGCAAAAAACGTCGAAGCGCCAACTAATCTCATAATTTCCATTTCGTTCGATCTAAATATAATCGTGAGACGCACCGTATTGTAAACCACAAGCACAGAGATTAGCACGAACATAATAGATAAGACTAATCCAAACTTTTTAATAAATTTCGTGATGGTGTTAACATTTTGGATCAACTGCTTATTATCTTCATAACTCGATGAGTCAATATAAGGGGCATACTGAGGTTTTTTAATCACCGCCGAAACAAAATCAAACTGGGAGAAGTCAACTGCACCAATTTGTAATCCTCTTGGTAAAGGATTGTCTGCAGGATTCACTATATCTTTGATCTCCTTTTTCACATTCACTCTCGATTGAAAATTTTTCAAAGCTTCTTCCTTGGAAATATAATGTATTGATTTAAAATTTTCTCTCGTAGAGAGCTCATTTTTAAGTTGTTGGATAAGAGCTTCGCTCGCCTCATCTTTGAAATTAACTGTGATATCGATTTTATCTTTCAGCTTCTGGGCTGCCTCATTAGTTGAAAAAGAAAGAAGCATAAATATACTTACCGTGAGTATGGCAAGCGTCATAATAAATATCGCCGTTATTGCCAACATGGAATTCCGAGAAAAATTAGCGAGTGCAATTTTTATTGCGCGTTTAAACCTTGTAAAAATCATCTGCAAACATACCTCCCTTGCGCCATGTCCGAAACAATCTTGCCTTTCTTTATAGTTACCACCCTTTTTCTTAGACGGTCAACCAGCTCTTTATTATGCGTGGCAAGAAGGACAATTGTCCCCTGGCAGTTTATTTTCTCCAGAATATCTGAAATTTCTCTTGCTGATTCAGGATCCAGATTGCCAGTCGGCTCATCAGCAATAAGTAGTTTTGGATTGTGAACTAATGCCCGAGCAATGCTTACTCTCTGTTTTTCACCACCTGAGAGTTCTTCGGGATAAGCATCGCTCCTCTCTGTTAAACCAACAGCTTCTAAAACCTTGGGAATCTTCTTTCTAATGTTTTCGTCGGACTCGTCAGAAACCTCCAGCGCGTAGGCAACATTCTCATATACCGTTTTGTTGGGCAAAAGTTTAAAATCTTGGAAGACAATGCCTACATTTCTGCGATAATATGGCAATTCATAAGGCTTTAGTCGTGAAATATCGCGACCGCTGACAAATATCTTCCCGCCAGTCGGTTTTTCTTCCTGAATCAGCAATCTTATCAAGGTTGACTTTCCCGCACCGGAGGGCCCAATTAAAATAACGAACTCCCCTCTCTTAATACCGAGCGTTATCTCGTCTAAAACTAAATTTCTTGAATATTTTTTTGAAACTTTTCTTATCTCAATTATGGGTTTTTCGCCAATCAAAAATCCTCCTATACAAATCCGATGATACCATAAATCACGCTAACGTTGAATATAATTATTAGACGTATTCAGGATATTTTCTGCATTACACCAGCCCCTTCTTGCTACAGATACGCCGTAAATCATATTATTTAGGTGCTCGGGCCTGTGGGCATCGGTCGAAATAACAAATTTTACGCCTTTTTTTCTCGCCTCAAAGACAAGACTATCTTTCAGATCCAGTCTTATCGGAAAAGAGTTAATCTCTAAAGCAACTTTGTTCTTAATGCAAGCATTAAAAATTTTGTCCCAGTCTGCTTCATATGATTCGCGTTTATTTAATAATCTCCCCGTCGGATGACCGATTATATTAACATCCTTATGCTCAATAGCCCGAAGGAGCCGTTTTGTCATTTTGTCTTTGGACATCAAAAAGCTTGAATGGATTGACGCTGTCACGATATCAAACTTTTTTAGCGTTTCATCATTTAAATCCAGATCGCCGTCTTTTCTGATATCCACTTCCGCAGATGAGAGAATTTTCACCTTACCTTCAACTTTCTTTCTTGCTTTTATAATCTCCCTCTCGCGTTTATTGAATTTTCTTTCATCTAACCCTCCGGCAATACCCAGCGCTTTTGTGTGATCAGAAATAGCAATGAAGCTATATCCCATTTTTACAGCAGCAGCGGTAATTTCATCAATCGTCATCACACCATCAGACCAATTTGAATGAACATGAAAATCACCTTTCATCTGCTTAACCTCAACCAATTTAGGCAGTTTATGAGCAAGTGCTGCGTCAATTTCCCCCCTGTCTTCGCGAAGTTCGGGTTCAATATACTGCATACCTAGTGTTGCATAGACTTCCTGCTCACGCGTACATTTAATCAAACGCTTGCCCTTTTTAATTCCATGTTCGGATATACTCATTCCTTTCGTTTGAGCATAGGTCCGAAGATCAATGTTGTGATCTTTGCTCCCGGTAAAATGCTGCAAGAGAGAGCCATATTCATCGGCGGGTAATACTTCAAGATCAATCTGGCAACCAGCATTGTGAATAACCGTGCTTTTGGTTTTCCCTTTTGTTATTATTTTTTCTACCTCGCTCAAACTGGAAAAATTCTCAATTAATTTTTCAGGATTTTTGGTTGAGGCAATTAAATCAATATCGCCAATTGTCTCTTTCCATCGCCTCAAACTGCCGACAAAATCAACCTTGTCAACAAAACTCATTTTTTCTATCTCTGAAACTATGCTTTCAGCAATCGGCATTGCTTCGGTCAAAAGCATCCTTGAGCCCAAACCTTTATAAACACCAATTCCTCTTATGAAATTCTCTCTCGTTTTTTGCTTAAAATACTTATCGTTATTAGCAGCTTTGAGTTTGCGCGCTAAATCGTCAAGATTTTTTGGCGAAAATTTATTGACCAATTTCTCAGCATTCTTCGGCCCAATACCCGGAACATTTAAGACATCAAGGAGCACATTGCTAATTTTTTTGCGCCCTTTCTCAATCTCGGCTATTCTGCCAGTTTTGATATATTCCTCAATCTTTTCCGAGATCCCTTCGCCAACCCCTTCAATTTTCTTTAATCCCCCGATGCCTTCTTTGTCATAGATAGTTTTTACCGATTCACCCAAGTTAGCCAGGACTTGTGATGCCCTCTCGTAAGCAACAATCTTAAATCTGTCACCGTTACCAAGAGATAATACTTCGCTATATTCGTAAAAAATCTTCGCAAGTTTTTTATTTGTGTCCATATATTCTACGCCCGCTTAGCCCCGCTGGGCGGGGCTTCACGAACAAAATACAACACAAGGGACTTTTTTTCAATCATCATTTGCAAAAATATGAGAAATAATCAAAGACAGTCCCACAATAAATAGAAAAAGCGGCCAAAGTTTATAAACAATCATCGGATAGATTAAAAACAAGACAGCAAAGAAAAGAAGAGTTACTCCCGAAACAAACGAATTTCTGACATAATTTCTGTCATCTTTGTCGACTGAATAAAAGGAAGCTAAAAGCGAGATGCCGAAGGCCAGCAGGAAAATCGGCCAGAGACGATTTGCCCCATACCAACCGACAAGAGACATATAAAAAGAAAATGTCCCGACAATAACAAGAGAAATTATGGAAAAAGTAACCCCCGCAATTCTTGCTTTATGCGGCAGGAGAAAATAATAAGTAAAGAATCCTGCGATGGCAGGAATCAAAATAAAATACCAAAGTGTTGCCCATCCCAACGAGGACAAATTATAAATTAAGAAAATTATAGAAATAAAAATTAATATCAAAGGGGGGAATAATACACAAATATCAAGATTGATATTCCTCAGATCAGTTCTTTTTGTATCCATTGATTAAATTCTAACTCTTTGAAAAAAATTTATCAATTTTTAAAGTCAAATTCTGATAATCCCGCTCGGTTGTGATATGGATAATCGGACCGTTGTAAACATCAGCAAAAACTTGGGATTTTTGGACAAGTTCAGCAATCATCTGACCCGAGTTATCCCTTTGGGACGCAGGAATTCCTTTGATAATTTTATAATCTTTTTCCTTAATAAAATAAAAAGGGACTCCGTAAAGTTTAGAAAAGGGTTGAGATGGCTTTTCCATAAATTTTATTACACGCATTTCATCGTTTAGCTCAAGGCAAGATCCTCTTTTTAAAATTTCTATATCGCTTTCTTCCTTGGCGATTGTCATTGATGATTTATGTTTATTCGCCAGGTGAATCAAGACATTGAAGTCATATCTGCATAAAACATAATCTGAAACGCATACTAAAATGTCGTCTTTGATATTTTCTTTCTCACAGGCAAAAACGAAATCGCCAACTGCACCAAGCTTTTCTTGTTTACTCATAACCTTATCCGAGATAACTTTAATACCGAGCGAAGAGTTGTCCGCCCAAGTACAAAAGTCATTTTCAAACCTACCATTTGTCACCAGGATAGACTTAGAGAAATTCTTTTTAACGCCAGCAAGAGAATCAAACAAAAAATCAATCAAAACTCTTTTACCAACCGGCAAAAGTTGCTTCGGTATATTCAAAGTGCGCGGTTCAAGCCTTGTCGAAAATCCTGCAGCTAAAATTAGAAGTACCACGCTATCTACCGCCGCACTTTTTAAATTTTTTCCCGCTCCCATCCCCCGTCAATCTTACTTTGCAACCTATTTTGTAGTGTACGCAAATTAGCGATTGGTGATGGGGCTCCGCTTTACAATAGGTAACTATAATCATCTTCCACAACAATGTTTATATTTAACCGGCCGCCCATCGGGTTTTTTCGCTCCGCAAGGACAAGGATCGTTACGACCGACTTTTCGTGTCTGAGATTGTTCCCGCGAACCAGATGAAACAACTTGGTTCATTCGATCGGATACAGTTCTTACGCTTGTTGTAACACCAGACTTCGAGATCTTTCGACTGCGCTCAGGACCTTCGGCTACCCGATTAGATTCAGTATTTTCAATTATACTTTCCTCAGGGGCTTTAGTGGTAACGGTTCCTTTCGAAGAAACTGTTTCTTCGAAACCGCCCCCTGAAAGTTCCTCGCTGGGGCCCTGAAGAACCAGATTTCCTTCTTGTTTTGGAGGAGGCATAGCCGGGCTCGGCACAATACTAAATTCGGCTTTATTTAAAATATCAATTGCTTTATCATCAATCGAGTGAATTAGTCTATCAAACAAAGTAAAGGATTCTTGTTTGTAGGCAACGAGTGGATCGACTTGAGCATATCCTCTTAGTCCAATAGAATCGCGCAAATCGTCCATCGTTGTCAAATGTTGTACCCAAAACTGGTCAACAACCGACATATAAACTCTTCTTTCGATATCGCGAATTGCCACTTTATCAATTTTTTCTGTTTTTGACTCATAATTGGACTTCTCTTCGCCTATCATTTTAGAGAGAATTTCATCCCGCAAAGAGTTATCACTTCGGGGATCAAGCTCCAAAATTCTTCTTCGTTTTTTATAAATAATTTCCCTTTGTTTGTTCAGGACATCATCATATTCAACAAGATGTTTTCTTAAATCAAAGTTATGCCCCTCCACGCGCCTTTGTGCCTGTTCAATTGAGCGCGAAATTAATTTGTGTTGAATAGGCTGGTCCTCCGGAAACCCCATTCGATCCATAATTGATTTAAGCCGCTCTCCGCCAAATATTCTCATTAAATCATCTTCCATCGATACGAAAAACTGGCTTTCCCCGGGATCACCTTGGCGTCCCGATCGACCTCTTAACTGATTATCAATTCTTCGCGCTTCGTGCCTTTCAGTTCCGAGAACATATAAACCACCCGCTTTAATAACCTTTTCCGCTTCCCCGGGCTTCGGTAGTGTTCCCCCTAAAATAATGTCAACTCCTCGACCAGCCATATTTGTAGCAACAGTAACGGCGCCCGGACGTCCGGCCTGTGCGATGATACGGGCTTCTTTTTCGTGATGTTTAGCATTTAGGACCTGGTGTTTTATGCCATCTCGTCTCAGTAGTTTTGAAACTATCTCTGATTTTTCAATCGAAATTGTACCTATCAAAACCGGCTGATTATTTTCGTTTAGCTCCCTCACTTTATCTATAGCAGCGTTAAACTTTGCTTCTTCTGTTTTGTAAATAAGATCGTTTTTATCAACCCTTATCATTTCTTGATCGGTCGGAATCTCAACTACTTCGAGCTTATATATTTTATAAAATTCTTCCGCCTCCGTTGCCGCCGTTCCGGTCATACCCGATAATTTATCATATAATCTAAACAAATTCTGAAAAGAAATAGTCGCCAGCGTTTCGCTCTCTCTCTTTATCTCAACACTCTCTTTCGCTTCAATCGCTTGATGCAAACCTTCCGAATACCTGCGGCCCGGCATCATTCTCCCCGTAAATTCATCTATGATAATTACTTCCCCATCTCTGACGATATAATCTTTATCGCGTTTAAACAAAATATTTGCCTTAAGCGCTTGTTCCAGATGATGAACTAATGTAATCGAGCCAGTCTCGTAAATGTTGTCAAGATTGAGCATTTTTTCAATTCTCTTCATGCCTTTATCGGTCAATGTCACTGCGCGCATTTTTTCATCAACCTCATAATCTTCCTGTACCTTTAGATTTGGGACAAGCGCCGCAAATCTTGCATATAGCTGAGTTGATTCCTCGGCAGCCGCCGAGATTATAAGTGGAGTTCTCGCCTCATCAATCAAAATTGAGTCGACTTCGTCAACAATTACATATCGAAGAGATCTCTGTGACACTTGGCTAATATCCTGAGCCATATTATCGCGCAGATAATCAAAACCGAATTCGTTATTTGTCCCATACGTAATATCGGCGTCATACGCCTGCTTGCGCGAGCAAGGCCTAAGATTATTTTCATAAACTTCCGCCGCTAATGTTTTTCTCTCTTCGTCAGGCTCTCCGGCATCTTCTTTTGCCGATTGGGGATCGAAAATGAAACTCACCCCTTGGTTTTGAATAATCCCAGTCGAAAATCCCAAACGATGATAAATCCTGCCCATCCATTCTCCCTGAAACTTCGCCAAGTAATCATTTACCGTTACAAGGTGCACACCCTTGCCTTCAAGAGCATTTAAGTAAAGTGGCAAAGTTGCGACAAGAGTTTTTCCTTCTCCAGTCTTCATCTCAGCGATTTTACCTTGATGTAACACGATTCCCCCAATCAACTGGACATCAAAATGTCGCTGTTCAATCTCTCGCTTGGCTGCTTCGCGAACAACTGCAAATGCTTCCGGAAGTAGATCGTCAAGTGTTTCGCCTTTAGCAAGGCGTTCCTTAAATTCCTGGGTTTTACCCTTTAGCTCAGCATCAGACAATTTTTCAAAATCGCTTTCAAGAGAGTTAATTTTATCAACTAATGGCTTTAGTTTATCAATAACGCGTTGGTTGGAACCTAAAAATCCAAAAAAATTCTTCAATTTTCCTCTTCTTTTTGCCTAAACGAAAATTTGATTTTGGGTAACTTAAATTTAAATTTACCGCGCTGCTTATCTCGGACGACTTTCCGTTCAAGTTTGTTTTTAATAGTATTAACTGCCTGGGCAAAATTATCGCTATAAACCTTAATATAAATCGGCCTTTTAAGTTTTGGGACAAAAAGATGGATGTAGACAGTATGGGCTTGGTTTGATTTCTTGTTTATTTTTTCCTCAACGCCAATTGTCATCTCGGAACCACTGGGCAGTTTATCCTCAAACCAAAGAAATTTCTCTCTTAGCAGTTTTTTTTTGCCTTCGTCAATCGGGGTTGAAAGTGATTTTATGATGAGTCTCATCTATTTCCCTTCAATCCGGTCGAACCCCGTATAGGGAACTAAAACTTTCGGAATAGTGACCGAACCGTCTGAATTTTGATAATTCTCAAGAAGCGCAATGAGTATTCTTGGGCTTGCCAAAACGGTATTGTTTAAAGCATAAGCATAGACTTTTTTGCCTGCCTGAGTTTTATACTTGATGTTCAGTCTCCTCGATTGCCAATCCGTCAAATCGGAATCTGAATGAGTCTCGCAGTAACCCCTTGAAGGCATATAGGTTTCGATATCATACATTTTTCTTTTGCCCGCACCCATATCTCCCGTGCAAACTTGTACTACGCGGTGCGGAAGACCAAGCTCTCGCAAAAGCTCTTGTGAATATTCTTTCATTTGCCTCAGATATTTTTCCGATTCTTTTTCATCGGCAGCGCAGAGAATTACTTGTTCCACTTTCATAAACTCATGAATTCTGTAAAGACCGCGCATATCCTTTCCATAGGAGCCAACTTCGTTTCTATAGCACTGCGAGAAACCGCAAACTTTTTTAGGCAAATCTTTTTCCTCCAAAATTTCGTCTGAAAAATATGCGAGAAGCGATGGTTCAGATGTGCCAGATAGATACAGCGGCTCGCCAATATGTTTGCCGGCTTCGTCCTTACCCGTATTCGCAAGCTCATAAATATCATCTTTCCCGAACGGGAAATGGCCACTGCCAATTAAAGCAAACTCCTTTAAGATCGTGGGTGATAGCATCGGGGCAAATCCTTTTTCGACTATTTTCTTAAACGCCCAAAACAAAATTGCAAAATGCAAAATTGCGGCTTCATTCTTGAGATAATAACCTCTAAAACCAGAAGTTTTGGCGCCGCGTTCTAAGTCAAATAAATCCAGGTCTTCGCCCAGAGCCAGATGGTCTTTTGGCTTAAAATCAAATTTTCTCGGCTCGCCCCATTTTTCCACCTCGACATTGTCTTTGTCGCTTTTTCCAACCGGCGTATCATCAGAAGGAAAATTTGGAAGCAGTAAAATCAACTCTTGCCAAAGAGTCTCCACCTCACCCAATTCCTTCTCTTTTTGTTTTAGATCCTGCGCAACGATCTTCATATCAGATAGAGACTGTTCTTTATCCTTATCTGATAAGGCTGCAATCTTCGTATTAAACTGTTTCTGCTGCGCCCTCATTTCATCAATTTCTTGGATCAAAACGCGCCTATCAGAATCCAACTTCAAAAGTTTATCAAAATCAAGACTAATACCTTTTTTAGCAATGGCATCTTTAATTTTCTCGGGATTTTCTCTTATTAAATCCAAATTAATCATGGCAGCTCCTTTATATTAAAAGCAAGCTCATTATAGCGAGCTTGCCTTCCTTATTCAATCTATTCTTTAGTTTATTGCAACCACTTCCATCTTAAGCTCGCCACTCGGTGTGATAGCAGAAACTTTACTACCTTGCTTGAGACCGAGTAAAGCTTTTCCAATCGGTGATTCATTGGATATCTTGTTATTTACCGGATCGGATTCATTTGCCCCAACAATCTCATATTCAAATTCCTCACCTCCGGATTTAACCTTAACAATTGAACCAATGGAAATCACGCCATCGTCTTTCTTTGAAATCGTGCTGTTTTTGAGTAAATACTCAAGTTCTTGAATCCTTCCCTCAATAAAAGACTGCTCATTGCGAGCATCTTCATATTCGGCGTTTTCGCTTAAATCGCCAAATTCTTTTGCTCTCTTGATACGATCAATAACCGCAGGTCTTTTAACCCTTTTATATTCTTCTAACTCTTTTAGAAGCTTCTCTCGACCTTTTGTCGTTAAGGTAACTATTTTTTTCATCTTTCACCTCTTTATGCCAATAATTTGCCCAAATAGATTGGGCAAATTTTCTCTTTTGATAGCTTACATTATCTAAAATACAAATTCAATACCTGCAGGTTAACCCATATTGTAATAGATGCAATTGCGAAAATCAAGGTCCGCAAGCGGACCGCAGACCCCGCACCCTATGTGGTGCGTGGGTCAAGAGTTTTCCCGATTATTATTCCACCACTCCAGAATATCTCTCGCTACTGGAGCGGCAACTTGATAGCCTTCGCCTCCGCCTTCAATTAGCACCGTTACAACTATCTCGGGGTTGTCATACGGCGCAAAAGAACTAAACCATGCGTGAGTTTTGCCTTCATTGCCAAATTGAGCCGTTCCGGTTTTAGCGGCAACTTCAACCGGAAAATCCTCTGGAAAAACAGATCTGGCCGAACCGAGTGTTACCGTCTCGCGCATGCCTTCTCTCACGATTCTCAAAGTATCATCAGAAAAAACATGCTCTTTAATCTTAAAATCGTTATTAAATGGGACATCTTCGTTGGTTGAAGAAAAAATCTTCGAGATGAAATGTGGGCGATAAAGAGTGCCTCCGTTAGCAATAATGGCAGTCGCATTTGTAAGCTGTAGAGGAGTTACTGTCAAATCACCTTGGCCAATAGACATATTATAGGTATTCCCGATATACCATGGTTCCTTCATCACATTTTCTTTCCACTGCGGAGTGGGAATAAATCCCGACGCTTCACTTCCAATATCTATACCTTCCTTTTTGCCAAATCCAAATTTATCAAGAGTTGATTGCAACCCATCAGGTCCCAATCCCTTAATATCGTTCCATCCTCCACCCAAAGCATAAAAGAAAATGTTATTACTTTCTGCAATTGCCCGCTTCACATCAGTTACTCCGTGATCCTTCCAGTCCGTAAATGTCCACTGGCCAATTCGTATCGTCAGGGGAGTGTCAACGGAAAAATCTTCAGAAATATTTCCCGATTCCAGTGCCCCGGAAGCAATAAAAGGCTTTATGGACGAACCCGGTGGATAAACACCGGTAATAGCACGGTTAAACAGTGGCTTATTGGGGTCATCGGCCATTTTATTATATTCGTCTTGACTTAAACCTTCTGAGAACAAAGAGCTATCATAGTCCGGTATGCTAAGCATTGCCTTAATAGCTCCACTTTTAGGGTCTTCGACAATTACCACGCCACTACTTGAAACATCCTTCATCGCATCTTGCAAGTGTTGGCTCGCGAAAGATTCAAGTTCTTTGTCAATACTAAGTTGTATAGTCTTTCCTGCCACAGAAGGTGTTGACGACAAGATTCTTACCACCCGCCCTTGAGCGTCAACTTCCATTTTTTTCTCACCAGGAGTCCCCTGCAAATATTTATCGTACTGCTGCTCAATACCAGATTTCCCTATCACACCATTTAGTGAGACTGCCGGATTTTGTTTTATATCATCTTCTGATGGTTTGCTGATATATCCAATTACATGCGAGAGGCCAACAATCCGATCGTATTGCCGCTCGTGACGAGTAGTAACTTCAAACGCCGAATAATCAACAATTTTTGATTTCATAAGAAGCGCCTTATCTCGTTCTATGCCCTCTTTTAATGCTATCGTGTCCATATTTTGAGGCGCTTTATCTATTGTAGAAATAATTTCATCCAAGCTCATGCCCACAAGCCCTGCTACTTTGGCAATCAAATTATTTCTCTGATTTTTGTCCTTAGGTAATTGAGAAACTGAAACTTGGAGAACATAGCTCGGAATATTCTTGACAAAGGTTTCGTTTCTATTATCAACAATTCCACCCCTTGGAGCGCTTACATAAGACAATTTAATCCGGTTCCCTTCGGCTAATGTTTTATTAACAATTCCTTCCTGAACCTGCAGAGAAAAAAGACGAACTACTAAAATTATAAAAAGCAGAATCGGCGCTAAAAAACTTATTCTTATTCTCGAGAGTCCTTTGACCCTAAAAACTTCCTCGCTTGACAAGCTATTTAAATCATCAAGGTCACTATGAACTCCACTGATTTTCCCAAGCGGATTAAAATTGCCAAAGATGTCTTTAAAATTTTTTATTTTCATGAAAAATTATTCTAACAAAAAAAACAAGGATTAAGCTGATTACAAAACCAAGTAAAATACTATGCGTAACCTGTATATTGAGACCACGAAAATAAATCAAAAAATAATACACACTGTAAAGGGTGCAAATAAGAATAAGGTAAAGGAATAGGGTCAATAAATTCGAAAAATCGATAAAACGTTGTTTGACCAATTCGCTAACAACAATTACCAAAATGATAAAAAATACTTCGATGGGTATTCGCTGCAAGTTATATGCGTCGATAAACAAAGAGCTACTCAATCCAAAAAAGGCAGCAGACATCCAATCCTTTCTAATTAAAATAACTACGCAAGCAAGCGCTAAGAGAGGAATTGCTAAATTTGGTAGATACAGAGAAACAAAAGCTAATTGCAAACAGGCAAAAATAACTCCCCCAATAATATATAGCAGGCCTTTCATTTCACCACCTCAACAATTTCAATCTTGGAAAATACAATCGGTGAGGAAACGGATATTTTAGCAAAGAGATCACCTTTGGTATTTTGCATAGACAAACTTTTACCAATAGGAATCCCGGCAGGAATCGTTTCTCCAAGACCACTTGTCAGGACAACTTCGTCTTTTTGGAAATCACCCTCAAACGGAATATCCTCAACTACCAACCCGTTAATTCCACCGCGCAGAAGCCCCGTCATTCTGGTTTTTTCAAACACAACCGGAATAAGACTATTAAAATTAGTTATTAACAATACCTCGCTTTCATTGGGATTAATATTTTTGAGAGTGCCAACCAAATATCCATTAGATAAAACTGCGTAGCCATTTTTTAACCCGTCACTGGAACCTTGATTTATCAGGAAGCCAAAATTAGCGCTCGTAGAAGATCTGCCAACCACCTTTGCAAATGCCAAATCACTCTCATTTAAGAAAATCGGCTTCTGGGCCAAATCACGTTTTAATAACTTCTCGGTTGCCTCCTTTTCTTTTAAGCCAGTAATCTGCGCCTGGAGTTGCAAATTTTCCTTTTCCAAATCTTTATTTTTCTGCGCCAAATTCAGCACATTGCCAAAATCATAAAAAATCGAGAAAACATTGCGGCCAAAATTAGAAATGGTATTTATTGCAGGTAAAATAACCCTTTTGTTAGCAAGCCAAAAAGGAACAGGCCAGATCATATAAAAACCAATAATTACAACTATAAAAATAAAAATATTTAATTTATTTATTTTTTTCATCTGGTTTTTTGGGAACTTGAAAGTAATACTTCTCTTAGACTATCAAGATCTTCGAGTACAACTCCCGTGCCCCGTGCTACTGTCGTCAAAGGATCGTCTGTCACATAAACTTTTGTCTTTGTATGTTGGCTGATTAGTCTATCGAGCCCTCTTATCAATGCCCCTCCTCCCGCCATCATTATTCCCCGATCAATTATATCTGCGACCAACTCAGGTGGAGATTCTTCCATCGTCACTCTGATAGTTTCTACGATGGTCATTATAGATCTTGAAATTGCGTGGCGAATCATTTCATCATCCACAATAATTTCTCTCGGTAAACCGCTCACCAAATCTCTGCCGCGCAAAGGATAAGTTTTTTTTTCTTTCAAGGGCAGCGCTGATGCAAGGGCAATTTTCAGCTCCTCTGCGGTTCGTTCGCCGACTAATAAGTTAAATTGTTCTCTGGCAAAATCCACAATATTTCGGTTCATTTCGTCACCAGCAATTCTTAACGATCTTGACGAAACAATCGAACCGTATGCAATGACCGCTACTTCTGTTGTCCCACCGCCGATATCTACAATTATGCTTCCCGACGCTTCTTGAATTGGCAACCTTGCCCCGATAGCGGCCGCTATCGGCTCTTCAATAAGATAGATTTCTCTTGCTCCCGCATTTTGAGCCGCTTCTTCAACTGCCCTTTTCTCAACATCAGTTACACCATACGGAATTCCGATAACGACCCTCGAGCGAACCAGAAAATTCCATTTATCCTTTTGCACCTTTGAAATAAAATATCTAAGCATCTGTTCCGTTACTTCAAAGTCGGAGATTACACCATCGACCAGAGGTCTGATGACAACAATATGAGTTGGAGTACGCCCCGCCATTTTTTTGGCCTCATTGCCAATCGCCAATATCTGCTTCGTCTTCTGGTTAATCGCAACAACCGAGGGTTCATTAATTACAATCCCCTGATTTCTTACATACACAAGAGTATTGGCCGTTCCCAGGTCAATACCAATATCATGATAAAAAAGCCCAAAAGGTCTAAGGTTCATATGTGGGATTAATTGTATTAGAGGGCTTGAGCTAAGTCAAACAATGGAAATAATAGTAAAACTCTCTTCCAACAGAAGTCAGGGCATTTTCACACTATGGTGTAAAACGAAACCCCGCCAAGCGGGGCGGAAAACTAAATTTCAGACGGTTTTATCTTGAATTGGGCAGGCCATACTCGGCAATATCTTTCGTGTGTTCTGAGAGCGTCTTTTCAAAGTGAATTTTTTGCTCGGCGTCATGAAAGAAATAATAATAATCAGAAAAACCTTTATCGTAGTTTATTGTAGCTTCTATACTCTTGAGACCAGGATTGCAAATCGGAGCAGGCGGAAGCCCTTTATTTTTATAAGTATTAAAAGGGGATATAGTCGAATTTATATCAGAGCGTGTAACTGGTTGCCAAAAAGTGAAATCCACATTTTTATTCTTCAAATAAATCTGGGTATCCATGGCATATCTCACTGTCGGATCAGCTTCTAAACGCATATTCTCCCGCAGCCGATTCTTGTAAACAGTTGCAATTTTAGGTCTCTCTTCATTGGTTATCGCTTCCCTCTCCACAATTGAAGCAATAATTAAATCTTCATGCGAAAGATCCAGTTTGGATGTTTTTTCTTGAAAGTCTTCTTTCATCTCGCCAATTATTTTTGCCAGCGGAAGCCCATGGGCAAATACATACGTGTCGGGAAAGAGAGTCCCTTCTGTACCGATAGCCGACTCAATAAGTAAATTTGAGTCTATCTCTGCCTTTTGCTGAATTTCTTTTGCAATCTGCAATACGCGATAGCCCTCCGGAATTGTTATTTTAAAGGCATCGATATCACCGCTATGAAACTTTTTTAGCATATCGTCAATTGACATTGTCTGATTCAATTTATAATTTCCGGCTTGTAACACTCCCGGTGAAAATAGTTTTGCCTTTGCCAAAAAAACAATCTTACTCCTAATCAGTTTATTTTTGTCTAACACTTGCGAAAGTTTGCCGGAAGACATTCCACTTATAATTTCAATATAAATATCGCCATTATTAGTTTCACTTACCGGACGAGATTGAAAATTTACCCAAGCAAAGAAAATTATCACGACAAGAACAAAGCCAACTATGATTTGATAATAGGCGTTCGTGAAAAAATATTGCCAAAAAGTTTTTTTTCGATCGCTGTCAGTTCTAATCCGCGGTAAATTTCTTTCATTTACCTGCCTTTGTTCCTTGTAATGCTTAACGGCTGCTTTCATTTAAATATTGTTCAAGAATAATTCTTGCTGATTCTACATCAATTTCTCTATCTTTAATTTTATTTTTTTTCTTTCCTGCAGCAATAATATTCATTTGCGCTTGAGCCGAGGAAAAAGCTTCGTCAACATATTCGATATCAATGTCTAACGCCCGTTTAATCTTTTTCGCAAATTCCCTGGACCAGACTGTTTGGCTATTAATCCTATGATTAGCCGATAAAGGTAAACCGATTACTATTTTCTGTACTTTTTCCCTCTTACACATTTCTCCCAAGTGATCTAAGAATAATTTCTCGTCTGATGAATCTATCACTGTTAAACCAGTCGCAATTTTTCCACTTTCGCTCACAGCTACGCCGACTCTCTTTTTACCTAAATCAAGAGCAATAATACTCATTTATCCACGTACTCTAAATGCATTATTATATTACGCGTCAAAACTGAAGATATTGGGATTATATACTTCGGTGACATTTGATAGCTGGATTCCTTAACCCCATTAATACCTTTGATGATAAAATTAATCTGTTTTTTGGTCTTCATCCTTAACCGTCTTTGCAAACCTTTCTGGTCGATATTAGGTCCCAGGTGAGTAGTTAAAATACCCGTAACTGTCAGCTTGCCAATATTTGTCTGATTATCTTTTAACTCCGATGTAATTATGTCGTTTTCGTTAATCAAAATACTTTTCCCGTCGGGAACATTTTTCTCAATCTCTCCCAGCACAACCTTCTTAAAATCGGCTTCTTTAAATGTCAGCACACTTGCTTTAGCAGTTGCGCTCGCTTCGAAAGTGTCCGCCTCGTCACCCGCATTTTTACTTGTCTTGAAATTCTCGGTCCCAACTGTAATTGCATCATCCAGAATAATAAATCCGGATTCTTTTTGAAATTCTTCTTTAACTTTGTTCTTGCCACTTTCTCCAAGCGTCGACTGCGCTTCGTTTATGTCAGAGGAAGTTACTATTTTAATTGTTTTAGTGGTACCGCCGCTAGTGCTTCCGCTTATAGTTATTTTGGACTTCCCCGATATCGAATACGAGGTCGATGATGAAAGATTGCTGCCGGAGCCAGACTCTACAGCAGTAACATTCCCCGTCGTCTTACCCAATATCTTATCTCCGCCTGAATTCAAAGTTGCTTTGGGAACAGTGATAGTTTGATCGAGAGTAAATTCTGCTCCGGAACTATTCCTCACCGTTGCCCCGGAACTTATTTGTTCATCAACTCCAGATTCATTTTGAAAAGTCAATGTTCCTTTTGCTTTCTCGCCAACATCCTTACTACCGGAGGAATTAATCGTCTCCTTAACCGTTGTTTCTTTATCAAGCTGCTTGCCTGGAATAACGAAATTAATTTCATCAATCGCATTTCTATCTTTTTCAACCGTAACATCCGCGCTTCTTTCAATCTTCTCGGCGGGAACTGTCAACTTAACATCCAACTTGACCACTACCATATCGGCAGCGGCAAGCAATAAAACAAACAAAATAGTACCAAAAATTATAAGGAATTTTCTCTTCAAAGATTTATGTGTCTTCGGGCGCATAACTGTCTCCCTTCCTTTAATTGGCCTTGCTGATTCAAGTTCGCTACGGTCAACTTTTTTATCAGGAACAACTGGTCGCTTTGTAAAACTCTCGTTCTCGGCTGCAGTGGATCCACTTTGCCGCGCTTGCATTTTAGTATTAGCTGCTTCCGCTCCATTTTCATCATATCTTTTTACTCTTATATTTTCTGGCAACTTTTCCTCGCCTACCGGTTCTTCTATCCCATCAACCGGCGAGACATCATCCGGCTCGCTTTTTGTCATATCAACTTCTAATTCCTCATTCAGGTTAGGCCTGTCTTTTTCATCCAGCGTTGGTGGAAGTGGTTCAGCACTGTCGACATTTTCAAAAACCGTTAGTCCGACTTGTGACGCGAGATTCCTGCCAACCGCATCTTGTGTTACAAGCGCGATGTCTTTTTTAAGTTCATCGGCTTGCTTCTTCAATAATTTAAGATTCACAACTGATTGCAAAATAAGCCCGCCTCTTGGCACCACCAAACCAATGGATTTTGCTTCAAAACCTTTCAGTTTCTCGATAACTGAAGTTATTTCCTCGTCCGTTTCTAAATATAAAAATTCATCCATATTAATTCTTAATTGTCGTAATCATTTTATTTAACATTCCGTCAACTACTTTTTCTTCACCAACCAAATCAATCGCCAGATTTGCCAGTGCCATGGGCGTAACGTCGGATGCGTCCTTTAACTCCTTTGTTCCGTCTTCAACCGCCGCTAAATTCTTCGGCTCCAAAAATCCGATTATCGGCCTTTTGGCAAAGGGAAGTTTCTTATTCCATTTAGCGTTTTCCATAATCTTCTTTATCTCCAGTAAATTGCTTCCTCCACCACAAAGGTAAACCCTGGAAGGCAGAAGTTCAATGTTTTTGAATTCACTCAAGGTCAATTCCACGCCGGAGAACCACACTTCCGTATCAGACTCGACCGCCCTTTGGATTAATTCTTTCTTTTCACCGGAGAGTTTCGATTGCGAATAATTAAGCTTATCCTGCTCTGCTTCTAAAAACGGTTCATTTAACACGCCGGCGATTCTCTTTGTGAAAGTGCGTCCTCCTATCGCAAACATTTTCGTGCCAGCCAGTCCACCTTTTGAAACCACGGCGATATCGGTTGTGCCGCCACCGACGTCAATAAATATCGCTGAGAAATCAGTTGACCTGTCAATTGAACGCGCCACGGCAAATGGCTCGGCCACAATTGAAAGAAGGTCGAGATCCAAACTCTCTGCGATGGTTTGAAGCGCCCCGAGATGGACTACGGGAGCAAAAACATTAAAAACACCAATCTCGATCTCTTTCCCCTGAAAACCAAGCGGGTTGGTAACTCGATATCCGTCAATTTTGACATCTTCGACTGCCGCGTTGACAAGGCGAACATCAATTTCCCTATGTCCCGTTTCCCATGCCAATATTTTTCTTGTCTGCTCAAAAGCTTTTTTCTGCACTTTAGCAACAATTTCCTTTAATTCTTCAACTGTGATACGGGCATTTCCATCAGGCCTGACATAACGAACCGTGGTTGTCATTCCTTTTACAAGCTCACCAGCAATGCCAATCACTACCTGATCCGGCAAAATTTTTGACTGTGTCGCGGCTTGATCAAGCGCTGTTTCACAATTCGATATGACACCATAAATATCGCTGACCACTCCACCCTGAATATCAGCAAGGCGCTGGCGCTGGCGGCCTACACCTAAAATTTTCGCCTTTTTATCTTCAACCTTAAAAATCAGCGCCTTTACGAACTCTGTGCCAATATCAAGAGATATGGCGTAATTATCGTAATCATTCTTTACTTTCAGAAAATCGAGAATACCCAAAAATTCTCCTTCTAAGTCATTCTACCACTTATGAGCCGATTTCAAAATCATTCTAACAAACTAATAAAATACTATTGGAAGTTGATTTACTATTAAATTTTAGTACAATGTCCTCATTCCAGACACCAGGAGGTAGGTGAAGGTTATGGCCCGAATAACAGGCCGACGCAGACGAGCTAATACGGGCAGAGGATACGTCCCGCCGAGAGAAAGGTTCGCAAGGTCGCGCCCCAGGGGAGCAAGCGTTGTAGTCTGGATAGCTATCGCCTTAGGACTGGGTTTTCTCGGGCTTCTGGGCTATCTGGCTTACGGCTACTTCGCCGCATTTCCATAAGAGGATTCACCGGCACTCGCCGGTTCAGGCTCCCGATCTAATAGGACGGGGGCTTTCTCTTACTCTAAAACCGCTTTAATTCTTCTCACGCCAGCAGATGAGGACTCTTCTTTAACAATTTTGAAATGGCCAAGTTCCGAAGTATTTTTTACATGCGGACCGCCGCAGATTTCACGAGAAAACGGCTCTTCGGGATTGCCAATTGTAAAAATCTTAACGACTTCGCCATAACGATCGGAAAATAAACCGGTTGCGCCAGATTTCTTTGCTTCTTCTAAACTTAACTCTTGCATCGTAACGGGCAATGCTTCTTCGATTTTTTCATTTACGATTGCCTCTATTTTTTCAATCTGATCCGGCGTTAGTTTCTCCGGATTGTTAAAGTCAAAACGCAATCTTTCCTGCGTAATATTCGAGCCCTTCTGCTCGACCTGCTCGCCCAAAACTTGGCGCAGAGCCGCTAAAAGCAAATGAGCTGCTGTATGCAAATGCGTTGTTTCAACTCTATTATCCGCCAACCCACCTTTAAACATCCCCGCCGAGGCCGTGCGCGAAAGTTTTTGATGTTTTTCAACTTCTCTGCGAAAACCCCGAATATCAACAAAAAGTTTTTCTTCCTGCGCCAGCTCAATGATCATCTCAATCGGAAACCCATAAGTTTGGTAGAGATTAAATGCCTCTTCTCCTGTAATATAAGCACCTATTATTTCGCGATCTGTGATATCTATCTGATACTCTGCAAGCTCATTATTGTTTTTCTTATTACCATAAATATCGCCCAAAATATCGCTTTTAGCATCCATCTGCATAATTTTCGAATATATTACCGGATCAACTTTTTGTTTTTTGTCGAAAACCTCTTTGGCTTTCTTGAGCCCTTCTCTGATAGTTTGTTTAAATCTCTCCTCCTCATTAGAAATAACTTCTGATGACCTTTCGGTCCTCCAACCAGGATAAATGCTTGAAAGGGATTTTATCAGCTGAGTCAATGACCCCAACTCTATATTCCAGCCATACCTAACCGCCCGCCTTATCAAGCGACGGAGAACATATCCTCTTTCTAAATTAGATGGTTCAAGGTTTTCACTAGCGAGAAAGAGGGCAGTTTTAAGATGGTCGGCTATAACCCTAAAAGCCTTTAGATTCTCTTGATACTTTTTATTTGATACTTCTGCAATTTTCTTAATTATTGGCCAAAACAAATCAGTCTCATAAATATCATTCTTTCCCTGCATCACTGCGGCCAATCGCTCAAGACCCATTCCCGTATCAACACCTTTATATTCAGATTCCCGGTATTTACCGTTTTCAAGCACAAATTCATTGAAAACCAGATTCCAGACCTCAACATCATCTACGTCCCCCTTCGCTGAAGCTTCGGAGGGACTGACGTAAAATTCAACTGTCGGGCCTCCGGGTGAGCCCTTGGTACCAAGAGACCAAAAGTTTTCCTCAAAATTCTGCGGTTTTATCCCACTTAGCCCCTCGATTTTTTTTAAAATTTCAAGCGATTCGTTATCAGCTGGTACTCCCTTTTCACCCTTAAAATACGTCGCGGAAATTCGAGATTTGTCGATCTGCAATATTTGAGTCAAAAATTCCCACGCCAATTTTATTGCCTCTTCTTTAAAATACGAACTCTCTTTCTTTGGATAACCAAATGAGAAACTCCCAAGCATCTCAAAAAAAGTTAGGTGTGTCTCATCTCCAACTTCTTCAATATCACCGGTTCGGATACACTTTTGAATTGTCGCAATCTTAGAAGACGGAGCTTCGCCCGGGAACAAGTAATATCTCTTGAACTGCTGCATACCGGCAGTTGTAAAAAGCACCGAGGGATCATTCTCCGGTATTAAAGAAGCAGAAGGGATAACTTTATGTCCCTTCTCCTTAAAAAAATCTAAAAATGCCTCTCTAAGTTTAATTGTTTGAGAAAAATCTTGCGAAGACATCTTTTACAAACCCTTTCCAAAATTCCTTAACGTTCGGCTGTTTCGGAACCTCAAATTTTACCGGAGTCACTTCTGGTGTTTTTCCCGCCGGAAGCTGATTGCCATACATACTTGCATACACATCCCGAGCTGCTAATATTTTTGGAGCGTAAAGTTTGGTTTCCGTTACAAGCACATCCATATCACGAGCTACCAGATAACGCCTTGCGGCACCGTCTCCTCCGTTATACGCAATCAAAGCGGCTGTTACATCTCCGTTATAGGTCCCCATAAGTCCCGCTAAATGCGCAGCGCCAAAGCAGATATTTGTTTTTGGATCAAATAAATCATAATCCGGATATTGAAATTCCCGTTTGTTAATTCCAGCTGCTGTCGCCGGCATAAGCTGGGCAAGGCCGACTGCGCCAGCACGGGAAATCGCCCTTGGACTAAAACCCGACTCCTTCAAAATCAACGCTGCAAGTAACGGCTTGTCAAGCCCGAAACGGTCAGCGCATTCATTAATCTCATTAGTATATTCCAACGGGTACAATTCGTCTCCAAAAATAGTAGGGAAAAACTGGTAAAAACCAA
>PEZV01000012.1:2784-7717 GCA_002778735.1 Candidatus Berkelbacteria bacterium CG10_big_fil_rev_8_21_14_0_10_41_12 | reverse complement strand
GGCGAGCCAGTGTTTCCCTATTCAGCCGCGCGAAGCGCGGCCAATCTCGTCGGGCAAATTCCCGAAAGTCAAATTCTGGTGGGCGATGGAGGACTCGAACCTCCGACCTCGTCATTATCAGTGACGCGCTCTAACCAACTGAGCTAATCGCCCAAAATTTTAAACTTAGAAAATCATACCATAAGGAGAATGTTTTTCAAGGATCAAGCTATATCCTTATCACTAATTAACACTCTCTGTCCTCTCGTGATCTTTCCGGCAAGTAAATTATTGGCAATCATATTTTCAGCTCTATCTTGAATCGCGCGCCTCATCGGACGAGCGCCGTAAACAGGATCGAATCCGGCTTGCGCCAATTTTTGCACCGCCTCGGGAGTAAATTGTACAGTAATTTCCTTCTCCAACATTCTTTTTGCCAGCTCACTTAACATAAGCTGGGCAACTTGCACAATCTGTTCTCTCGAAAGTGGATGGAATGCCACAACCGCATCAAATCTATTGAGAAATTCCGGAGCGAAAATCCCCTGTTTCTGCAAAAAGTCTAATAAGGACTTTTTGAGCTGTTCTTCCGGAACAGCATTTTGCAAACTTTCTCGAATGAATTCACTGCCCGCATTTGAAGTTGCAATAATTATCGTATTGGTAAAATCGATCGTGCGCCCCGTCCCGTCAGTCAATCTACCATCGTCAAATACTTGTAAAAATAGAGTTAAAATGTCCTTATGAGCTTTTTCAATCTCGTCAAGCAAAACAAGCGAAAACGGGTTGTCAGCAACCGCGGTGGTGAGCTGGCCTTTTTCCCCAGCCTTTCCCGCCGCCGGAGGAGAACCGATAAGGCGATAGACAGATGATTGCTCCTGAAATTCACTCATATCAATACGAATCATATTTTTTTCAGAGCCAAAATATGCTTCGGCCAAAGCTTTAGAAGTTTCGGTTTTTCCAACTCCCGTCGGTCCAAGAAAGAGAAATGTGCCAATCGGGCGGTTGCGATCTTGGATCCCGGTTCTGGCGCGTCTCATCGCACTCGCCACCGCTTTAATCGCTTCATCCTGACCTATAATGCGCTTATGCAAAAATCCTTCAAGATTGATAAGTTTCTTCGCTTCTTCACCCTCCGCCTCCTTAACCGGCACATCAATTTTTGAGCTGACCAAACTATCAATCAGATCTGTATTTATAACTTTTTGTCCCTGCTTAGCAGCGCTTACTGAAACTTCATCAGCAAACTCAATCGCTTTTTCCGGAAATGGTTTGTTGTGAACATAACGTGCAGAAACTCTAATCAGTTCTTTTAATGATTGATACGGCCAGAAAATTCCGTCTCTGCTCTCCATATATGGGACTGTTTCCTCCAATATTTTTACAACTTCCGTTTCATCGGGTTCTTTTACCTCTATTCTGTCAAATGCCGCCGCAATTCCCGGACTTGCTTCAATTGATTTATGATATTGCTCAAGTGTCGTCGTCGCAATCACATGAACACCTCCGGAGAGATAAGGCAAAATAATTTCCGAAGCATTAACTGATCCCACACCCGGTTCGGCTGAAATTAACGCGTGAAAATCTTCAAAAAACAATATTATATTCCCTGCTCGAGCCGCTTCATTAAACAATCTTGTAATGCGCATTTCAATCTCCCCCTGTTGACCAACTCCGGAAAGCAGTGCGCCTGTATCAACTTTAAAAACATTCATAAAGCGCATACTTTTCAAAACCTCGCCTTTTACAATTTTCTGGACAAAACCGTTAATAATGGTTTTTTTGCCGATACCATGGTCACCAATCAATATCACATTGCTCTGCCCCGACTTTGCCAATATGTTTTCAATCGTATCTATTTCGTTTTTTCTCCCGTAAACTGTCGGCGACATCCCAAACTCGATTGAATCATTAATATTTATCGCAAAACGATTCAATACCGGCGTATAACCGAAACTCCAATCCCGCCCGATCCCAGGACCAAAAGTATCCTTCAATAGAAAATTTTCTCCTTTCGACTTAGCGAGAAGTAGCGAATACCAATTAACAACACTAATCAAATCCTTCAAGTCCATTTTTAGTTCAAAAAGGACATGCTGGAAAAATTCACTCTTCGAGAGCCCTATTAGCAAGTCCCCGGCAGTGATTTCAACTCTTCCCGCCGCTATTGCATTCGAATGAGCCTCTTCGATACAGACTAGTGTGACAGGAGAAAAAACCGGTTCGTTGCCAACTTGAATCCGCGCGATTTTGTTTATTTCACTGCTAATTATATTTGAGAAATCTCTGTCAAGCCCGAAGCCGGCACGAAGCAACATATAGCGTCCCTCTTTACTTTTTTCAATTCCCGCTAAAAGGAAAATTGGTTCGATGCTGGCAAATTTATTTTTGAGTGTAACGTTTATTGATTCTTCAATTATCGCAATCGAATCCGTCGAGAGTTGATCCGCGCGGTTTGCATCATCAACGGGCGACGGCAGGTAGTACTCAAACAAAAATTCGTAGAAAAACCAATAAAATGATGATGATCCGACTAAAAAATATGCAATTTTGACATAAATGGAGTCTGCGCTAAATCGCGAATAGATAAAAAGAAAAACGCCGAGAATAAAAACAAAATAACTCAATTTTACGAGTGTCTGGAAAATTCCCGCTTCTAAATTGTGGTATACTTTTGCCTTGGCAAAATTTTTCGATTGTCTGGGATCAAATATTATTTGGCTCATGAGACAAAAATTGAGTTAAAAATTAAAAATATACCCAGGAACGGCAAGGCGATGAATAAAATTGGGACGGCTAAGCCAAATGCAAAAGTGATAACGACAATAATTAATCCTGCAAAGATTGTAAATAATCGAACTACCGCACCGACTAAGCGGGAAACTAAATTCATAAAGAAAACTCTGATTTTATCATCCAGCGCAAGGTTTGTCGTATCAATTTCGTCCCTTTTCCACGGCAGAAAAAGTGTTTGAAGCAAAATTCCTATCGAGAAAAAATCCAGAAGTTTGTCACAATTTTTAAGCATCAAAGAGAAAATAAATGCAGGTTTTTCATATAGCCACCATGAAAAAAATCCGATAACTACCGGACTATTTCGAAAGCGGTTCGGCTGAAATACTCTAAAACCTTGGGGTTTAGCTTCGTCCAAAGCCCCTCCTTTCTCAATAAATATCTTATCAAAAAAAACACCGCCATAAAAGATATGCGGTATTTTCTTTTGGTCTGACAAAGCCAGACAAATCGGACTGGTAAAAATTACCAGGTCGACCCCTCGACTGCTCTCTCGAGCAAACGAGGATTCCTCTTAGAGATAAATCCCTAGAAAGGAGGTGATCCATCCGCAGATTCCCCTACGGATACCTTGTTACGACTTAGGCCTAATCACCGATCCCACCGTGTCCCTCACCCTTGAGCAACAGGCCTTACGGCCTTAAAATTTGCAAAAATATATCTTGCAAATCAGAGCAACTATACAGATTACACTTTCACGATTTTCGTCAGAGAATAGTTGCTCAAGGGTGAGGGATTCGGGTGTTACCGACTTTTCTGCCTTGACGGGCAGTGTGTGCAAGGCTCGAGAACGTATTCACCGCACCATGGCTGATGCGCGGTTACTAGCGATTCCGACTTCATGAGGGCGAGTTGCAGCCCTCAATCCGAACTTAGACGACTTTTATGAGATTAGCTCCACCTTACGGTATTGCAACCCATTGTAATCGCCATTGTAGCACGGGTGTCGCCCAAGATATAAGGGCCACGCTGATCTGACGTCATCCCCACCTTCCTCCCCTTTACAGGGGCAGTCTCGCCTGAGAAATTCAACAGACGATAAGGGTTGCGCTCGTTTCCTGACTGAACAGAACACTTCACAGCACGAGCTGACGACGACCGTGCAGCACCTGTCTTACGGCTCCCTTGCGGGCACTCCCCAGTTTCTTGGGGATTCCGTAGATGTCAAACCTTGGTGAGGTTCTCCGCTTGTTGTCGAATTAAACCCCATGCTCCACCGCTTGTGCGAGCCCCCGCCAATTCCTTTGAGTTTTAGTCTTGCGACCGTACTACCCAGGCGGCAAACTTAACGCGTTAGCTTCGGTACAAGAAGGGTCGATGCTTCTGATACCTAGTTTGCATAGTTTACGGCTAGGACTACCGGGGTATCTAATCCCGTTCGCTACCCTAGCTTTCGTTCCTCAGCGTCAGTAATTGCCTAGCGAGCTGCCTTCGCCATTGGTGTTCTATACGATCTCAATGGATTTTACTCCTACACCGTATATTCCACTCGCCCCTGCAATACTCTAGTTAAACAGTATTTTACCCATAACCGAGGTTAGGCCTCGGTCTTTCAAGCAAAACTTATCTAACCGCCTACGAACTCTTTACGCCCAATAATTCCGGATAACACTTGGACCCTACGTATTACCGCTGCTGCTGGCACGTAGTTAGCAGGTCCTTATTCCTTCAGTACTGTCATAATCATCCTAAAGAAAAGAAGTTTACGACCCGAGGGCCTTCATCCTTCACGCGGCGTCACGACGTCAGACTTTCGTCCATTGCGTACGATTCCCAACTGCTGCCACCCGTAGGTGTATGGGCCGTGTCTCAGTCCCATTGTGGCTGATCATCCTCTCAGACCAGCTACCCGTCATAGCCTTGGTAGGCATTTACCCCACCAACAAGCTGATAGGACGCAGGCTCTTCTCAATCCGCCGGAGCTTTGCCCCGCACCTTTGCTCGAAATTTCACCTCGGATTATTCATCCGTGTTCCATTTCGGGCAAGGGTGCGGGGCTCATGGGACATTAGCCCCGCTTTCGCGGGGGTATTTCCCGGATTGAGGTAGATTCCTACGCGTTACTCACCCGTTCGCCACACTCTTGCGAGTGTACGACTTGCATGTTTTAGGTACGCCGCCAGCGTTTATCCTGAGCCAGGATCAAACTCTTAAATAT
>PEZV01000012.1:0-2675 GCA_002778735.1 Candidatus Berkelbacteria bacterium CG10_big_fil_rev_8_21_14_0_10_41_12 | reverse complement strand
AGGTACTTGATAGTATGGCATTAATATCTATTATAAAAATATGAAAATCGACGAATCCGTTTCCCTAATCATCCCCGCCTACAACGAAGAAAAGAACATTGGCCGCGTTTTGAATATGGTTTCAAAAATTAAATGGCTGGACGAAATTATTGTCGTAGATGACGGTTCAACCGATAAGACGCTCGAGGTCATAAATAAATATAAGAAAGTTGTCGTGGTCGGTCGCGCCAAAAACGGCGGCAAGGGCCAGGCGCTTGCTGACGGGATCAGAAAATCAAAATTCAAATTGCTGATTTTTCTGGATGCGGACTTGATCGGACTCAAGGAAATTCACCTTCTGCGGCTTTTGGCGCCAGTTTTATTTACCAAATCCGCCGATCTAACGCTTGGAGTTTTTGGGCTCAAGAAAATCAACAGCACTAAAATTGCCAACCGAACTTTCCCGCGTATCTCAGGACAGCGTGCGATCTGGAAGAAATATTTGCCGCCGCTATCTAAAATCCGCCACGAAAAATACGGGGCGGATATTGTGATAACTATGGGTGTTCCAAAAAGTAAAATTGCAGTTGTAGTTTTAGACGGCTTGAGCCAAGTTATCAGAGAAAGGAAAGATAAAGATTGGATCAGATCGGTACAAGCTCGCTACCGAATGTACAGAGATATATTAAAATCAATAAAGAAACAAAAGAAAGAAATAATTCAAGATTTGGATCTTAGATCTTAAAATGAAACAGCTCCACCGGGGAGGTGGAGCCGTGAACGTCGAGGGGTCTGCGTGCGAAGCGCAAACTTTCACGACGGGGAAAGACGGTGGGGAAGATCAGACAGGACTGATTGGTCAGGCCGATTGCTGAGACTGAACGTAGTTGCTGACGATGTCGTACTGTTCATTACTGATTACGCCCGCCTTGCGGTAGACATCGATCAGGTCGGTGACTGTCAGCAATGCGCCGGCATTATAGTGATCGCTCCAGAGTTCCCTGAGACCACCCTGTTCGCGGTCCACAACAACCCAAATCCCGACCACTTTGAGTCTGGCCTCGAGGGCGAGATTGAGCGCTTTCTTCTTGCTGCCGCCGGTGGTGATCAGGTCGTCAATGATGCAGACCCTCATATCCTCGGCGTAATCACCGTCAAATGGTTCCCGGATCCCATGATCCTTGGGTTCCATCCTCGCCGTGATCATGCCGATCCCGGACCGAACGGCAACGACGCTCGTCAACGGTGTAGCGCCATGCGGAATTGCGATGAGACGGTCGGGATCCGACTCCATGCACGCCTGCATCATGACTCCGGACACGGTCCATAGCTCGTCAGGGAACGACTGAAGCCGGCGGAGATCAAGGTAATACGGCGACTTCTGCCCGCTGGCCAGAGTAAAGTCACCGAACCGCATACACCCCGCCGCGTGAAGAGCCATGGCTATGGCTTGGCGTCCTGTCATATCAAGCTCGTTCATTTCTTTCCTCTCCTTCCTCCGCATCGGGAGAATGGGATACGCCCCGACCGGCGCGCCTACGCGGCGATGATCTGACTGCAGTGCTCGACGGCCGCCGCGTGCATGTCTCCGGCCTGGTAGATGCCGCGACCGACGATCGCATGCCAGCTCTCGCCGGCCACCTGGGCCGCCTCCTTGATCACGCCGCCCTGCGCCACGAAACCGGGCGCGTAGAGCGAGATGGGATCGTCTCCGCACAGGCCTTCCAGCAACTTGCGGTACGCCTGCACCTTCTCCGGCTTGTTGCCCGGCACCACGAAGTCGCGCACGCCGAGTTCAGTGGCTAGCTCGAAGATGCGGCGAGGCGCATCGTCTGCGATGTAGCCGCCATCGGCGACCATGAACTCCGGATGCGTCATCTCGCCGCCGACTACCGGGATCACCCCTTCGTCTTGCACGGCCTTGATCCACGCTTCCTGTGTCGCCGGGCCGGCGAACGGGAAGATGATCGCGGCCTTGACCATGTTGACATTCTGGCCGAAGATCCCCCCGAGGTCCGGGATGTCGTTGCCCGCCTTCTGGTGGTCGTAGATGAAGGGCAAATCCGTCAGCGCGCCCAGTACCTCGGCAACGATCTCCATTCCGCGCGGCCCTACACAGCTCATCGCGTCGAGCTTGTAGGCGCCGATACCTTCAACGTCCCTCGTCTGGTCCACCAGCTTGATGAGTTCGGCCAGCGTCAGTACGTCGCACGCTGGCACGATACTCCTCTGTCTTGATATCACGCCCGGCATAGTCCGACACCCGCTTTCCATTTAGTTTACCGACTCTGCGGCTACTCGCCAATATCTGCCTGACTTTCTCTCCTTCCTATGTCAATTTGCCGTCTTTTACTGCTCAAAATATAACAGAACAACTTACCTTAGCAAGTATCTAAACCAAAAATACACCCCTACTTTAAAAAATGCCGCTTCGGGAGTGACATTTTGGTAATCTCATCTTTTCGCTTTAGCGAAATGGAACTAATAAAAAAGAAATACTGTCTGTATTCCTTTTTCAGGAAATAAAAAGTAATTTAGCGCTTAATTGACAAGTGATTTAATCCCACGACGTAATGTCAGGATAAATTACGAAGTCAATTTGAAAGCTAAATTACTTTTTATGCTCCTTGAAAATCGTGGTAGGGATAGGAAGTTTGAAACCTAAGGGGAGTACCCCGAAAGTATTCCCCTTTGGT
>PEZV01000017.1 GCA_002778735.1 Candidatus Berkelbacteria bacterium CG10_big_fil_rev_8_21_14_0_10_41_12 | reverse complement strand
AATTACATAACTTTTATATAATTTGGCATTTGCCGACAGACCCTGCAAACGTAATCTAAATTACACTATAAGGTGCTGGTCGACGCTTTTATAGTATAAGTTAATTAACAAATAAAAAATCATAAGATTAGGGGAGAAAATATGTTAAGAATTGCAAAAAGCCTAATTACAATCCTTGCTGTTGCCACTATCGCGGCAGGCGCAACAGGTGCATACTTTAACGACAATATCACAGTACCTGGCAATACCTTTTCTTCAGGCAGTTTGGATATAGTGTGGAGTGGTAGTGCCTCAAGTCCAATCACATTAGCCAACATGGAACCGGGAGTATGGTATGGCGATCAAGCTTGGCCGGGCGGTGATTACAAATTAGGTGTTTTCAACCATACTATTAATAGCACTATGGCTGCTAAATACCGATTCCGAGAAAGTAATACTGCTGGTCCTCTTCTTTATAGCAAGATTAATGTAAAAGTTTATCGCTATGAAGGTGGCGGTGTCTGGGTTAATTATTATAAGGGTGCTTTAAGTGGCATGTTGATTGATCCAGCTTTGGTTCCAGTAATGGGTAATTTACCTGTTGGTAATAGCCACGACTGGAAGTTTGCTTTCCAACTCGATCCGAGTGCTGACAATAGCTACCGGAGTCTGTCGACAACTTTCGACTTGCTCTACGATGCTACTCAAGCATCTAACCCTGGCTGGTAATAGATTCTGCTTTAGCCAGAGGCCCTGCAGTAAGGGCCTCGGCTAACGCAAAGTAACTATGGTGAACAATAATCAAAATCAACTTGTAAGAAAAATCGCAGTAATGTTTGCTAATACTTTGCTAATCGCGCTGATTGTTGTTGGAATTCTGGTCGGAATCTCGATGATTCCGACCAAGGGTATTTTTAAAATCCTCACGGTTATGTCGGGCTCAATGGAGCCGACGATACCTACGGGAAGCGTAATTATTGTAAAACCTGCTAAAAATTATAGAACAGGAGATATAATTACTTTTCGTGGACCTAACATAAGTTCGAACAAAAAAGATGATTACACTACTCACAGAATTCACGATATTGTTGAAAGGGATGGGACTATTTCGTACATCACGAAAGGGGATGCGAATGAAAGTCCCGATGGAGAATGGATTTCGCAAGATAGAGTTGTTGGTAAAGAAATATTGGCTATTGCTTTAGTTGGATACTTGATAGGTTACATTAAAACACTGCCTGGACTTGTTTTAATTATTATCATTCCAGCAACAATTATTATTTATGAAGAGATTAGAAAAATATCGAAAGAAACAAAAAAAATAATTCAGATTAGGAAAGAAAAAAGAGCCAAAGCCAAAGGGGAGAATAAAAAAAGCAGTAAAAACAATCTAAAATCCAGACTAAAATCCAGAAAAGAAAAGACTGGAGAAGAGGAGAAGAGATGAAAAAATATTTTGTAAGATTTTTTTATCCGATAGCACTTATTTTTCTAATGGCAAATTTTACAGGTGCGTATTTCTCCGATAATATTTCAGTTTCTGGTAATTTCTCCGCTGCTGATTCTGGTTCAGTAGAAGTTGTTATAAATGAAATAATGGCAAACCCAGTAGGAGATGATGCAGCAGTAATGCCTGGTGGAGAATGGGTTGAGCTATATAATAAAGGAACATGGGCAATTAATGTTAATGGTTGGTATTTATACGATTCAATTAATAGTCACGATCTCTTAATATCTGTTTCAAATGTCGGCGGTGGATCAACGGTTATTCCTGTTGGTGGATATCTTGTTGTATATCGAAATAGTGATGGGAGTTTTGAGCTTAACAATACTACAACCGATGAAGTGAGGTTATTTGACGGACCAATCGGGAGTAGCACGTTAATTGATAATTTTTCGTATGCAATAGGCACAATTTTTGAAGGTCAATCGTGGGTTCGGGTGCCCAATGGGTCTGCTACCTGGCTACAAAATCAATCACCAACTAAAGGATTTGCCAATTAGGAGTTTATATGAAAAAACTATTTCAGCCCAAAAATGTATTGATTAGTCTCGTGGCAGTGTGTGCTGTTTTCAGTTTTATCAATTTCGCTCTAAAAACCAAGGCGGCAAGTATTGACGCGGGACCATTGAATATCTCTTACGCGGGGACGGGACCGATTTTCAACGAGACGAATTTTGCCCCGGGGGATAGTGTAACTAAAATGCTAACGGTGACAAATAATGGCACGGTTGCGCATTCTTTTGCCATTGCTGCTTCAAACGTAAGCGGTTCACTAGCAGATTATATTCGAATCGAACCGGAAGTTGATGGTGCAACTGTCTGGAGTAGTACTTTAACCGAGCTTGCGAACTTGCCCTCCGGCAGTAAAACAGTAATTGGCAGTATTGTGCCGGGGGAATCAAAGGACGTAAAGCTGGTAGCGATTCTGGATAAAAATATGACCAATAATCAGGGAGCGACCGTTTCATTTGATTTTGTCACGGGTGATGAAGAAGCCGAGCCGACACCGACTCCCCCGCTTAGCGGGGTCGGGCCCGGAGGAGTTGGGACAACGAGCTTGGGGACAGTATTTGCGAGTGCATTTCTCGCGCGAACTGTCCCGAGGGCAATTGTTTCAGCATTGCCGAGTGAATCTGTTGAGAGTTCACCAACCGGGGCGCTTGGAAATGAAGGTCAAGTAAAGGGTACTGAAGAAGGTTCGACAAAAAATCGTAGTGCGCGGTCTTGGTGGGTCTTGATTATTTTGCCTACTATTTCACTTGCTGCCGGCGTTGCCTTTGCCGCGAGTTTAAATAGAAATGTTTTAGTGCCGAGCGTAGCTGGCGCATCAGCCGTAGTCATTGACAGAGCGATATACGGCAATTTCTATTGGCCGATCTGGGTAGCGGTTGGCATTGAACTAATAATCTTTATCTACATTCTCTATCGTTATTTCAAGGATCTTGAAGAGGACCCTAAAGCTAAATCTTAACCCTGCTTAGCGGAGCATGGCGGAGCTTGATTCTTAACAGGTTTTATGGTAACCTCGCTATATGTAGTGGGGTGGAGAAGTCCGGTCATCTCGCAAGGCTCATAACCTTGAGATCGTGGGTTCAAATCCCACCCCCACGACCAAAATAGAGAGTAGAAGTTAGAAAATAGTTGATAGAAAAAGAAAATTCAGGTGAAGTGAAGTGGGATTTGAAGGCCGCAAGCACGACGGTGCTGAGGCGGGGTCGCGAGCTCTGCCAGCAGGCAGAGACTTGTGACCAAATCCCACCCCCACGACCAAGTTAGATTGATAGAGGTTAGATACTAGATTCTAGATGATAAAGAGAGAATACAGAATGCGAGAGTTGGGATTTGAAGGCCGGACCCTGAGCATAGGCGAAGGAATAAACTATAGATTGTTTATTTTTTTGAAAAATTTTCTTGACATTAGCAATTTAAAATCTGATGTGATTTCTTCACTACTTGCTACCTATTAAAATGGCAGAGTAGCTCAGTTGGTTAGAGCACAGGACTCATAAGCCTGGGGTCGAGAGTTCGAATCTCTCCTCTGCCACCAATTTAGATACTATACTGGACAAATTCCTGTAAATCATTTATAATTGCTTTTCAGAACACTTTTAGGGAGAATTTATATAACAATCAATATAACAAATGAAAACGAATCCTAATCAGATTAGATATATTATTGGCGCGATAATCATATTCCTTTTGGTAAGCGCAATTTTTAATGTTTCCAATCCACTCTTTTCTAAACCTCCAAAAGAAGTAACACTTTCGGAATTTGTGGCTGAAGTAAATAAAGACAATATCAAAGAAATCAAGCTTGACAACAACCAGGTGATAGCGGAACTGAAAGACGCTTCTAAAATAAAAACATATAAAGAAGCAACCGCTACACTCTCTGATTATGGGATTAAACCAGAAAATGTGCCGATTAATGTGAAGAATCCTGATGCAGGAACATTTTGGCCTACATTTTTCTCGGTAATTTTGCCATTTCTCTTGCTTGGTGCATTTGTCTTTTTCATATTTAGGCAAGCTCAAGGCGCAAACACAAAGGCGCTGAGCTTTGGAAAATCCGCAGCGAAGTTAGCGAACTTGAAAAATAAGATTATGTTTAAAGATGTTGCCGGTCTTGATGAGGCCAAGCAAGAATTGTTTGAAGTAGTGGAATTTTTGCGCCATCCTGAGAAATTTAAAAGTCTGGGTGCGGAGATTCCAAAAGGAGTGCTTCTTGTCGGTCCTCCGGGTGTAGGAAAAACGCTTCTTGCCAAAGCAGTTGCCGGCGAGGCAGGGGTGCCATTTTTCTCGATATCCGCTTCTGAATTTGTCGAGATGTTTGTGGGTGTTGGAGCGAGTCGAGTGCGTGACCTCTTTCAGAAAGCCAAGAGAAATGCGCCGACAGTAATATTTATTGATGAGATGGATGCAATCGGCCGTATGCGTGGGTCAGGCCTTGGCGGAAGCCATGATGAGCGAGAACAGACATTAAACCAAATTCTGGTGGAAATGGACGGCTTTGATACGGATACACGTGTAATCGTGCTTGCAGCGACAAATAGGCCGGATGTGCTTGATCCCGCGCTTCTTCGACCCGGGAGATTTGATCGCAGGGTTGTGCTGAGTCTGCCCGACAAAAGGGAAAGAGAAGAAATCCTTAATGTTCATGCCAAAAATAAGCCGATTGAAAAGTCAGTTAATTTAGGGACGATTGCTTCGGGGACGCCGGGGCTTAGTGGAGCGGATCTGCGTAATATTGTAAATGAAGCGGCGATTCTTGCGGCAAGAAAAAACCAGAAGACAATCACGCAAAGTGATCTTCAGGAGTCAATTGAGAAAGTTTTACTTGGACCGGAAAGAAAAAGCAGGTTACTCTCGAAAAAGGAGAAAGAAATTACTGCTTATCATGAAGCGGGCCATGCTATTGTCGGACGCTTGCTAAAACCAAATGAACCGATTCACAAAATTTCAATTATCTCCAGAGGAATGGCGCTTGGTTATACTTGGAGTATGCCGGATGAGGACAAATATCTGAGATCCAAGGGAGATTTTGAAGCTGATATTGCAATGCTCTTGGCAGGACGTGTTGCGGAAAAGATGGAGTTTGGGCAATTGACTACCGGCGCTTCCAATGATCTTGATAAGGCCTCAAAAATTGCCCGCGATATGGTCCAGATTTATGGAATGAGCGATAAGATCGGACCCGTTACACTTGGGCAAAGAGAAGAACTGGTATTCTTAGGTAAAGAATTAGCTCAGCACAAAAATTATTCGGAGAAAATCGCTTCGATTATTGATGATGAAGTCGAGAGAATAATCGCCCAAGCGGAGAAGAGAACGACAGAATTGCTTAAAAAGAATAAATCAAAACTCGAGAAGTTAGCTCAGCTTCTGCTCAAAAAAGAAACCGTCAGCAAAGAAGCTTTGGAGGAGATTATTTAAGGGACCGTCGAGCGGTTATTCAGGCAGTCGATTTTAGTCGCATCAAGCACATAACTCGCCAGTTGGGATGTTGTCTTTACAGCGCCAGTACCTGTGAAAAGATTCGTTTCCTTGCCATCGACGTTCGTTTTAGGTTCGTTATTGCCGGTGAGATAAAACTTTCCTATGCTTATATTTAGAGATTTTGGTGAAGTATCTTTAGCATTTTGGACTATGCTGTCAAGTTGAGAATTGATATTCATGATAAATAGTTTATTTCTAGCTATGCGAATGCCACCCGTATTAATAGCATAGACCCAAACCTGATCGAAATCATATTGCTTGAAATCTTTATTATAATTGGTTTGCATGAGTTTAAGGTTAAGCGAAAATTTTTGAGTGCTGTCGACGGTATAACACATATTATAAGTCAAACCATAGAGAGGAGCATTTCCTTTTCTATGTCCATCTTTCATCAAAACCGCACAAATAGCAGACTTACCTAGATTTGGATTATTAGAGGAAAATAATGAATTTCCACTGATATTGATTTTTATATATTGAGGAACATTCTGAGCGGTCGCCGGTTTTGCCGCCTCACTCGTGGCTTTGTTTTCGTCTAAATTGGCAATTTTGTGGATTTCTTTGAGAATATCATGGCATTTATTATAATCAGCTTCTTTAGCATCGGCTGATTTTATTCCGGCAATTCTGGCATACAACCACGCCACTTTTGTCCTTTGTGTAACGGAGCCGTAACTGGTATTTTTCAGGAATTGCCATACTTCCGATTTACATTGATTAAATTTTTCCTTGTAATCCGGGGCGCTTGTGCTGACGGCTGAAGTAGTAACAGAGGGTTGATTTGCGCCTCCGGTTGCTTGTTGTTGTGTTGCGCCTGCCCCTTCTTGTCTCTGAGCGGTTTTGTCAATTGTGTCCGGAGAAGTACTGGGAAAAGTTGTCGGCTTCTGCGCAACCGTGTCTTCCCCTCCGCTTTTCACGCCTTCGTTGTTGCCGGAAAGATCAGATTTTTGTTTGTTATCTCCAAGTTCGCTATATGATTCGCTGCACTGTTTGCCGGCGTAAAAATCCGTGACGGGACATCCGACGCACTTTGCTTTGGTGCTCGTGCCGATAACGGTTTTCTGCATTTCTGCGCCGCTGAGCTTAAAGAGGTCATCCGCGGTATTAACATAATTTAATTTTAAAGTCTGCCCGGCATAATTCTCAATGGCTTTTAGGTTGTCTGTATCAGAAAAACATTTTTCTGCATGAGGAACTTTAACTCTGACAATATTACATTTCCAGTTAGAATTGCCCGTTTTCTGGGCGTATTGGGCATGTTGGTCGGTGGTAGCTAAACCTGTCGAGACAGGATAATTGTTGATTGCTGCGTCAATGTATCCTTCGCCGGAGTTGCCACTAACAAAACTTGCGTTGCAGCTTGTGGATTGAACAGTTGATGAGTTTGGATTCGCGCTAATTGGAGCTGACAAAGTATTGTAAATGTAGTATCCGAGCGCTCCGGCAAAAATTATAAATCCTGCAAATGCAGGGAGCCATGAAGCATGGCCAAAAATTTTTTCAAAATCAAACTTTCTTCCTTGCGACATTTGAGGGATGAGTTATTTTTATCCAGAACTAATTATACAATGCTTAGCAACGCAAAAGCAAATGTGGTAGTTTAAATAGTGCGAATCTCAAGAAGCAAATCCTAACAATCAATTCAATTATAGATTCCAAGTCTTAAAAATAATCTCAATGCTTGAGGCTTAGAGTTTAATTAGTTATTGATGTTTATAATTTATGATTATGGATTTATTCAAAGACTTAAATGCTTCGCAACAAGAAGCTGTCAGGACAACTAAAGGTCCTGTTTTAATCCTTGCCGGAGCAGGAAGTGGTAAAACGCGAGCGCTAACATATCGCATCGCTTATTTAGTTTCTGAAAAAAGAATCCACCCGGCAAGTATTTTAGCTGTTACTTTTACCAATAAAGCAGCAGGGGAGATAAAGGCAAGGGTCAAAAAGTTATTTTCCAAAAGTAACATGAATTTTAAAGTGGCGTTAAATTTTCCCTGGATGGGAACTTTTCACAGCATTTGCGTCAAAATATTGAGGCGTGAAGCGCACATCATTGGCTGCCCGAGTAACTTCACGATTTTTGACGAGGACGATTCTATCCGTGCCGTCAAGAGGGCAATGGATGAACTCTCAATTTCACCCAAGCAATATAATCCAAATGCAATAAGATATTATATTTCTTCGGCCAAATGCGAGCTTGTTAACTCGAAAGATTATGAAAGTTTTGCCATTGATCATTTCACTAAGATTGTCTCAAAAGTTTATAAGAGTTACCAATCGATTCTGCGCTCGAGCGAGGCGCTCGATTTTGATGACTTGATCTCAAAAACCGTAGAGCTTTTTACCAAAAATCCGCAAATTTTGCGAGCATATCAAGAGAGATTTAAATATATTTTGGTTGACGAATATCAGGATACAAATGAGGCGCAATATCGGCTCATTAAACTCCTTTCCGATCTTCACCGCAATATCTTTGTGATAGGGGATGATTGGCAATCAATTTATGCTTTTCGCGGAGCAAAATTCAAGAACATTTTGGATTTTAACCGCGATTATCCGGAGGCCAAAGTAATTAAACTCGAGGAAAATTATCGTTCGACCCAATCGATTCTCAATGCGGCTCAATCCATAATCAAAAACAATAAAGTCCGCTCTGATAAAAATCTTTATTCAAAAGGGCAAGTTGGCGCTCCGGTGACAGTTGTGGAACTCGAAGACAATAAGGAAGAAGTGGAATTTATCGTTGACGAGATGAGAGCTCTGATGAAAGGGGAGGGGTATAATTATAACAGTTTTGTGATTTTATATAGGACTAACGCGCAATCGAGAATTTTTGAGGAATATTTTTTGCGTTTTAAAATTCCCTACCGAGTGATCGGGGGAGTGCGGTTTTATCAGCGAAAAGAGGTAAAAGATGTTGTTGCTTATCTTCGACTCCTTCAGAATTCGAACGACAGCATTTCTCTTGCAAGGGTTATTAATGTTCCGCCGCGCAAAATAGGCAAAAAGACGCTTGAAAAAATTCTCTCCGGCGCTCACGATAAAATTCCCAAATACGAAGATTTTTTAAACCTTATCGCGGATTTGAGAAAAGATAAAGATATTTTAGCAGTTGATCTGTTGATTGATAGAGTGATGGATAAATCCGACTACCGCAAATTTTTAGATGATGGCACCGAACAATCAGCAACGCGCCTCGAAAATATTGAGGAGCTAAAGACAGTGGCAAAGGAACACCCTACTTTGGAGGCATTTTTAGAAGCTGTAAGTTTAATGACGGATATTGACCAGGCGGATTTTAACAAGCCGGCAGTTACGCTAATGACCCTGCACTCAGCCAAAGGATTGGAATATCCGATAGTTTTTATTGTCGGCATGGAAGAAGGACTTTTTCCCCATTCAAGAGCTCTTATGGATGAGACGGAGCTGGAGGAAGAACGACGCCTTTGCTATGTTGGAATGACGAGGGCAATGCATAGATTATATTTGAGCTTGGGGCGAATGAGAATAATGTACGGTAAGGCGCAATATAGCCAGCCGTCAAGATTTTTGGAAGAATTAGAGAAAGATGAAATCGACTGGATTAATTAAAATATTTATTTGCTTTTTTATTCTGCCAGTGCTTGTTTTTATCTCAAGCGGAATTTTTAAATTTTATTTTGAAGCAAAGCCGGCTTTAGCCCAAGAGGAGATCGATTATAAATCGCTCGGGATATTTTCGTCTGATGAAGTAATTCCCGAGCCAAAGATTACGTATTATCCTCCCGGTCAAGAGCCGCCTTATATTTTTAACACCAATAAGATCCGCGCAGTTGGAGTAGGGGACAAGTCGCCATTTAATTTAGGAACGACGCAAATTGTGTTTAATGCGCCGAGCTACGCGCTTATTGATTGGGGGAAAACCACTACCCTATCGAGTTTTAAAAATTCGGTAGGGGAGATCCTCAAAGATAATTCGGTTGAATTAGCGCAAAAAGACCAAGTCTCGCCGGAGCTCGGTTCCCCTGCTCGCAATTTAAATACAATTAAAATAACACGAGTTACGGAAACTGAACTTAAAAAAGTTGAGACTATCCCCTACCAGACATTAACACGCGATGACCCGACACTGCCTCGCGGGCAGATAAAAGTTACGCCGGGAGTTTCTGGTGAAAAAGAAATAGTCTATAAGGTGGTCAGGGAAAATGGCGAAGAAAAATCACGGATTTTAATTTCCGAAAAAATTGTTGAAAAGCCGACGAATAAGGTGATTTTAAATGGGACAAAGATAATCGTTCTCTCCTCTATCTCAGGCGAAGCAAGCTGGACAAACACTAGGACTGCTATGAGAAACTACAGGAGAGGAACACATATTTTAGTGACTAATTTGTCAAACGGCAAACGGGTGGAAGTGGTTGTCGGAGACCATGGTCCGGAAGAAGGGACAGGCAGAATATTGGATCTGGAAAGATCGGCTTTTGAGGAAATTGCTTCTCTCGGGGCAGGGACAATAAGTGTTAAAGTGGAGGAGATAGCTAATTAAAAATTGTATATATGGACAAGTTTTCACATAAAAAATCTTTCGGGCAGAACTTTTTGACTAATGACAAAATCGCCAAGCATATTGTTGAAGCGGCGGATATTGTAAGCAAAGATACAATTATTGAGATTGGTCCGGGGCAGGGAATCTTGACGAAAAAGTTGATTAAATCCCCTGCCAAGAAGGTTATTGCTATCGAAGCGGATAGGCAATTAGAGGATTTTTTAAATTTTAAAGACAAAAAATTTTCGTTAATTTTTGCCAATGCAATTCATAAATTGCCGGAAATCATTGCCGACTCCCCCATCAGTATAATTTCTAATCTGCCTTATAATATTACCTCGCCGATAATCAACATAATTTTAACGGGTATGAATCCCTTGCCGGAGAAAGCAATACTTATGGTTCAAAAAGAAGTTGCCGAGCGCCTGACCAGCAAATCGGGAGATAAAAATCGGGGAATTCTCTCTGTTATAACACAATTAATTTGTACTGTGAGAATTTTATTTGGAGTAGATCGAGCCAATTTTATGCCTGAGCCCCATGTTGATTCGGCTGTGGTCGAACTTTCTGATATCAGGAAGCCTGATATGGATATGAATTTATTGGGCAAAATCCTGAAGTGGTCTTTCGCCGGCAAAAGGAAAAAGCTGAAAAACACTCTTCTAAAGACTTTAAACCTAACAAATCAGGAACAAAATATTATGCATCAGACGAAAATTGATTTTAACCTCCGACCCGAAGATTTATCAGTGGATGAGTGGAAAAAATTGACAGAATATTTGCAAGACATTACACTCTAAAAATCTTGCTGGTTTTCCGCTCGCAAAAATAATTCTTGTTATAATTAAAAACGATTATGGGTAAAATATCTCTTCTTAAATCTTTTGTTTTGTTTGGTCTTGATGCTCATCTTGTCGATGTCGAGGTTGATGTTTCCAATGGCTTGCCTTCGTTTAATTTGGTTGGATTGCCCGATAAAGCGGTGGAAGAATCTAAAGAAAGGGTTCGCGCGGCAATTAAGAATTCCGGTTTCGATTTTCCGGCCAAAAGGATTACCGTTAATCTCGCCCCGGCCGATATTAAGAAGGAGGGTGGCATTTATGACCTTCCGATTGCGCTTGGCATCTTAATCGCTTCGGGCCATATTGACGAAAAAAAGTTTAAGGATTTCCTAATTTGCGGAGAATTATCCCTCTCCGGTAATTTGCGCGCAGCCACAAGTGGTGTAATACAGGCGGCAATATTGGCGCGGGAGAAAAAACTCAAGATGATTCTGCCGGTGGAAAATGCAAGCGAGGCGGGGCTTGTAGACACCTTGAAAATTCTTCCGATAGGTAATCTGCAAGAATTATTTTCACTTTCTAAAGAAAAAGAATTACAGTTTATTGAAGGAAAATTTGACTCTTCAACACTGGACAGTCTAGGCGCAGATGAATTTGATTTTGCCAATATCAAGGGTTTAATTTTGCCGAAACGCGCGCTTGAAATTGCTGCGGCGGGCGCACACAATGTTCTCTTCTCCGGCGCGCCAGGTGGAGGTAAAACAATGTTAGCAAGAAGTATTGTTTCTATCCTGCCGCGCCTTGAAGAAGGGGAGTCGATAGAAATTACAAAAATATATTCAGCAAGCGGTCTACTGAATCATAGTTCTCCCCTAATCACCTACCGTCCTTTCCGCGCTCCGCACCATTCGATTTCAAAAGTGGCAATTATCGGCGGCGGAACAATTCCAAAGCCGGGAGAAATCACACTCGCCCACCGCGGCGTTTTGTTTTTAGATGAAATTGCAGAGTTTCCGAGAAATGTTCTGGAATCGTTGAGGCAACCGCTTGAGGATAAGATAATCTCAATCAGCCGCGCCCGAGGGACAATCGACTTCCCTGCTGATTTTATGCTTCTCGCCGCCCGCAATCCCTGTCCCTGCGGAAATGCCGGCTCGGACAAGGAGTGTTCTTGTTCGATGAGCCAGATTATCGCTTATAACAAGCGTATCTCGGGTCCGCTCCTCGATCGCTTTGACATCAATTTTAAGGTGGAGAAAATCCCTTTTTGCGATATTAAAAAGTCATCTGGCGAAGAACCGTCGAGCAAAATTAGAAAGCGTGTTGAGTGCGCAAGATTAATTCAAGCTAAAAGAAGCCAAAAAAATCTTGGCAGGGCAAAAACCAATTCGCTTTTGAGCCAAAAGGAGTTGGAAAAACTGATAAATATCGATGCTAAAATGTCCGCTTTGCTCGAGCAGGCGGTAGAAAAATTTGATCTTTCGATGCGCGGTTATGTCAAAATTTTGCGCTTGGCGCTTACTATTGCGGACCTTGAGGACAAAGAGGTAAAATTAAATCACGTTGTCCAGGCCCTTCAATTTCGAGGACAAACCAAAGGTGATTATGAATAGGTCAAGAATATACCAAATTCTTTTTTTGGTTTTATCGGTCGTTTTTATTTATATCTTCTTTACCCATTTCGGCGAGTTTAAATCTGCTCTTGTAACTTTATCCGGAGGGGTTTGGTATTTTCTTCTTGCCGCGCTCATGCTTCAGGTAATTGGCATAGTCAACAAAGGTGCTTTGTTTCATGCTCTTTACGATTATTTTTCGGTTAAGGACACACTTAAAAAGTTCATCAAAATTGCGCTTGCCTCGAATTTTTTGAATTTAGTTGCTCCGACTGCCGGTTTTTCTGGTATGGCGCTTTTTGTCTCTGAAGCCAAAGACCAAAGTGTGACCAAAAGCAAAGTAATCATCATCAACTTAGTTTATTATTTTCTGGTTTATGGTTTCTTCCTTTTTGTCCTACTTTTTGGTCTTTTTTATCTCTTCTTTAACCAGCAATTGCAGAATTATCAGCTTGTTACCGCCGGAATCCTTTTCGGTATTATTTCAGCGATGCTGGTATTTTTGATTATTTCCATTAGGGGGATAGTGCGGTTTAAAAAATTAATAGGATTTCTCGCTACGGTCGTCAATTTCGTCCCAAAGATTCTGGTTAGAAGAAAAATTATTGAAGAATCACAAATTAGATTTTTAGCTAATGAAACCTCGGAGCTCTCGAGAATGGTGGTAGGTAAATGGCGAGGGCTGATGCTCCCGATTCTTCACGTTGCTCTTATGGAGATAATCGATATCCTAACACTTTATTATCTATTTCTGGCATTTGGCTATTATGTTTATCCCGGAATTTTGATTACGGCTTATGCAGTTGGATTTTTATTTCAGCTTGTCTCGATCACGCCAAGCGGGATTGGTGTCGTAGAGGCAACAATGATTGTTGTGCTAACAGGCATGAAAGTACCGGTTGAGATAGCAACGATAGTTGTGCTTGGATATAGATTTATTACTTTTTGGCTGCCGTTTTTTGCCGGATTCGAAGCATTTAGAATGCTCAAAAATGGTAAGTCTGTGCCAAGAGCTGCGACTTAAATCTTTTCAAAAACTATTTTTTCTCCGTTGGAGTCAAGAAAATACAAATCCACTTCTAGAGCCGTAAATTTTTCGCCAATTATTTTTTTCGCCGAGATCAAATCTTTGGTTAATTTATTTTTTTCATCTTCAGGGCTTTTGAATGCTTTTATTCCGCCGTAAGCGCCGCAATCTCGGTGGGAAAGTATAATGATTTTTCTGCCATGGTGTTTGGTCGCGAAGATTTCGATCGCCTTTAGTACAGTCTCTGTCGAATCGAGCACTGCTTTCGCCCCGCCGGCCATAGAAATCTCGTCGCAATTATTCCCCCCTCCATTTCACAAATGCGATCAATACTTTTTTGGAATCTAAAGTCCATACATCTTATTACCATTAGGCTGCAATTATGATTGTCCAATATTTTATCCATTTACGCTCCTTTGCTATGCTATACTTTTCTTAATTATGGTAAGAATAATTGACGGAGTTGGTTACACTCCAGAAGAATTAGTTGTTCACAAATCACGAAGAAACTTTTTGGCAAAAAGAATAGCGGGATTTTTTATTGAGCTAATTTTCTTTTCCAGTGTAGTTTTCGTTTTGATTAATTTCCCCGCGTATTTGAAAATTATCAAATTTAACTTAGATCCGCAATCATTTGTCCGGGATTTTGGCATTCAAGAGGAAATTGCGCTTCAAGCTCGTGTTCAGAACAAACCCGATAGCGATAAAGCTGACGGACAAGCTGAGCAAAAAACCAAAGAACATAAGTCAAATTTTTATAAATTAGAAGACAATCATATTTATATTGAGAAAATCGGTGTTAGTGCGCCAATAGTTTGGGACGTCGAGAGCGATCAAATTGCCGACAAACTTTCACAGGGAGTTGTGCATATTAGTGGATCAAGTAAACCGGACAAAGACAAGAATACTTTTTTGACAGGGCATAGCTCAAATTATTGGTGGGATAAAGGCGATTATAATACAGTTTTTGCTCTACTGCCCTCCCTCGAGAAGGAAAATAAGATTGTTATAACTTATAGAGGCGTTATTTATAAATATAAAGTCGTTGAAAAAAAAGAAGTTACGAAGAAAGAAGTCGAAAACTATATTGATTTGCCGCAAAAGAAAAGTCTCACGATTATGACCTGCGTGCCGGTTGGAACCAATCTAAGGAGGTTAATAATTATTGCTACTCCTGAAGTTTGAAGAAAAAGTTAATTTGATTTAAAATGAGATAAATGGGATTAAAAAATATTACTTTTCTGGCATTATTTTTTACCTGTGTTTTCACAGGGGCAATACTTGTTCATGCTCAAGATGTCAACCCTCCTCTGCCGGATTATGTCGTCGGCGACTCTGCCACCGCCACCGCTACTGCGACTGCCTCTGCCACCTACACCCCCTATGCTGTAACTTCAACCTTAACCCCTACGCCTCAAACGGTTATTGACGATGCCGAAACCGGACCTATCCTTCTAATCTTGATTGGCCTTTCGCTAATCGGCGGCGTTGGATTCATTCTTATCAAAAGACATTTTGACCAAGACAAGTACTCGCTATAGATTCAAAAAACTATTCCAAAGTGGTATGATAGAGCCATGAAGGATCCTTTTGAACTTCTTCCGTCGGCTCCTGAATTTGAGCCAAAAGAAGAAGTAAAAACAGCGACAAAAAAAAGGAATTTTTTGCCGTTAGCTCTTGGGGTATTTGGGCTTGCCCTTGTTATTATGGGATATTTCTCGATTTCTCGTAAGTCCGTCTCGGCCGATGTGGAATCAGTTCCGGGAGCCAAAATCTCGTTTTCAGGCCTTCCGGAATCGGTGGCAATCGGGGATGAAATTGGCACAACGGTTTCTGTCCAAGCTACTTCGGCGTTGAAAGATGCCGGAGTTCAAGTTTTTTCCGATGCCTTTGATATGTCTAAGACAGCTTCGTTAAACTCCAATTTGAAAGAGGGCCAAGTTGGTTATGCTCGAGTATTGACCCAGGAGGAAATATTAAGCTTGCCTAAGGATATCAACAAAGGTATTTATGTTTATTTAGGCGATCTTGATAAGGATCAAACTCGTTCTGAACAGCTTTCGCTTAAATCGCTGCCTATAAACAGTGATTTGGCCACTTTATATGTGCGTGTCGTTATTGGCAAAAAAGTCCAATATAATTGTGGATTTTTAGGAATGGCAGTTTGTACTAAGATTTCCGGTGCTGAATTTATTGCTCAGGATGCGACCAGCATTCACACACGTAAAACTGTAACCATTATTACAAAACCAGGATATAATTTTATGACAATGCCGTATGTTTTTACTCAATCAGCAGCGGACGAATTTTTGGCAAATATGAAAGTAAAATGGGCAAGCATTTATAGCACAAAAGATGCTGATTATGTTGATTTGCTCAAGAGTGGCAATTCGAGCATGATAAAGCCAGGTGTCGGCTTTTGGATTTATGATGAAAAAGGCGGGAGTTATCCGCTGCCCAAAGATAAAGTTGAGGTAAATTATAATGATCCATTTTCGTTGACACTTGAGCAAGGGTGGAATCAAATCGGCAATCCCTACGCTAGGAGAATAATTTTTTCGGGAGATAAGATTCTCGTTAAAGAAGTTAGTGACGATGGATCGCCTACGGGTGCAATTTACTCGCTTCAATCCGCCATTCAAAGTGGAGCCCTTTCGTCATTTTCGGTTGTCCAAAATAAACCATTTGTTGATTCTAATTCACAGCAAAATGACATTGCTAAACTGATTGAATATAAAACTTTAGCATTGGAGTCCACCGTTGATCCTTATACGGCAATGGTGGTAAATAGCACAAAGAAACTAAATTTGATTTTTCCGGCGAAGGAAATAATTGCTTCGGGTGATTTGTTAGATGATAAAGAAAAACAACAGATCCAGGATTGGATAGCCACGTCTGGCCTTAATCAATATAGCGATCCTCAAAATACGGTTTATTCGAATGGGACACCGCTTATTAATCCCAGTACAAATCAAATAATTGACCAATACGATTATATAATTTCGAAACATCCCGACAGGCCATGGAAGGAATCGACTTAGAAATGAAAGAGCGGATAGAGCAATATTTTAAACAACTTGCGCAAAGAGGTGTTTTTGGGCGTTTTAAGAGAATTAAAATAAGGCAAATTTTAGGCGGAGATTATAATCTGAACTTTAAAGTTATTTTGAATAACCGAAATTATTTGTTGCGTCTTAATATCGAACCGCAAAGCGGATTGAAAAATCAAATCAAATACGAGTTTGATTCGTTAAGGGCTCTCGAGCCGTATCAATTGGCACCTAAGCCAATATACATGGACGATTCTAAAAAATTCTTTAAAAATGATTTATTGATTGAGCAGTTTATAGATGGCAAATTTCCCAACTGGAAAGGCGAATCGCTATCGAGAATCTGTCTTATAATCGCGAAACTCCATTTATTACCGGTAAAAAAATTTCCCTTTTTAATGGAAAGAAAAGACCCTCTTGTTGATAGTTTTACATTTGCCAAACAATTCCATAAAAAATATTCTAAAAGGTGGAATGCTAATAAGAAAGTAATTGAAGCAACTAAAAGTATAATTGAAAAATCCCGGTCCAATATTAAAGCCAATCATGAATTATTTCACTCTCAAAATATCGTTCATACTGATTTGGTCCCTAGCAATTTGATAGATAATGGAACGGATATTTTTATAGTTGATTGGGAGAAAGCAAGAATTGATGATGCGAGTTATGATCTGGCAGTTTTCTTTTCAAACTCTGCAGCGATTTGGGATTCGAAAGAATTAATTGGCAAAGCAGAAAGATATCAATTTCTTGTAAAATATATAGAGTTAACTGGTGATAAGACGATACAAGATCGGCTTGAGATTATTGAACCCTTTCTGAACGCTTATTTTATCCTTTGGGCTGCCAACAGAATTTGCGATGTTGAAGAAGGCAAAATAGATCCTCTTTTAGGCAAACGCAATCTTGCAAGATATAAAAAACTGTCTAATCTGAAATTAATTGAAAAATATCTTAAATAAATTATATTTTTATGCGTCAAGAAAGGCCCGGCCCAGAAATTGAGCAAGAGAAATTTGGCAGGAATATAGAAATTCATGCTTTCTTTGTCCGTCATGGAGAAAAAGGTTTGAGCACGACTAGCGGAGAAACCGCTTTGACTGCTGAAGGGGAAGAGCAGAGTGCTATTTTTGGCAAGAGCCATCTTAGGTCGCCTGTAGTAAAAGCATATTCAAGCGCGACACAACGGACCGAGAAAACAGCCCAACTTGCCTCAGAGGCGTCAACAGCAGGGAAGAAACTAAACCGAGTTATTAAAGATGAGCTGAGATTTCAGTATGATCCGCACGGTGAATTCGCCAGAGAAAATTTTGCTATAAAACGAAAAATCCTTGGTTCGGAGGATGAGTTCAAGGAACTTAGTCCCGAAGAGCAGGAGAGAAAGTTGTCGCTTTCGGGGATAGAACAAACAGATCATTATCTTAGTTTTGGCGAAAAAAGACCGGATCCCAGAACTTTTTCGCCGGTGGAAACTGCCTCTTTGGTAGCGCTGAGAGTCGCAAAATATATAAGAATGGCTGAACGGTTAAAACCAGGTTCAATAGTTGATTTTGTAAATGCGACACACGACTATAATATTGCTGCATTCTTGAAAGAAGTTTTGGTGAGAAGGGTTGAAGGCCAGAGAGTTATCGGATTCGACTCGATTGCCGAAATTGGCGGGCCAATCGACCATACGGAGAGTTTTCACTTCGATATTAAAACTGACGCTCAGGGCAGTCAGAGCGTGCAATTATATTTTCGTGGGGAAAATTACGAATTTTCGCAGGAGAGAATGAACGAACTAGTTGAGATTGGAAAAAGATTAGCATAAATATCAATTTTTCTAAGCTGCCGAAAATTGTCTGGGATAAAGAATAGACAAGGATACCATTAACTTCCGATTTTGATGTTAAGGATTTTGGTTAAGTACTCGCCAGCTTGGAGCATAAAGTTGGTTCTGGTTGAGACAAAATAGATGATAACAATCAAAATAATGAGGATTAGAACAGTTAAAAGTATTTTAAGCACTTCAGATTTTGTCTCTTCAACAGTTTCTACCCCCTCGATATTTTCAGTCTGCGGCATTGGTTTTTGATTATCTGCCTGGGTTTGTGGCATTTCTTGCGGAGTTCGTGGCGGATTATCTATTCTCGGATTTGAGCCCTGCTGCTGCTGAAGCTTTTGTCTAAGCAATCTTCTTAATTTTTTATTCTTTTTACTCATACAACACACAACCCTGTTTTTCTTTTTATAATTTTTCTGGAGGCGTTGCCGGGATTTGCACCCGGGTACGAGGTTTTGCAGACCTCTGCCTAACTACTCGGCCACAACGCCACTGCATTTTCTAATACATCTTACCAGTTTTAAGGGGAAAATAAAGGCTTTATAGAGCAGGGGTTAAGGTTTACAAAAACCTCATTTCCGATATAATAAATTCCAGTTCTCCGCCAGAGGCGGACAGGTGCGGGTGTAGTTCAGTGGTAGAATGCTTCCTTGCCAAGGAAGAGGTCGGCGGTTCAAATCCGCTCACCCGCTCCAGAAAAATCGCCTTTAGCGATTTTTATTTGGAGTGTTGCGGATTTGAAGGCCGCAGCTGCGACGGGCGCGAGGCGGGGTCGCGAGTCGAGCCAGCAGGCGAGAACTTGTGACCAAATCCGCTCACCCGCTCCAGTAAGATGATCACGGAGTGGTCATCTTTTTATAAAAGGGAGGCCGGCGTTAGCCGGCCTGGACATCATCTTGCCTCCAGAAGCCAAGAGGCTCTGCATATGTCTTGACTGCCTTGGTGAACTCCTTGTCGGTACACTCAGACGTTGCTCCGAGAACATAATTCCCGTTGATCGTGAACTGCCATCGGTGATTGCCCAGGTTGTACCAGCCTGTCTGACAACCGGATAAGAAAGGGACGACCAGCCCAGAAAGCTTGTCAGTCCGACGTACCTGAGGTGTCACCAACTTTCTAAGGTATTCTGGCAAAGCCATGTTGACCTCCGATTCTTGGACGCAGCGCGCCCGAATTGTGCTCCGCGCAAGACCCATGAAACAAAACTTGTACTTTATAACCTTATGCATTTTCTGCTTTATAAACTTCATGGGCTCTGCGCGAGGCACAAAAATATCCCGCTTGGCGGGGGCTCTGGTTTCAATTTGCGATTGTTATTTTCCTAAAGCCACCGCCGAGATCGGTGCATAATAATGCCGGTAATAATAATTTGATCTTGGCGAGAAGCATTTTTCATCATCTCTAATTTATCGAAATCCATCTCCCTTGACAAGCTTTATTTTGAGTGTAGTATTATTGCGAAATGTTAAAGATTATTTCGATTACGCAACTTATATTGGCAATTCTGTTAGTGGTTTCAATCATGCTCCAGCATCGTGGAACCGGTCTCGGGGGAATCTTCGGAGCAGAGGGTAATGTCTACAGGTCAAAAAGAGGATTAGAAAAAGTCTTATTTAACTCAACTATAGTTATTGGCACACTATTCGTTCTTTTTTCTCTAAGTTATATCTTCCTGGGAGCTAAGTTAGGAAGCTAATTATTTTTAATATGGATATACCCTTACGCCATTTTTGGCGTGTCAAACCTCAATCCGTTGTCAGTACTGTCAAAAATTGGAAAGCTGTTTTTTCTACAGTTGAGAAAGTGGTGATTGGGCTATTAATCGCCGTAATAGTTTTTACTGTGATTGGCTGGATTAGCCAGTTAACTGGAGGACATGCAGTGGTGCCAAGAGTTGGAGGATCAGTTGAAATAGGAACTGTGGCGCCGGACGGTCCGGGAGGAGTTGAGTTGGGACGGCTTACTCAATCAGGGTTGGTAAAAACTGATTTATCTGGTAATATTCTGCCCGATCTGTCTAAAAATTGGACTATTTCTGACGACAAATTGACTTATTTGTTCGAATTGGAGGACAAAATATCTTCTTCGGATATTATGATGGGCTTTGAGAAAAGACCAGCTGATTTTCCAAACATCAAACCCAAGGTAACTTCACTCAGCGGTATCAAAATCACCTTAAGCGAACCGCAGGCAGGATTCCTGAGTGATTTAGCTAAACCGATTTTCCCTCTTGGTCCATATAAGATAGGAAAACAAACTGATAAAGAAATTAGGTTAACGAGAAACGAGAATTATTTTTCCCAAAAAGCATATCTTGATCAGATAACGATTAAGTTATATGCGGATCAAAATGCTCTGCAAGATGCTGCTAATTCCGGAAAGATCGATATCGCTTACGATCTGGATAAGATTCCTAATAAGTGGAACAAAAAAATATATAATACTTCGACAGTCCCGATGCTTTTCGTTAACACCTCGAAATCGTATTTTAAAAAAGCAGGTGCACGAACAACTTTGCTTGAGGGTAAAAAGCCAAGCGGATTTAATTCTATTGATGTTCTCGAAGTTAATACGGACCCCAATCGTTTCGACCCGGATTATTTGAAATTGAAGAAGGCCTGGAAAGATGCGGGTCTTGAGGTGAAAGAAAGGCAGGAGGATGTTAAGACTGCCCTGACTGGCTCGCTGCTTGAGAGAGATTATGATGTTTTATACATTGTCTTAGATCAGGGCTATGACAGAGATCCTTATAAATTTTATAATTCCACACAAAGAAGCGGTACGGGACAAAACTTTGCCGAATTGGGTGATGCTGAAATTGATAAAGCAACTGAAGAATCAAGAACAATAATTGATCCCGTGAAGAGAAACGAAAAGTATGATGAAATATTTAAACAGGTAGCAGACTCGGGAGTGTCAAAGGTATATAAGCCAATTCAGTTGATCTTAGCCTATAATACGAGAATTAAAGGAATTGCTCCGGTTAGTTGTATTACAAAAAGTGATATTTTCTGTATCGCAAGTGGATGGTACATCAGAACTCAAAAAAAATAAAACACGGCTATCGTGTTTCTGTCATGTATATCGTGTTTGTTGAATTTACTGTCCTCTATCTTCTAACCTCTACCCTCCATTTTTGGTGGCCGTTGCAGGATTCGGACCTGCGACTTCCTCGATGTAAACGAGGCACTCTACCGCTGAGTTAAACGGCCAGCATTTAACAGGGTGAATAAACCAAGTGTTCCATGTCCCGTACGATCTGCTTCTGGCGTGATTGAACTCAGTTAAATAAGCCAGAAAAGATTTATGCTGGGGTACCGTTGAGTTAACCGTCCAATCCTAATCCTCAACCCCCTTCTGTTTTTCCTGTCTATCTCTTATGTTCTATTTTTCATCAATATCTAATGTCTAGCGTCTAAGATCTATTTCAGTACTTCGTCGCCTTCACGAACTTTGTCGGATACTTTGATGCCGACTTCATCACCTGATTTGGCTTCTTTAATATCTTCGTGATTTACCTGCATCGACTCGATTGTTTCCTTTAGATCCGTTGTTGATCCTTTGATATTGATCTCGTCGCCGACTGCAAGGGGAGCGCTTAATTTGATAATCGCAACTCCTATTTTGGAGTAATAGTGAGTTATTTCACCAATTTTTTTCATTTTTTCCTTTCTGCACCGACAGGTGCTGTTAGTTTGTTAAAATGCAAAAATCTTTAGATTTATTCTAATTCAAACCATATAAAAAGTCAAAGCCAGTTGAAATAATCATGAGTCGAATTTTGTTTAGGACTGTTTTGTTCCGACACCGATCTTGGAAATTTTTTCAGCCTTATCGAGATTATAACCCTTGAGAGTTGCAAAATCTTTGAGTAAATTCCAGAAATATGCAAGGATACAATACGGTTTATACCCTTTAACAAGTTCAATTTCCAGCGCGAGTTCGGTTAAAGGGTTTTTTGAACCGATTAGAAATAAGTGACAACCGGTTTTATTTCTCATTTCTTTAAATCTATCAAAATATACCTTATATTTATCAGCAAAAAGCAAAAAAACTACATCACCTTTTTCAATAACTTCTTCTGGCCCATGTAGGATTTGAGTTCCCGGGATGAATTTTGATTTTTTCTTGGCGAGCTCCATAAATTTTAATGAAATTTCATATCCGATTCCCGAATCGCCCCCGGCAAAATATACTGTTCGCGCACCGCTTACCAGTACAGGAATTTTATGCGGAATGTCGATTTTTGAGTTTTTCTCCATTGCTTTTACTACGCTGCCGAGCTTCTCCCGAGTCGGTATAGGTTTCTTGGCTAAATGAAGAACTAAACTTGCGCAAAGCATACTCTGTTCGACGATTGATTTTGTGGCGGCAACAGCTTTTTCTTTACCGGATTGTAGGATATAAATTTTGCCTGCTAATTTGGCAAGCGGAGAATTTTTGCTTGAGGTAACGGCAAATACTTTTTCCTTCGGGAATTTTTTGGCACATTCCATAATCTCTCTTGTCTTTCCCGAATTGCTGATTAGAAGTAAACTGTTGTAGTTTTTGGGATTATAATTGTAAATCTCGCTTGCGAAAATGTAATCTATTTTTTCGTTTAAATTTACTATTCTTGTTATAGATCTTAATCTTCCGGAAGGCATATAATAGCTTGAACCCATCGCGGCAATTAAAATAGGTGGCTTGATATTTTTAACAAACTCTTGTATTTTCTCCCCATCGAAATTCCTGAGGAACTTTGTACCGCTTTGAATTTCGGATTCTAAATTGGTCATAATTATCTCCCCGAGCTTTTATGCTATTTCCTATCGACCATCTACTACCCACTAACCACTATTTATGGTGGTATCTATTGAACGATGCACGAACTTTTTTTGAAGAAAATTCTTAAAACTTTACAAATGAATTCTGCTCGGGCGGGCAAAAAGGAAGGGGGT
>PEZV01000036.1 GCA_002778735.1 Candidatus Berkelbacteria bacterium CG10_big_fil_rev_8_21_14_0_10_41_12 | reverse complement strand
ACTCGCCAGAAGCGAGGAGTTTTATATTTGTGAGCCGGAAATTACATAACTTTTATATAATTTGGCATTTGCCGACAGACCCATAGAGGATCGCAAGAGCCACGTGATCACCTATCTCCAGTTCCTGTGCCAGGAATTGGGAACTAAGCGGACAGAACATGCAAGTAACGCTGGTAGAACCAAAGGATGCCCCTGAGAAGACCACTGAGTGGGGCCGCACCATCATCATCTCGCCCTCCGCAGTCGCCGTTGCAATCGCAAGCGGCAACTGCACTTCAGCACTTCCCGACCCGCGATTCATCTTATTCGTCTTCGACCCCCAGGGAGGCAAATTCCTGAAGCTGACCGCGGAGAAGGATGAGCTTTTTCAGACCCTGCCTTGTGCCCTAGAGACCATGACGGCATTGCTGTTCCAGCACGCCATCGGCCTCCCCGAAACCCCCTAACCACCGCATCCCACCTGCATTACAGGCCCGACTTCTATCTATCTCCATCAACTCAGCGGAGATAGGCAGAGCGGGCCTTTCCCTTTAGGGAATTTAGCTCAAATTTAACTTTGCAAATATATAGTTCTCAATTTCTTCAATTTTAACTCTCTCCTGCTTCAGGGTATCTCTATCACGAATAGTAACCGAATCATCCTTGAGCGTATCGAAATCGACCGTTACGCACCAAGGCGTACCGATCTCGTCCTGCCGGCGGTATCTTCGCCCAATTGATCCGGCTTCATCATAAAAAGACCTGATTCTCCTTTGCAATAGTTTTTCAGCAATCTCTCGGGCGATTTCAGGCAATTTGTCTTTCTTGATCAGCGGGAAAACACCAACTTGAATCGGCACAATGACCGGACTCAACCCCAACACCACTTCGCCTTTCTCACGAGCGTCCGACCCATCGGAAACTTTATATCCGTCAACTATCGCCACCATCATAATTCTCTCGATTCCCATTGTCGGTTCGATAACATAAGGAATGTATTTCTCGCCTGTCTGTTCGTCAAAATAATGCAAATCTTTTTTAGAGAATTTTTCGTGCTGGCTCAAATCATAATCCGTGCGATTAGCCACCCCGGCCAATTCCGACCAGCCGAACGGGAATTTATATTCAATATCAACTGTCCGCTTTGAATAGTGCGACAGTGATTCTTTCGGGTGTTCATATTCCCGAAGTTTATTTTCACTGATCCCAAGATCAAGATAAAATTTTTTCCAGAGATCAAGCCATTCACCAAACTTTTTTTCGTCATCCCCGGGTTTTACAAAATACTCGATCTCCGCAATCTCAAATTCGCGGCTCCGGAAGAAAAAATCGCCGGTTGTAATTTCATTCCTAAAAGATTTTCCAATTTGCGCAATTCCAAACGGAATCTTCTGCCTTGATGAATCAAGCACTAATTTAAAATCGGTAAACATCGATTGAGCTGTCTCGGGCCGTAAATACGTTTTACTCGCTTCATCTTCAACCGGTCCAACAAATGTCTTAAACATCAAATTAAAATCTTTAGGAGCAGTCCAATCTTTACTGTCACAATCAGGACACTGCATCGGCTCGGTTGCTTTCCCACCAATAAATTTGCCGCTCTGCAGGTGGTCTTTGCGAAATCTTCTATGACATTTTTTGCATTCCACTAGCAGATCAGTAAATGATTCGAGATGTCCCGACGCTTTCCAGACGGTAGGATGCATCAAAACCGCCCCCTCAACTCCAACAATATCATTGCGTCTCGTAACAAATGTCGCCCACCAATGCCTTTTTATCGCGTTTTTCATCTCCACGCCAAGAGGCCCAAAATGCCAAACGGCACCAAGCCCTCCGTAGATCTCGCTTCCTTGCCACGCAAAACCTCGCCTTTTGCAAAGCGAAACTATTTGTTCCATCTTTGGATTTTCTTTTTCCATCCGCTTACAATTTATACTCTCTTCTAATATTTGCTGGAATCTGCGAAACAATTTCTCCCGCAAAATCCATGCCACCCCACTTGACTAATTCCTGCGCTTTTAGCGTAACATTATCCTGATTCCCTATCAAGACGGCTTCGTCACCGACATTGGCGTTAATTCCTGTTACGTCGACTGTGGTTAAATTCATACTTATTTTGCCAACAATCTTGGCTCGTCTTTTATGGATTAGAACTTCGCCCACATTTGAGAGCGCTTTTGGATAACCATCCGCATAACCGATGCTAAGCACAGCAATCTTCGCCGGCTTTTTCGTCTTATAGGTTAGATCATAACCAATATTTTCTTCAGGCGGTACTCTTCTTATTTGCACAATTTTCGTTTTAAAACTAAGTACCGGTTCAAGAGATTTATACAAATCAGTCAGGCCGTAAACCGCCAAGCCCAGTCTCACCATATTAAAATGCGCTTCGGGATAATAAGCGCTGGCATCCGTAGCCGCCATATGTATCGTCGGCAGCTGCATATTATTCTGCTGAAATTTAAAAAGCAAATTTTGCATCTCCATCAATTGCTTGTGGCTATAATCCCGGTCCGCCGGGGCGGCAAAATGCGAAAAAATACCCTCTATTCTGATATGCTTAAGCGAATAGATTGTCTGTATTGCTTCCATCGCTTCCGCCGAATCAAATCCTAATCTATTCAAACCTGTGTTTATCTTGACATGCACTTTCGCCCATTTATTAATTTTTCTCGCCTCTTGATCAACCTGATATGCTTGCTCAAGATCAAATAGACTGAGTGCAATATCGAAGTCAATTGCCCGGTGCATATCGGCGCTCTCAGCATATCCAAGCACCAAAATTGGCGCTTTTATTTTAGCAATTCTCAGTCCAACACCCTCGTCGACATTTATGACTGCCAACTGATCAGCGCCGGAAGTCCAAATTGTCCTCGCCGATTCAATAAGACCGTGACCATACGCGTTTGCTTTAACAACAGCCATTATCTGTATTTCAGCGTCAAGATTTTCCCGCAATATTTTCAGATTATTTCGGTACGCTTTTAGATTTATTTCTACCCATGATGACATCAGTAAATCCTTTTTCACTTTTTATATCATACCCAACATTGATTTCCCAATAAGCTATTGCTAAATCTTCGATCTTTTTCATTATTTTCTTCGGCGCTTTAATTTTGACCGCTTGCCCAATAGGCAGTTTAACCCAAGATTTCAAAAGTTTTAGTTCATCGTCAGAAAGATCCAAACATAATTCATTATGGCACTTTCTATGCGATATATCACCATCAATTTTAGAAAAAGAAAAAAGCTCGTTTTTGCGCAAATCGCCTCCGCAGACAGAGCATTCTTTCAGATCACCCAAATAACCATTGTGATCTAATATTTTCAAAACAAAAATCAATCTTATAGATTCCGCTACCCTTTTATCAATCAACCGGATGGTTTCTTTCAGAAGTTTATATATATATCTATGATCCTCTTCCTCTTGAAAGAGTTTATTTGTTACCTCGAGCACAAAACTTAGACAATAGGTTCTTCCCAAATCTCCCGAGATTTTTTTGGGCAAGTAAATATTCTCAACTTCCGAGATAATATCGAGTCCTTTCGTTTCAGCGGCAAATATTTTATTGATGCTCCCAAGATCCAAAAATGGTGATTTTCTTGATTTTATTTTTTTAACTCCTTTTGCCACCAAATCTCTTTTGCCAAATTCTCGGGTAAAAAAAGTAATGATTTTATCCGCCTCAGAAAAATTGCGGACTTTAATTACAACTCCTTCAAACTTGTAAGAGCTCATGCTAATTTTTTGCGGGACAAGATCTTTTCTACCTCTTTAAATTCTTCAACTGTATTTATCCCGATTGCCTCTTCTGTATCCCCCACCTCAAAAGTTTCAACCATTTTACCTTCTTCAATAGCAATTTTAATAATATCGGTCAAATAATATTCACCTTTTACATTGTCGCTTTTGATTTTATCAAGCGCTTGCCACAGCCAAATATTATCTACACTATAAAGATTGATATTTCTTTCGGTAATCTCTCTTTGCTCCAGAGTACAATCAAGTTTCTCAATAACTCCGGTAATTTTACCTGTTCTATCTCTTATTACCCGCCCGTAGTCATCAAAAAGAGTCGAACTATTAACTACACCAAAAGCAATCGTTAAATTTTTATCCTCGCGAAAATCCATAATTTTTTCAAAAGTTTTCGCGCGATACAGAGCGTGATCACCGTTTATGATTAGCGTTGTCCCCTGTAAATTTTTAAGTGCGCTGCGCGCCTGCATAACCGCATGCCCTGTGCCAAGTTGCCGCTTTTGCCAAACAAATTTTGCCTTTTCTTCACCAACATGCTGCACAATTTGTTCACCCAAAAAACCCACAATTATTATGATTTTATCAAGTAAATTTTGACTCCTGAGCTCAAGTAATGGATCAAGAGCATAGTCAATAATCGGTCTGCCGACGACTGCAAACATAGCCTTCGGCTTATCTGTGGCGTTCAGCCGCGTTCCTTTACCACCAGCCATTATAATGGAAAATCGTTTTTGTCTCATGTCATCTCCTGCTAAAACAAAATTACCATTTTATTTACTCAAACTCAATCGTGGTTTAGTTAAAAGTTGTAAAAGAAAAACTCCGCGTACAGCGGAGTTTTTCAAGTTTTATAAAATGTACTGAGACAACAAAATAAAATAAACTCGATTGAGTTATTTTGTGATTATGTTATCTCTCATGTGCCACAATTGTATCAAATCAAATATGATGTTGTCAACATCACTTCTGGCAGACAGGACAATAATATGTCCCTCTTCCGCCAACGACTGTTCTTTTAATTACACCGCCACAACTGCATTTTTCGCTCATTCTACGATAGATCTGAAAATGGTTCTGCATCTCGCCTTTTTTGCCCTCTGCATTCACGAAAGTATTTTCACTTGATCCACCATACTTAAAAGATTGATCCATAACTGACCTAATACATTTTATAATTCTTTCAAGCTCTGTTTTTGATAAATCTTTGCCAGCTCGAAGCGGCGAAATTTTGGCGCAATACAGTCCCTCGTCTGCATAAATATTCCCCACCCCCGCCAGGACACTTTGGTCCATTATGATCTGCTTAATCTTCGTATTTGGTCGCCTTGAGATTATCTTCATCAGATACTCTGGTGTTGCATTTTCATCATACGGCTCAAGACCAAGATCGTTGAGCACCTTTAAATTAGCAATTTCTTCTGTCTTGTAAACCTTGATATAGCCAAATTGCCGAAGGTCATTAAAATACAAAACTCCTCCATCCTGAAAATAGAAAATCGCGTGTGTAAATTTATTTGGCAAATCCCCCACCATATCCTTAGAGGGATGTCCGCCGGCTACTTGATTAGCGGAGAGCTGTCGGCTGTCAGCAGATATTTTCTGCCAACTGCGAACTGCTAATTGCGAACGATAAATCAACTGGCCGGTTAATTTTAAGTGAATTAGAAGTGAAATATCGCCCGACAAATTAATAATCAACATTTTAGCGCGGCGGTTGATTGAAATAATTTTTTTATCAACCAATAATTCCTTAGATCCTTGCAATAATTTATTCAAACAAACTTCGACTTTATCGATTGTCTGACCAACAATTTTCTTCTCCAAACCTCTTTTTATGATCTCTACTTCGGGAAGTTCTGGCATAAATACCTCACTTAATTAGAAAGTTAGCAAAGTTATAAAGTAGCTTCTTCATCAAAACCCATTCGGATTTTATCCTTTCCCACTTTTTCACCTCAGGTAAATTATGCCAAACTTCTGTGGTACATGAAAGTCGGGTGGACTTTTCATTGTCGGTGACCATGCCTGGAAACTATTTTGTTTCGGCCAGCCGTCAATTCTATAAAAATTCCCCCGCAACGCATCACCCGCTTTAAAGTTGCTGCCTTTTATTTCAGTTGCTGGTATTTTAATATATGTTGTCCAAGTTCCCTTGCGTGGATTTCCACTCGCATCAATTTCCTGATTAAATTCAATATTTTTAAAATTCCAATTCACATCAACGTTAAATTGTTTATCGCAGCGATTTCCAGTCGGATTTTTAACCCAAGCGTCATATTTCACACCATTTGGTGAAAACTGCAATTCGAAATACTCTTTTGGCACAGACTTCCCGAAAGCTAAAAAAACTTCTACAGCCTCTTCGTCATAAATTGGATCATCGTCGCGTTTATGAGTCCCCCAGATATGATCATCTGTTACATCAAAGAAAATATACAAATAACGCGGCGACCAAAGCAGTCTGAATTTAGCAGATTTCTTGATTTTTAATCCATTAGTGGCATCAACCAGGTCAATTTCTTTTGCTTGAGACCAATCCAGATTATCTAACTTGTCACTGGCGGTTTGTTTGACCAAATAAGTATTCATTTGTTATTTGGAATCTTCCTTACTCCATCTGACGAATTGCAAATATATGAGTTTCCTTTAATCTCTGTTCTTTTTCTAAATATTTCTTCCATTTCGCCGGCAAAATGATGTTCTTGCCCTCGCTTGACTAAATTCAAAGTACAACCGCCAAAACCTCCGCCGATCATTCTCGAACCTATATATCCCTTTATCCCTTGCGAGATATCAACGGCTATATCAAGTTCTTTGCAGGATACTTCATAATTATCACGCAATGATTTATGGCACTCGGCGAGAATCTTACCGATTTTACGCAGGTCATCTTTCATTAGCGCTTCTTTCATTTCCAAAACTCTATCTCTCTCATAAATCGGGTGTTTACTTCGGCGATAAATCATCTCGCCTTTTCGTTTGCCAAATTTCTTGATAATCGACGGCTTAATTTCTTCGAGCATTTTTTTTGTGATATCACGAAGCATTTTAATCTTATCATCCTTGAAATATTGCCTAGCAACTTCAACCGCTTCATGTGCTTGTTTTTTTCTCAAGGCAAATGGAGAGCTAATTTGCTTGTGGCGAATAGTCGTCTCAAAAATCACCATTTTGATATCTTTTGGAATGGGCACATAAACATGTGTCATTTTTCTGCAATCCAGAAGCACAGCATTGCCTGCCTTGCCATTGGCGATACAGTATTGATCCATTATTCCACCAGTCGTGCCATACCACCACTCCGCCTCACAAGCAACTTTGGCAATTTCTTTACGGCCAAGTCCGATTTTATAGATTTCATTTAAAATATAAGCAAAACCAGTCGCCAAACTCGACGAACTTGACAGGCCGCTGCCGATCGGAATAGTCGAATGAATAGCAAAATCAATTCCGCCAAATTTTTTATTGCGCTTTTTCAAAACCTCAACAACGCCTTGCAAATAAAGCATCCATTCAAAATATGTTCTGTCTTTCGCATCAATTCTAAACCGGCCAATTTCATCAAATTTTTCAGTATATCCTCTAACATTATCACCGTTTTTCGACACTGACCAAGTGATGCCCAAATCAATCGCCACTGGCATAACAAACCCATCATGATAATCGCTATGTTCACCGATTATATTGACTCGCCCTGGCGACCAAAAATATTCCTCAGGTTTCCTTTTAAAATTATCAATAAATATTTTTTTCACTTTCCATAATTAGTCCCCTCCTTGGTCCTTTTATCAGCAAGCAAAATTGCAAGCGTTGTGCCCATCGAAATTATTTTATTTTCTTGTGCTAATTTAACCGCATCGCCAGAATCAATCAGTTTTACTTCCATTTCTTCATTCTCATCCGGATTCCTCTTACGATTATCATCCAATTTGGCATTTTCACCATAATAAATATGAATTTTTCTATTCAACTGCGCCATTGTTTCATAAAAAGATCCGAGCAACTGCAAATTCTTGCATTTATAGCCAGTTTCTTCTTCGAGCTCCCTTTCCGCCGCTTCTTCCATAGTCTCACCCTCGTCGACTTTGCCAGATGGAAATTCAAGCGCAGTCTGATCCGGTAAATAGCGATATTGCTCAATCATGACAAGCTTATTGTAAGGTGTCATTGCAACAACCATCGCAGAGTCGATACTATTCCAATAGAACCAATCGATTTCGCGACCATCGGGAAGTTTGACAATATCTTTATTTACTTTGAAATATTTATGGTCAAAAATCGATTCCGTTGACAATTTCTTCCACTTTTTTTGATTATCCATAATAATTTGACTATTATTTAGCTATGAAGAAAACATTAGCTTGTCTTTTATTATTTATCGCCTGTATAATTATTTTTACAGGTTGTACGCAGAATTACAATGATAATAGCCAAATTAGATTAGAAATAAATAGAAAAAAATTCACTTTCGAAGTCGCTAAGTCTGAGGAAAAAAAACAAAAAGGACTCGCTGGGATTAAATCATTAGATCCTAACAAGGGAATGATTTTTATTTTTGACAAATCTGATTATTTACAATTCTGGATGAAAGATACACTGATTCCCCTGCAAATTTTGTTCATTAACGGCTGTGAAATTGTCGACGCGCAAGAAACAAAAGTGGGGGAAGATCCAAGTAATCCCCAAATAATTTACAAATCTAAAGCTCCTGCCGATAAAGCGATCGAGGTAAATCAGAATACTTTTGAAGAAGATATTGTCGGTCAGAAAATCCAAGAATTCTGCAAATAACAAATTAATTTTTTGAAAAACGGTTGTTACTTTCTATCTTTCGGGAGGCAAATACAAATTATAAGCTTTTTCTATGTAATTTTTCGTAATATCCGTGAGCAAAGCGATGAGCTTCGTCGCGAACGCGTTTGAACAATTCAATCTCGCCTCGCGGGATAACTCGCGAAGTAATCAATTCGTCTTTCTTGCGATCCGGCCCTTTGGCTAAACCGACGACGGGAATATTCAAATCTATTTTTTTTAAAACTCCGACTGTAGCACTGACCTGCCCTTTTCCGCCGTCAACTAAAATCAAATTCGGTAAATCCCAATCATTTTTAAACCGCCGAGCCAAAATTTGCGAGAACATGCCAGTGTCATTCGCGCCTTTAATATTTTTGATTTTAAATTTCCTGTACTCACTTTTCTCCGGCATCCCGTCTATAAAAACCACCATCGAACCGGTGGCGTGAGCTCCTGAAATATTGGAAATATCATAACCTTCGACGCGGTCAAATTTTGTCTGAAAATCACGCTTAATCGCAAATATTTGTTTCAGATGCTCGAGAGCATAAATTCTATCGCGCACAACCGCCGCTTTTTCATATTCGCGCGCTCGTGACAGTTTATCCAGTTCCCGGCGCAAACTCGAAAAAATTCTCGATTTTTTACCTTCAAAAAAATCCCTGACAAGTTGAATATTTCTTTTGTAGTCATTTTGCAAAATCAAATTCTCGCAAGGCGCATCGCAAAGCCCGATAAATCCATAAAGACATTTTTTCCTGGATATAACTTTGCAGCTGCGATAAGGAATGATTTTTCTGATAAATTCTAAAGCGAGATCGAGGGAAGCGGCGGAGATAAAAGGTCCGTACAAAATGGGATTTTTTCCCGAAATGTTAATCAGATCCGTCTCTCTCAAAGTATATATCCGCGGGAATTTTTCCTTGGTGATATGAACATAAATTTTTGATTTATCGTCTTTTTCTTTGACATTAAAACGGGGATTATATTTTTTGATAAGTTGGGATTCAAGGAGAATTGCTTCAACCGTTGATTCGGTTTCAATAAAATCAATATCCGCAACTTCGGACATTTGACTGTGTGTTTTGACTGACAAACTACGATTAAAATACGACATTATTCTTAATTTCAGCGAAGTTGCCTTCCCGACATAGATAATTTTACCCTCGGCATTTTTCATCAAATAAATTCCTGGTGTTTCCGGAAAATTCTTTATTATTTGTCTAAGTTCTGTATCTTTCATTTGTTTAATTTTTTAGTTTGGGTTTTTATTCCATCCAAAAACCGCATCAAATATATGCCTGAGAAAGCGTAAATTTTTTAATTTTTGAGAGTAATAAATTTTTTTTCATACATCAAAAAACAAATCTAACAAGAGCTAAGTATAGTGCTTCTTCAATCTTAAAGAAAGACTGTTAGCGTTAATATGCTTTAAATAACCCGCGTACGATTGCAGAGTTCCACGTAGTTTCTCCGGTTGAGTTTCTCGTATTCGCTCCAATTTAATAAACATTCTTTTGGTGGTCTTTTTCCTCGGCAGGTTGAAGTTCGGAAATGTAACGTAACCGACAAAATCCAAGCCCCAGTTTAGCTTTCGCAGAACGATTTTGTCTGGGTGGAACGAGAGTTTAAGGTGTTCGCCAAGAAATTGCTCGACTTCTCGTAAATACTCCAAAAGCAATTCTCGATTATTCGCCAGAAACATAAAATCATCGGCATAGCGCAGATAATATTTGGCTTTAAGTTTATGTTTTACAAATTTATCCAGCGGATCCATATAAATATTGGCAAATAATTGGCTAGTCAAATTTCCAAGCGGCATTCCTTTGCTTGGTAAGGATTCAAAACTCTCGATTATTTCAGTAAGCAGATTCATTAGCTTCTCATCAACAATTCTTTGAGATAAAAATTCAATCAAAACCTGATGGTCGATGCTGTGGAAGAATTTTCTAATATCGCACTTTAGAGCGCAGCATGCTTGCGAATAATTTTTACTCTGCTTCCTCGCCACCACAACTAATCTTCGAAATGCCCTATGGGTTCCTTTTAATTTTCTACAGGAATAGCAATCAAAAATAAACGTCTTATCAAATATCGGCATAAGCACCCTATAAATCGCATGGTGTAGTAATCTGTCCCGAACGATCGCCTTGTGAATTATTCTCGGCTTAGGATCGCAGACATTAAAACACTCGTAGTTTGCATGCCGATAGGTCAAGTTGGTAAGATCGTTGTGAAGAGAGAGAATATTTGGAAAGAGATTTTGAGCAAAAATACGCATGTCACGTTTTTTCTTCTTATTCATCACAAACTTCTCCCAAACAATAAGAAGATTATCAATTGAGATAATTCTGGAGTAAAGATGAGTAGCAGTTTTCAAAATCACCCCCAATCAACTTTTCCGCCAGTAATCGAACACGTCAAAAGTACTTACAAACAATGGATTATTGTAGAGCGAAATTTACCCAAATGTGAGCGTTATGGATTAGGTCAGAAAGTTGATTTACTATTTATTGATTTATTGGATCTTTCTCAGAAGGCGTCATTTTCTCCGATAGAGTTGAAAATATCGCTTCTTGGCGATTCTTTATCTAAAATTGATTCATTAAGATTCTTCATCCAGTTTTGCTGGGAGCTTAAGCTAATACCGAGTAAACAATTTACTCTGATAGGTCAAGAGATTGAAGAGATCGGTAGAATGGTTGGCGGTTGGCGAAAGGGTCTCATAACAAAAACTTCCGCCAATTAACGGAAGAAAAGAAGTGAGTCGCAGGAGAACACCTGGTTGCCAGCGTTCCACATATTCGGATTCGTGACCGGATTGGCGTTGACGTTCCAGTAGTCGTTGCCCGAGTTCCAGTTGCAATTGACCGCCCAGATTGGTGTGTTATCCGTAATCACCGCAGGCAAAATACAACATCGCTCTGCTGAATATTAATTGAGATATAAAATCTCTTGATGGGAGGCACCGATTCTCTTCATGTTTTTTAGATATTTACCGCCACTCTTGCTTAAGGCATACCCAAAGCAACTCTCGACAAGTAAAGATCTAGAAGTGTGGATAAAAGCCATGGCCGTTACCTTCACAAGTCCAATGTAATTTTAGCATAAAGGAAGACCCCCCTACTCATCCCGAAGGACTTTTGGAGGGCCTGTACCGACTGCCGCAAGCGGCAGACAGTGTCAAAGATTCAAAGGATTCAGAGAGCCAATCAAGAACAAAGGCTCTAAGAATCCAGAGAATCAGCAGGAGAAGACCTGGAAACCAGCGCGCCACGCAATCGGAGACGTGACCGGAAAGGCGCAGACGCGCCAGTAGTCGTAGCCCGAGCCCCAGTAGCAGCTGGCCGCCCAGAGAACGCCCTTGGCGTCCCTGATGTAGAAGATGTTGGCGTAGCCATTGGTCAGCAGGATACCCTGCTGTCCCTGGCCCTGGGCCTTCATCAGCTCGTACATCTGGGCGAGGCTGGTCTCGGCGACCTCTTCACCACCGAGTTCGGCGATGATCGGGCTGTCCACGGAACTCTTCACGAGCTTATGGACACGGAGCGTGGCCTCGGCGATGTCCGCCTCGACCTTGCCGTCGCCGGCCAGGAAGGCGTTGCTGAAGCCTTCCCAGACATAGCCGATCTTGACTGCGCCAGAGGTGTCCACCTTGAAGTAGTCCTTGGCGGAGAAGGTCGGGATTACCGGGGTGGACACGGTGCCGATGGCCTCGAGCAGGTCGGAACCACTGAGCTTGGTCAGCAGATCCTTGACACCTGCCTTGAGCTGACCGCCGTTGCCGAGGACCTTCTGGGCCTCAGGATTGCTGAGGCCCATCTCGTCGAGTGCGTCCCTCAGGAGATCCCTGATGTCACGCTTTTGCTTCCCCGTCATGCTAGGTGTAGTCTGTTCCACAGCTATCACCCTCCTTGAGTATATTTTGAATGCTCTCCAGCATTGCCTGCCCATCTCTTCCGTTGAGAGCTTGGGTTCAGGTTCTTGAAGCCCCGCTAACTACCTTTATACAAGATAGGCGATGGGGCTTCAAGAAGGATTGTCAAAGATCAGTCAAAACATCATATAATAGCAGAAAACAACAGGTTTGTTAACCAGATAGCACCAAAACTCTAATATAAGAAATTTTACCAATAATTCCCACTGCTTTATTAAATTTTTCTACTCAATACTTTTTTTAAATATTGGCCTGTAAATGAATTTTTGATCCCGCTTACCATCTCGGGTGTGCCGGCAGCGACAATTTTTCCTCCGGCGTTTCCACCTTCGGGTCCGAGGTCGATAATATAATCCGCAGTTTTAATAACATCCAAATTATGCTCGATCATCACAACGGTATTACCGCTATCAACAAGTCGGTCCAACACTTCCAAAAGTTTCTTCACGTCATCAAAATGAAGCCCCGTAGTCGGCTCGTCTAAAATATAAAGCGTTTTGCCTGTTTGCCGTTTGGAAAGTTCGAGTGACAATTTAACTCTCTGCGCTTCCCCGCCGGAGAGGGTTGTCGCCGATTGGCCAAGTTTGATGTACCCCAAACCAACTTCCTGCAGAGTTTTTATTTTATCAATTACTGATGGAATATTTTGAAAAAACTCCGTCGCCTCATCAACGGTCATTTCTAAAACGTTATGAATATTTTTATCTTTATATTTTACTTCGAGTGTCTCACGATTATATCTTTTTCCATTGCAAATGTCGCACGGCAAATAAACATCCGGCAAAAAATGCATCTCAATTTTCAATACTCCGTCCCCTTGGCACCTTTCACATCTCCCGCCTCCCTTGGCAGATGAAACATTAAAAGAAAATCTTCCCGGCTTATATCCCCGTATCTTCGCTTCGGGAATAGCGGCAAAAATCTGCCTAATCCCGTCAAATGCTTTTATATAAGTAACTGGATTTGACCTTGGCGTGCGCCCGATCGGACTCTGATCAACATCAATAATTTTATCAACAAACTCTGCACCCTCAATTTGTGAAAATTTCCCGGGCCTATCCCAACCTTTATAAATCTCCCGAGCCAATCCTTTATAGAGAATGTCATTGACAAGAGTTGATTTACCACTGCCGGAAACGCCCGTTACAACCACAAACTGCCCAAGCGGAAATCGCACAGTGATATTTTTTAGATTGTGCTCTTTGCCGCCTTTAATTGTGACATAATTTCCCGTCATTTTACGCCTCATGGCAGGAGTATTAATCTTCAATTCCCCTTTGAGATATTTGCCTGTCAATGAGCTCTCGGATTTTTCCAAATCATTGACACTCCCCTGCCCGACAATCTCTCCGCCACGTACACCTGCGCCCGGGCCAATATCAATAATATAATCCGCCGAGCGAATTGTTTCTTCGTCATGTTCAATGACAATAACCGTGTTGCCGAGATCGCGTAGACCTTTTAAAGTCTGGAGAAGATTGCGGTTGTCTCTTTGGTGAAGACCAATCGAAGGCTCGTCCAAAACATAAAGCACACCGACAAGACCTGATCCGATTTGACTCGCCAAGCGGATTCTTTGCGTTTCTCCGCCAGAGAGAGTACTTGCGTATCTATCCAGCGTTAAATACCCCAGCCCTACATCGCGCAGAAATTTCAATCTCGACAAAATTTCTTTAAGTAAGCGCTCAGCGATAATCTGCTCGTTCTTATTCAAATCCAACTGCTCAAAAAATTTTACTGAATCAATAATTGATTTTGAAACAACTTCGTTAATATTCAAGTCGCCTATTTTGACTGAAAGTGCCTGAGAATTCAATCGTTTTCCAAAACACGTTTCGCAAGTCATCCTTGACATATATTTTGTGATATCTTCGCGAACTGCATCCGATTCGGTTTTGTTAAATCTTCGCTGCAGCAGATTTACAACCCCATCAAAACTAAAATTTAATCTAAATGTTTGTCCTCTGGAAAAGTATGTTACAGGAATCCGTTCTGTCCGTCCACTGCCAAAAAGAAAATAATCTATATCTTCCTTCGGCAAGTTTTTAACCGGCGTTGATAAACTTAAAGCGCGATCCTGCGCTACTGCTTTTATAATCGCACCATAATAATTTGTCGGTGAATAGCTCCATGGTAATATTGCGCCTTCGGAAATCGTCTTATTTTTATCTGGCATTATAAGCTGGGAGTCAATTTCAAGTTGGTAACCTATCCCTCCACATTTATCACAAGCGCCGATAGGCGAATTAAAAGAAAAAAGTCGCGGCTCGAGTTCAGAAAATGAATGGCCCTCGGGACAAGAAAACTTTGTCGAGAATTCTACTGACTCCCCGTCAGATTTCTTAACCAAAACTAATCCATCTGCTAATTTGACGCTTGATTCAACCGCCTCCGCCAACCGCGTGCGTTTTTGATCATCTTGAATATTTTCCTTGGCTGATTTTAATATGATCTCGTCAATAACAAGCTCGATATTGTGATTTTTGTATCTCTCCAAACGTTGTGATTTCTCAAGATCTATTTTTCGTCCATCAACATAAGCTACCGAATATCCCTGCGCGGCAAAATTTTTGGCAAGTGTCAGATAATCGCCTTTTCTATTTCTGACAACCGGTGCCAGTATAGAAATTTTCCCATCTTCAATCACGCTAAATATAAAATCGACAATTTCATCAATGCTGTATGATTTAACCGGCTTGCCGTCGATTGGACAGTAAGCTTTACCAATTCTCGCAAACAACACCCTGAGATAATCGTAAATTTCCGTAACTGTCCCAACCGTCGAGCGCGGATTTTTGGAAACTGCTTTTTGGTCAATTGAAACCGCCGGTGAAAGACCATCAATATAATCAACGTCAGGTTTATTAGTTTGCCCCAAAAATTGTCTCGCATAACTCGAAAGCGATTCGATATATCGCCTCTGGCCTTCGGCGTAGATAGTGTCAAAAGCGAGCGAACTTTTGCCACTGCCAGAAACGCCCGTCATTACAACAAGTTTATTGCGCGGGATTTTAACATCAACATCTTTAAGATTATGTTCTCTGGCACCTTTAACAAAAATAAAATTTGAACTCTTATTCATAAGGAAAGATTATAGCACATTTCCCGCCAAATTAAAACGGCAATTGTTCAATTTCCGTTTTAAAATTTTGGTTCTTCTTTTCAAGAAACAAAAAGTATTTTAGCGCTTCATTGACAAGTGATTTAATCCCGCGACGTAATGTCAGGATAAATCACGAAGTTCAATTTGAAAGCTAAATTACTTTTTATGCTCCTGAAAAGGCGTGCCAGGGTAAGGAAAGCGTGCTTCGTGGGGTGGTACCCGCGAATAATCAGGGGGCTGCTTCGCAATTAGGCCCCTTGGTTTTCACATTAGCTGCAAGCCGCAGGATTGCAAAAAAAGATTTATTTATCTTTATTTCTCCTATTATAGATCCAGAGTCCAATCCAAAAACCAAAGAAAAATATGAAAAAGAGAACAACTGCAACCGGTCTAAATACAGGATATAGTTGCCACAAACTAACAGCCGAACCTAACACCAGCATCGTCGCAACGATAATCACAGCTGATCCCAAAATGTTGTAAATTAAAAACGGGATAAATCCTATTTCACCAATTCCGGCCAAGTAGCTCGCCCAAGGCCTGACATAACCGACTAATCTTGAAAAAAATACTGCTGCCGACCCGTATTTTTTCATCCATTTAGCAAATATTTCCTGGGCTTTTCTTAATCTTTTTGAACGCGATTTTATAATAAAATCTTGCGCAAAATACTTACCTACAAAATAAGAAATTATACTACCGATCGTCTTGCCTGATAATATAATTAAAAATATTTCGATATAACTTGCCTGCTCTAAACTCACCATTGATTGACCCGCGATAAATCCAAACTCCGTCGGGACGGGCAATCCAATATTTTCCGCGAACATCAGTAAGAATATCCCCGTCCAACCATATTGATTTAGCAAATTCTGCGCGGCATCCGCAAAATGACCCATTATTTTGTCTCCATCATGAAAAGCTCATTTTTTCTGGCGAAATCCCAAAGTACTCTTACCAAAATCGGGTTTTTCAGACTCAATTGCGATTTGTACTTGGATATTGCGTCTTCCTTAATCTCAATCTCATCATCCGTTAGATCAAATTTATACCACCTATCAGAAAAATTAATCAATCTCGCCGGAGGAAGCACGTAGGCATCCGGTTGAAGACCTGGCGGCGAAGGAAATCTCAAAAAATTATAATGGATTAAATAATAGATTACTTGAATATTTTTTTTGTCTTCGAGATAGGATTGCCCCACTCGCCCAACGATAGCATGATCACGGTGAGAATCCTGCGGCAACGGTAATACAACAATCGTCGGATTAAAACTTTCAACTTCCCCCTTAATCGCTTCGCGGACTTGTGAATCATCTGCGGAATTTTTATAGTTTCCTTCGCCCTCCGGCAAATTAAAATATCCGATATTTTGTTTGCTTAGTCCAACAGTCGCCAGACCTGTCTCTGTTTCTTTTTTTCTGACATCACCATTTTTATGTTTATTGCAGTCAGTCGTAATTATCACTCGCATACTGCTACCCTGGCTAAGTGCGCGATGGATCAAGCCACCAGAACTCAATATTTCATCATCACAGTGAGGTGCAAATAATAAAACTTTTTGTGAGGTCAAATCGACCGGCAGATCAGGAAGCACATGGATTGCGGAAGGCGGCAAAATCATAAAATATTTGAAATAAATGCTATAGCCAAAAATCGCCGCGGCAATCAAAATAATTATGGCAATTATATGTCTCTTATAGAGCTTAAAAGTCAAAAGCGGCTTTCTGTCTTTCGTCGAAGAGAGCAATTTCATGAATTCATTCTATCAGTCTTTAAAAATTTTGGCAGTTTTCTTGAGTTTAATGATCTGATCACGTAAAATTGCCGCTTCTTCAAACCTCAGTTCACTTGCAGTTTCCTTCATCTCGCGAGATTTCTGTTTTATAAGAGTTGTAAGATCAACCTCGGATAATCGCTTCTCAATATCATCAGGTTCTTGAAGATGAACTTCCGATAAAATCGATTTTATTTCACTGCGAATTGTCCTTGGTGTAATATTATATTTTTTATTGTATTCGAGCTGAATTTTGCGCCTGCGATTTGTCTCACGCAAAGCTCTTTCGATCGAGCCGGTTATATTATCCGCATATAAAATTACTTTACCGTTCACATTGCGTGCCGCGCGGCCGATTGTCTGGACCAGCGAAGTTTCGCTGCGCAAAAACCCTTCTTTGTCCGCATCCAGAATGACTACAAGAGAAACTTCCGGCAAATCTAACCCTTCGCGCAAAAGATTGACACCAATGAGCACATCGAATTTACCTTCTCTCAATTCTTTGATAATCGCTATCCTATCCAAAGTTTCAATATCGCTGTGCAAATACCGCACCCTAATCCTCTTCTCGCGTAAAAATTCTGTCAAATCTTCTGCCATTTTTTTCGTCAATGTTGTAATTAAGGTCCTCTCCCCTGCCTTAATCCTCTGACCCACTTCACTTATAACATCATCAACCTGTCCTTGCGTCTTTTTAATCTCAACTTTAGGATCAACTAAACCTGTCGGGCGGACAATTTGTTCGACAATCAATTTTTTATTATTTTTTGTCTTCTCAAATTCATATGATCCTGGTGTCGCTGAAACAAAAACCGATTCCGGCATTTTAGCTTCAAATTCAGCAAATTTAAGCGGGCGATTATCAATTGCCGCCGGCAGTCTAAAACCGTATTCAACTAAAGTTTCCTTACGCGACTTATCTCCCGCATACATCCCATTTAATTGCGGAATTGTAACATGCGATTCATCAATAAAAAGCAAAAAGTCGCCTTTCGCCGCGCCTGATAAAAAATAATCGAGCAAAGTGTATGGCGGTTCGCCCGGATTTCTGCCGTCAAAATACCTTGAATAATTTTCAATGCCATTGCAATAACCGATCTCGCGAATCATTTCAAGATCATAGCGTGTGCGCCTTGAAATTCGTTCCGCTTCCAAAATCTTTCCCGCACGGGTAAATTTCCTAACTTGCATTTCAAGATCTTTTTCAATCTGATTAAGTGCTTTATCCAAATCTTGTTCGTCTACCACGTAATGTTTCGCCGGAAAAATCGCTACTGAATTCGGCTTTTCCAAAACATTTCTTGACAAATTATCAATAAGTTCAAGTCCCTCAATTTTTTCATCCACAGTCACGCGATAAACAAGCTCGGTGTTAATCGGCATAATTTCGATTCTTTCTCCCCGCACTCGAAATGTTCCACGTGTTAGCTCGATGTCATTTCGCACATATTGCATTGAGATTAGCTTAGTCAAAATTTCCTTGCGACTTACGTTGCTGCCAACATTTAGCGATAAGACTTTCTTTTCATATTGTTGCGGCGAGCCGAGCCCATAGATGCAGGACACTGAAGCGACCACAATCGTATCCTTGCGATTCAGGATAGATTGAGTTGTATTGTGGCGGAGCCGATCAATTTCGTCATTTACCGTTGCCTCTTTTTCAATATAAGTATCGATATTTGGCAGGTATGCTTCCGGCTGATAATAATCGTAGTAGCTGACAAAATACTCCACTGCTGCGTGAGGAAAAAATTTGCGAAATTCACTTGCAAGCTGCGCCGCCAAAGTCTTGTTGTGAGCAATTATAAGCGCAGGTTTTTTTATTTTGGAAATAACCGCAGCCATAGTAAAAGTTTTACCCGAACCAGTCACGCCAAGTAAAACCTGGCTTTTCTCGCCAGAGTTAATATTTTTTACAATTTGCTCTATGGCGCGAGGTTGATCGCCGGACGGCTTTAAGTTTGTGCCTAATTTAAAACTCATAATGGGTATATTTTAGCGAAATTACCGAACAAATCAAGAACAAAACAATTAACAACTAAATTATTACTTTATGAACTTTTCGGATACTACTAACTCTGCCCTTGCCTTGGCAAACCAGTAATGATAGTGTATGATTATCTGTTTCGGTTGTGGTTTTACAATCGAAGCACGCATCACACTACATTTTCACGTCGGAGGGAGAAGGATGAAAGAAGTACAAGTCGTTGCCGGGCCAAATGTGTACCATCTCGAGTTTGTCATGAGGCAGCTCGCGGTGGCGAGAGACTTGAGGCAAGAGATTTCATCGCTCGAGGCATCGGGCAAGACACCCTCGCCCAAGTTACGCTCCAGGCTGTGGATAGCAGAGGCCTCATTGCGCACGGACTTCGTCCTGCGTGCTCTCAAGAAGCATCCGCGGGATCATCGCGCGGTGCCGTCCCACGAACGGCACTCTGTCGTGATGCACAGCATCACGCCCTCAGGCTCCACATGGGAGATCGCGGGCACTACAGCGGGAGCGAGCATCTCCATCAGCTACGCACCAGGCATTGGCGGCACAGCCACCATTCCGGACTGACGACACAAGGGTTCTACCAGCCCTGCGACCTTCACAAGAAGGACGCAGGGCTTCGTTCTTTTTATAAACAAATACCCTCAACGGGTATTACATCATGCTTTCTCTCTCTATCTACTATTTTGGCAGCGCTAGGGGGAATCGAACCCCCGTTTCCAGGATGCGCTTCGGGGCGGTACCCGAAGCTAATCTATAAATAAATTCCTTTGGCAGCGCGTACGGGAATCGAACCCGTGTCACCAGGATGAAAACCTGGCGTCCTAACCACTAGACTAACGCGCCCCCAAAGGAATTTATTTATCGTCCTAACCACCCTACTTCGCTTTTGATGCTCCACATCAGATTATACATCCGCATTCTGTTCAGGATGCTTCGGCGGGCAGGCTAGACGATAGTGCCATTTATTCCTTAGCTATAATTTTACTAGATTTAAAAACTTCCGGCTTAAACGGTTTTAACGTAACTATCTTATACTCTCTAAGCTTATCTTTCAACCCTGCGGGAATCTTTTGATCGTAACCTACCGCAATAATATCCGGCTTCTGCTGGTCAAGTACTCTGCCATAATCTTCCCGATCTCCCAAAATTGCTCGATCTACCACCGATATTTTCTCGACTACCTTTAATCTATCTTGCTCTTTGGCTCGCGGTTTATGATTCTTGATTTTTTTTATACTCTCATCTCTTGCCACAACAACCACCAAATAATCTCCTAACTTTTTAGCCTGCTTAAAAAAATCAATATGTCCCTTGTGCAAGGGATCAAAAGACCCAAAAACAATAATCTTTTTCATTGTTCATCCTTCCCAAGAAATTCTTGGAATGCAGGTCTTAGATTTTCTATCAAATTATATTTCTTATATTCCCCGGGATTAATCCATTTAAAATCATCATGATCTTTGCTTAGTTTAATTTGATCGCTCTTCACAAAACATTCAAAAAACGCCCCCACAATCTGCCATTTTTCGCCCTTGACAACCGGCCGCCATTCACCGACAAAAAATGGTTTGCCTATTTCAACTTTCAAGCCAGTTTCCTCCTTAATCTCCCGTCTCAAACTTGTTTTGAAATTTTGTCCCGGTTTAATTCTCCCGCCAGCTACATCATACTTATTGATATTAGCGCCATCAACATATTTTGAGGATTCACGTAAAATTAAAATTCTACCTTTATAATTCACAAATGCTTTAGTAGCAACAAAAAGTTTTATATTCATAGATAAAAAACGCTTATCTTCCGCTATTATAACATTGCTTGAGGATAATGAGTATTGGAGATTATTGAGAGCGAGGTTGATGATGGACATCGTATAACGAAGAAATTGTCTATTGCAACATTTCCAAATCTTCCCGGGCGGAATCTGCTATATCTTGATATATTGGGTTAATCTTAGCTGCTTTAATATATGTATTATATACCTCTGTATTGAACCAGAAATCTCGATCAACCTTTTCGCCGGCTAATATTTGTAATAAATTATGATATGTGCCCAATGCTTCTCTGGCAATTTCGGAATCCGGACCCTCTGTCGCCACAATTCCAAGAAAATGTTTTTCAGCCGATTCAACCCGCGCAATAAGTCGTTCAGTCCCATCAGCTTCTACGCCTCGATCATCTGAGGCAGGAATCGTTTCTGGAACTGTTGGTTGTTCACCGTTAAATAATGGCATAAATTCTCCTGTTGTAAGCGATATCAATTATAGTTTAATCATGTTTTGCCTTTGGCGAAGAGTATATACGCGATGGAAGGCCGTGTGGGATTCGGTCACAAGTCAATTCTTGCTGGAATCGCTCGCGACCCTGCCTCCCCCGCTAAGCGGGGTCCGGCTTTCAAATCTTCCCGGCTGGAGGGCCCAGAGGGACTCGAACCCTCAAACCTTCTCCTTAAGAGGGAGCCGCTCTACCATTGAGCTATGGGCCCAAACACTAAATGTAAAATTGCTCAATCCAAGCCAAAACCTTATTAAGCAAATCACTATCGCAGACTCTGACTTTACATGTTCCATTATACAAAATATTTTTTCTGTGACCTGTTCCTTCTTTCTTAAAAATGCTCTTATGAAATTGGTGCTGAGGAATTCTCGTTATGCTTGACCAGTATCTTTTAATCATTTTTTCATCCTGATCGGCATGGTAGTAAATTGCAGCTCTAAATTTTTCCTCCGGAACTTTATGAATCTTTCTGAGCCAGAGCATAATAAGTTTTATCACTTGAGGATCAGAATTAGTGAAGTCTATTTGCCGACCCGTCTTTGCCCCTTCTGCCCAGTAAAATATTGTCCCAATATCCCTCAATCTATCGCTGTCTTCAGTATTCAATCTAACAAATTCTGCTTTGGATCTGCGCCTTATTTCTTGTATCTCCTTTTGTCTCTTAACCTTATTTGCCAGTGCGCCAAGCTTCGGAGCGTTTAACCTACTTTTTAATGCGTCAAGTTGACTTTTAGTCAGGCATATATCCTTGCACCACAAGAAAACCGAGCTTTTAGCAACACCAAGCATATTCGCAATACTCTTAAGGCCTTTCCCCTTATGTCTCAAAACTCTAGCACGCTCTTTTTCAAGAAGTTTTGCTTTCATTATGTACTCACACTATGTAGTTATATACCAACATTACCAAATTCACAACGAATTTTCAATGTACAACCAATTATTCCCCGCTCTGCCTGTTCTCCCGCACTGTTGGTGCCCCCGAGAGGATTCGAACCCCTACCTCCAGGTCCGAAGCCTGGCGTTCTATCCGTTATACTACGAGGGCTTAAATGCGCACGCATAAATTCACAACCTTTACAGGTTGAATTATACCATAAAATCAAGAGGAAATAAATGTTTTAGTCCCAAGATTCAATTTGTTTGAGAAAATTTATGTTAAATAAATAATCTTTATGCAAATATTTTTTTGCCGAATCGATGTTTAATAAATCCTCATACCACTGCGCAACATAACGAAGCGTTTCAATCATCCGCTTTCGCGCTTTCTTATCATTTTTTAATAGCTTAATCATTTTAGAAAATTCGCGATCAAAAATTTTCTTATTTGTCGGTTCTTTAATCGGCAACTCGCAATTAAATGCGGCAAATCTAAGAAGCGCCATCTTGCCAAAACCATCGCTCCGATCGGCATCTTGTAAAATCAATGCAATTTTATTGTCACCTTTATATTTTCTCATCGGATGAATTTTGATAGTTTCTAATATTTTTTCAGCACCTTGACCAGAAACATCAATTTTTGCCAATATTTTCTTGGTTGGTTCAATAGACATTTCACCGTGATCGAGCGAAGTTTTGGGTCTTGGATCAACTAATCCCCGCCTCTCTTCTTCCAATCGCCCAAGATCATGACAATAGGCAGCCACCTGAACCAGAAACGGATCGGTGTCTTCCATCTGA
>PEZV01000026.1 GCA_002778735.1 Candidatus Berkelbacteria bacterium CG10_big_fil_rev_8_21_14_0_10_41_12 | reverse complement strand
GTTTATAAAATAGTGCTGCTGAATCGCCCTACAGGTTTATTTGCCGACAGTCCCTCTATACTACTTTTCGGATCGCAGAGTCTCCGGGCTGTGTGACCCGTCTCTGCACTGATCTTGGCGATATCGGCTAACATCGGATATTCCTCCTGGGGGTGGTAACGTACAGTTACGCGAAGAGTATTACATAAAAGCATTAGATATTCAAGGATATGAGCCGAACTTTTATAGAAAGATTTGTTCGGGTTTTGTTCTATATTGACAGGGACTATCTCTGGTGTACTATAACCATAGTATAAAACTGTGGTGAAAAGTGGGTAATTGTGGTGAAATATGTTTATTGGAGAATATCAGCATTCGATAGACCAGAAGGGGCGGATAGCCGTTCCTGTGAAATTCAGGTCCACTTTAAAGTCAGGTGCAGTTTTGACAAAAGGGTTAGATGGATGCCTTTTTCTTTTTCCTAAAGCAACTTGGCGAAAGATATCAGGCAGTATCAGCTCGCTCCCAATGAGTAAAGCGTCGGCCAGAAGCTATGCGCGCTTGATATTAGCCGGAGCGACCGAAATGGAATTTGATGCCCAAGGAAGGATACTCATACCGGCAAACCTTAAAAATTATGCGCAGCTGGGACAAAGGGCAGTTATTGCTGGATTAAATAACCGTCTTGAGATCTGGTCCAAGAGTAAATGGGAAGGCACGCTCGAGAGGATTGAGCCAAATGCAGGTAAAATTGCCGAGGAATTAGCTGATATGGAAATATAAGTTTGATTGAAAAATTACGTGGATAATGGCGTGGGGTTATAGAGGCCCTTGGCCAATTGCCCACGAATTTCTTGGCGGGGGCGGCAATGAAAAAGATCGTGGTCCTAATCGGACTTACCTGTTCTGCCGACTCGGGTTAACCAGTTTGGTGGAGCGAGTATAAGGAGGGAATCTTTGTCGCCCCGTCAGTAGCTTAACAATCCAAATTTTTCGGTAATTGAAAAATGAGCAAAAATCATGAACCTGTATTACTGAAGGAGACAATAGAAATCCTCGATTTGCAGCAAGGAAATATTGTCGTTGATGGCACTTATGGCTTCGGCGGGCACTCCAGGGAAATATTGAAGAGGATTGGGGATAGCGGAAAGTTGATTGCAATTGAGCGCGACCGAGAAATTTTTGACAAAGCATTGGGAGATCTGCGCGATAAACGTGTCACAAAAATTTGCGGCAATTTTGCAAACATTAGCGAAATTCTTAGTTCGTTGAAAATTAAAAAAGTGGATAAGGTATTTCTCGATCTGGGACTTTCTTCGTATCATTTCGACTCATCTCAAAGAGGTTTTTCATTTGAAAGCCGAGCGAGACTTGATATGAGACTGAATCCCGAAGGGGGAATAAACGCCTATGAGGTGGTGAATACCTTAAGCGAAAAGAAAATCGCCGATATTCTTTATCTCTATGGTGATGAACGAAAATCGAGAAAAATTGCACGCATGATTGTTGCAAAGAGAAAACAGTCAAAAATTGGCTGCGCTTACGAACTCGCGAGTTTAGTTGAAAGAATATTGCCGCGATTCAAGAGAGATAAAATACATCCTGCGACGAAGACGTTTCAAGCGATCAGAATCTTTGTCAATGATGAGTTGGAGAATTTAAAAACATTGCTTGATAAAAGTAAGGAGATTCTGCATACCCGGGGGATTGTTGCCGTAATTAGTTTCCATAGTGGCGAAGATAGGATAGTTAAACAGTTTTTTAAACAAAACGAAGAATTTGAAATATTAACAAAAAAGCCAGTTATTCCGAGCAGACAGGAAATAGATAAAAATGCCCGATCGCGAAGCGCAAAGCTAAGAGCGGCAAGGAGGAAATAAATGCTACTCACGAATTCAAACGGTATCAAGATTGGAGAGAGAAAACGAACAATAGGCAAGAGGTTTTCTTTGGGATCTGGAACTTTAAAGGTTGTTGTCGTTGTGATTTTTGCAGCATTTACGCTTTTCTATTTATCGCAATCAACTCAATCGACAACACGTAATTATACAATCTCCGATTTGGAAAATCAGAAAAACAAGGTTCAATCCGAAACAGAAAGATTAGAAGTTGAAGCCACAAGATTGAAGTCTCTAAATGATATCCAATCCAACGCCGATCGTCTTGGTATGGAAAATATTAAATAGTTTTGATGAACGAAATTAGCGGACCCGTCAAACTTACCAGGATAAAATATTTGGTATATTTCGTAATTTTCATTGCCGTTATATTTGAAATGAGATTATTTCAGCGGCAAATTCTGCAACACAAAGCTTACGCTGAAATGGCCTCCAAACAATACAACGCAAAAGTTGATGTACCAGCGAAGCGAGGTGATATTTACATTCGAGATCGTGATAATCAAAACTTGCTCGATCCATCAAAGGCAGGACTATTCCCGGTAGCCGTCAATCTCGATCTTTATGATGTTTTAGCAGTTCCAAAGAACATCCCCGACAAGAGAGACGCCGCTAAAAAAATTGCTGAAGTTGTACAAACAGATGAAAATACGATTTTTAATGAAATAAACAATGATAAACTTTATGTACCGCCTTTGGCTAAAAGAATTTCTAAAGAAGTTGCGGATAAAATTGACGCGTTAAAGTTAGAAGGAATTGCACTAGAAAGTGTACAAAGCAGATATTACCCGGAGAAAAATTTCTTATCCCATGCGCTTGGATTTGTAAATTTTGAAGGAGATGGAAAGTATGGCTTGGAAGAATATTACGATAGTATTTTAAAAGGGAATGGTGGCGAAGTTGAGGGACTGAAAGATAGCTCTGGCAAGATAATACAAATTATTCAAAGTAACCAAGGGCAGGATGGCGCATCTGTCGTTTTATCTATCGATCGTTCAATTCAGTATGTTGTTGAAAAGAAATTAAAAGAGGGAATAGAAAGATTTGCTACGGATGGGGGAACAATAATTGTAATGGATCCCAAAAGTGGAAATATTTTAGCAATGGCTTCACAGCCCGATTTTGACCCAAATAATTTTAACAAAGTCGCAAAAGATAATGAGTCTGCTTTTCTTAATCCGGCGACAAGTTTAATGTGGGAACCGGGATCTATTTTCAAACCCGTTACCGTTTCTGCTGCAATCAACGAAAATTTGCTTCAGCCGGATTCTAAGCCCGACGAAGCGCATGGTGGATTTAGTAATTTTGTGACGATTGACGGATATAAAATCCATAATGCTTTGGATGAGCCATACGGGTACGAAACAGTTAATCAAATTTTAGAAAATTCAGATAATGTCGGTATGGTCTGGGTGGCGGACTTTCTTCAAAATGAGCTTTTCGATAAGTATATTGAGAAATACGGTTTTGGCTCGAAAACAGGAATTGATATTTCCGGAGAAGCATCTGGGGCAGTTAGAGATTGGAGAAAATGGCGGGATGTAAATCGTGCCACGATCGCATTTGGCCAGGGAATTTCAGTTACCCCGATCCAAGTTATTCAGGCATATTCGGTTTTCGCAAATAAGGGCAAGATGGTTATCCCGAGATTAGTTGAGGAGATTATTAAACCAAATGGTGAGGAAGAAATTCTGCCAACCAAAGAGCCGAAAGAGATTATAAGTGGAGATACAGCAAAGAAAATGACAGAAATGCTGATAAATGTCGTGACTAATGGACATGGTAAAGCGGCTGCCGTCGATGGCTATAAGGTTGCCGGAAAAACCGGCACGGCCCAGATTCCAAATCCGGAAGGCGGGTATGAGGAAAACGCTAATATCGGTTCATTTGCCGGTTATGCTCCGGCAGATGATCCTAAATTTGTAATGTTAGTGAAATTTAACAGGCCAAAAAATGTTGAATGGGCTGAGTCATCTGCTGCCCCGATCTTCGGAGAGATTGCAGATTGGCTCTTAAACAGCTATTATAAAGTGCCAAAAAATTAGACAAAAATGATAATCATAGCTGAGAAATTTTTAGGTTTTGTAGCCAAATCGTTAATTACCAGGTTTAACCCGGTAATTATTGGTGTTACAGGCAGTTCCGGCAAGACCACAACAAAATATATGATTGGCGAAATGCTAAGCCAAGTTATATCCGGGGTGAGATCGACACGCGAAAATCTAAATACCGAAATCGGATTACCACTTGCCGTATTAGGTTTTGAGAAGTCTCCAAAGGGCTTATTGGCCTGGTTGTGGGCAATGGTTGTCGGTTTTTTCCGTTTCTTTTTTACATATTCTTATCCGAAAATTTTGGTTTTGGAATATGCCGCAGATAAGCCGGGCGATATTGAATATTTGGTGGAAATTGTTCCTCCGGATATTGCTGTTGTTACCAATATCGGTGTGGCGCATCTCGGTGCGTTTAAATCAAGGGAAAATATTGCCCGCGAAAAATGGATTCTGGCGAGGACAGCCAAACAAGCTGTTTTTACGACTGATAAAGTTATAAATGATACGAAGAATTTACTCCCTGCGAAAGGTGAAGTAATTGTGGTTGGCAAGAATGGTCCGGTTTTAGAAAAAATTGTAAAAGAAATCAAAATCACTAAAGTGCAGTTGTCATATAATAAAAAGAAGATAGATGTAAGTCTGAAATTTCATGGTTTACATAACATTGAGAATTTTTTGCTCTCATTCGGTGTCTGTAGCTATCTGACGGGGGATACACAAAAAGTTGCGAAGGCGGCAGAAAACATCGAACCTCTTCCAGGTCGGGGCAAGAGATTTATCGCTCGAAATAAAGCAGTAATTATTGATGAAAGTTATAATGCGAATCCTCTCTCGATGAAAGCTGCAATCGACAATCTATCAGAAGTTCATTCAAAGAGGCGCCTTGCAATTTTAGGTGAAATGAAAGAATTGGGTGATATTACTGCTAATTCGCATAAAGAGATTGCGAAATATGCCAGAGTACATACTGATTTTATCGTCGGGGTAGGTAATGATTTTTCTAACCTCGATTTTGATTTATGGTTTAGCGATGTTGATAAATTGATCAAAGAAATAGATAATATAGTTGAACCCGAAGACGTTGTTTTGGTCAAAGGTTCGAGAAGTAATAATTTAGATAAGTTAGTAGATAGGTTGGAATAAATGTATACCCTTACAATATCCTCGAATTATCTTTTTTTGGTCTTGGGATTCTTTGCTTTTGCATTTTTATTTTCGATTGTAATTGCCCCGATTTATACGAGTTTTTTATATAAAAATCGCATCGGTAAAAAAATTAGAGATACTAATTATAACGGCGAGAAAACTCCGATATACACCAAACTACATAGAGGCAAAGAAAACACGCCGACGATGGGAGGGGTGATAATATGGTTGCCAGCCGCTATTATTACACTACTTGCAAACTATTCCCGATCGGGAACGCTTTTGCCATTATTTTCTTTGGTCTCAACTGGAATGATTGGCGGGATAGATGATCTTATGAATGTTTTTGGGGTGGGGATCAGTAGAGGCGGTATGCGCTTTATAACAAAATTGATTCTTTACTGTGCTGTAGCGGTTGTTGGTGTATGGTGGTTTGCCTATAAACTTGACTGGCTGACAAGAGATATTTATATTCCTTTTGTCGGTGGCGTATCGATTGGGTATTGGTATATCCCGCTTTTTGTATTGGTTTTGGTTTTTAGTGCGTTTGCCGCCAATCAAACCGACGGGTTAGACGGATTGGCCGGAGGAGTATATGCAATTGCTTTTGTGGCATATTCTTTAATCGCGTTGCTTCAGGGCAATCTGCCATTGGCTGTTTTTTGCGCAACAGTTAGTGGATCTATACTTGCGTTTCTCTGGTTCAATATATTCCCCGCAAGATTCTTTATGGGAGATACGGGAGCAATGTCACTGGGCATGACAATTTCAGTTATTGCTTTTCTGACCAATACTCTCTATGCACTTCCTTTTATCATCTTTATTCCTATTGTCGAAGCGATTACGACAATTATCCAGATAACCTCAAAACGATTTTTCCACAGGAAAGTGTTTTTAGTTGCCCCGATCCATCATCATTTTGAAGCAGTTGGCTGGCCGGAAACAAAAGTAACAATGAGATTTTGGGTTATCTCAGCGGTGTTTTCGGCACTTGGATTAGTTCTAATTCTTGTTAAGAATTTTTAGATGAATGATAAAATTTCACTAATTCGAGATAAAAAAATTGCTATTTTAGGCTACGGTATTGAAGGCAAATCATTGTCACAATTCTTTGATAGCAAGAATATCAAATATTCGATTTATGATGAGACTGAAAAAGGCAATAGCATTGTTACCGGTGAATTTAAAAAAACCCTTGAAGATAAGTATAATATCTACTATAAAAGTCCCGGGATAAAATATGAGAGGATATCCCAGATTAACAGAAGTAAAATTTCAAATCTCACAGATTTATTTTTGAACATTTTCCCCGGAAAGATAATTGGGATAACTGGCACGAAGGGTAAAAGCACGACCGCAAAATTAATAGACTGTATCCTAAAGATAAACAATAAAAAATCATTTTTGGTGGGAAATATTGGGGAGTTCGGTCTGGATAAAATTAATGATGCATCGGCGAGTGATTATGCTGTTTGCGAGATGTCGAGCTTTCAACTTCAATTTGTCAAGAAAAGTCCTGATATTGCAGTAATACTTCCGGTTTTTGAAGACCATTTAGATTATCATGCAGATATTCAAGAATATATATCCTCAAAGAATAATATTTGTAAGTTTCAAAACAAATCGCAGGAAATAGTATTGGCTGATAATGAAGGTTCACAGCGGGCTACCGAAGGCTGTCTCGGCCGCAAGGTCTATTTTGGCGAGAACTTAGATAAACCAGGATGTTATTTGAAAGGAAAAGATGCTGTCTGTGAATTAGCTGGCGAGAATCGGATTTTTGGTCAGGCTTTAAGTTTGTCAAAAGCATACAAAATTCCTCTCATTGATATTTTGGCAGCTGTTTGCGTTGCGTTTGTTGAAGATTTGGAATTTGATTTTAAAAAGATAAGCGAAAACTTTGATAAATTGCCTTTTAGAATGCAATTTCTCGGTAAAGTGCATGGAGCTAATTTCTATAATGATTCTTCATCGACAAATCCGATTTCTACTATCGAGGGAATCAAATTAATCGATGGGGATAAATATTTAATCATTGGTGGATTAAATAAAAATCTAAAATTTGATAATCTTCTAAAAAATCTTGAAAATGATTCTATAAAAAAAATATATCTGTATGGCCAGATGAAAGATTATATAATGGATCTCTCTAAGGAATATAAAAAAGTCACAGATAAAATAATAGTGTATGAAACACTCGAAGAAGTATTTGATGGTGTTAAGAAAAATCTTTATAAAGGTTTAAATATTATATTTTCACCTGCGGCAGCAAGTTTTGACCAGTTTAAAAATGCAAAGGAGAGAGGAGCGATATTTAATCAATTATTTGATAAGTTAGCTAATGCAAAAATATAAAAAAGTTGCTACAAAACCAGATTTTGTGATTGCGCTTATCGCAATTGCTCTTGCTTGTTTTGGTGTAATTATGATTGCATCAGCTTCTTCTGTTTTAGCATATGATAACTTCAAGGGAGCGGATAATTTTTATTATGTCTGGCGACAGCTCATTTATTTTGTTATAGGTATTGTCTCAATGCTTGTTTTTTCATCAATTGACTATCGAAGCTGGAAAAAAGTTGCTATGCCCCTAATGGTTGTGACTCTATTAATGTTAGTAGCAGTTTTTCTGCCAGTTGTAGGGCGGGAGACAAAAGGCGCGCATCGGTGGCTTGATCTTGGTTTTATATCGTTTCAGCCGTCGGAGATCGCAAAAGTTACTTTTGTGATTTATATTGTTTCTTGGCTTGAGGCGAGAGGAAGAGTAATGCATAAAAAGGAATTATCGTTAGTCCCTTTTGCAATAATTCTTGCGATAGTTTCTATTTTGATAATTAATCAGCCGGATCTCGGAACGCTCACGGTAATTCTGGTCACTTCAATTGTTTTGTTTTATATGGCGGGTGCGCCAAAATGGCAGCTTTTTGGTTTTTTGGGTTTGCTGGGCGGTGCCTTCGTTGTGTTTATAACAACACGATCTTATCGAATGGCAAGATTTTTGACGTTTCTAAATCCAACGAGTGAATCGCAAGGTAGTGCATATCATATCAATCAGTTATATCTTGCCGTAGGTTCGGGTGGATTGTGGGGTTTAGGCTTCGGTAAATCTCTGCAAAAGTTAAAATACTTGCCGGAGCCTCACACAGATTCTATTTTTGCGATAATATGTGAGGAACTCGGGTATTTAAGAGCATCCCTTGTAGTAGTTGCCTTTGCGTATTTCTTTGCGAGGGCGCTAAAAATTGCCTCGTGTGTGCCGGATACTTTTGGAAAATTATTAGCGGTAGGTATCGCGACAAGTTTAACAGTTCAGGCATTTATAAATATTGCAGCTGTTTTAGGGCTTGTGCCACTGACGGGAATTACGTTGCCGTTTGTATCGTTTGGTGGAACGTCACTTATAATATCATTTATTCAAGTTGGAATCTTATTAAATATTTCGAGGAATGTTAGCTATGAGTAAAAAAAAGATTGTTTTAACTGGCGGAGGGACTGCAGGGCATGTTTTTCCCTTGATTGAAGTTGCTCGTGAATTAAGGGATGATAACTATTCTTTTTTGTATTTTGGTTCTGGAGCTCAGATCGAGAAAGAAAAATTACAAGATAAAAATATCCAATATACGAAGATTATATCCGGGAAAGTCCGCCGATATTTTACACTCGAAAGTTTTGTACTTAACATCATTGATATTTTTAAATTTATAATCGGGACAATTCAGGCGTTTATTATATTAGTTAAAACAAAGCCAGAACTTATTTTTTCGAAAGGGGGATATGCATCTTTGCCTGTTATAATTTCCGGAGCGCTTTTAAGAATCCCTATTTTTATTCATGAATCGGATCTAAAAATGGGGCTGGTCAATAGAATTTCTTTTATGTTTGCAAGACAGGTTTTTTTGTCGTTTCCGGAAGACGCGTATAATATCATAAAAAGTAAAACATTTTATACCGGCATACCGCTTAGAAAAGAATTTTTTAGCGGCGAGATAAAAGTGGTAAAGGATCAAATTCTTGTGATGGGCGGGAGTTCAGGGGCGGTTACACTTAATGATAAGATTATTGAGGTTTTGCCATCTCTTGCCAAAAAATATCGGATAATTCATCAAACCGGAGATTTCGATTTTAAGCGGGTTAAGAATATGGCTGATCAACTATCGTCCGATGTGAAAGAAAAATACAAACCAATTTCATTCTCAAATGATATTGTAAAACTAATTCGCGAGAGTGAAATTATAATCTCACGTTCTGGGGCAACAACAATATTTGAGTGCGCAACAAGTTCGAAGCCGCTTATTGTCATACCTCTTCCGGAGGAAGTAACAGATCATCAAATGATTAATGCTAAATACTTGGAAAAAAATAAAATGGCACTGGTCTTTGATCAAAGGAGAGAGGGTAATGAGCTCCTGAATTTGATCGAAAAAATGAGCAAAGACAAAGAAATTTATTCTTCGAATATTAATCTTCTCTCATTTCCACTCTCAGCAGAAGTTATTGCGCGCAATATTGATGAACTGCTTGGTGAAAATCTTGTAACGCAAGCGTCTAAAATTCATTTTATCGGTTCAATGGGTGTTTCAATGAGGCAAATTTTTGAGATATCAAAATCACTTGATAAAGATGTTAGTGGAAGTGACATAAAATTGTTAGGTCATAGCCCGAAAAATATCCGCCGCGATTTAGATTTGGTGGTATATTCGTCGTCTATTACGCCAACTTCACCAGCATATTCAGAGTTAGCAGAAGCTAAGCGCTTGAATATTTATTCGATCAAGAGATCGAAGTTTATTGGTGAGTTGATGAAGGGGAGAAAGTCGGTAACTGTTTCTGGCATGCATGGCAAAACGACTATAACAGCGGCAATATCTCATTTGCTTGAGAAAGCTCAAGTAGATCCATCATATTTGATTGGCGCTCCGGATAGGAAGGGCCGTCCGTCTTTTAAATTTAATCACACCGGAGCGATTATTGTCGAGGCCTGTGAATATGATGGCTCATTTCTGGATATGAAGAGCACTTATGGGGTTATTTCGAATATTGAAGAAGAACACATGGATTATTTCAAGGGCGGAATCAGTGAAATTATAAAGAGTTTTTCGCAATATATCTCAAATATTGCCTGTGGCGGAAAGATCTTTGTTAATTGGGATGATGATAATGTTAGAAAGTTAATTAAGTTGAGTGCAAGAACTATTATGTCTGGAAAAATTGAAATTGTAAAAATTGGATTTAAACAAGCGGATTATCAAATTATCGACTTTGAATCGTGCAGTTCTGCTTTTGCGATTAAACACAATGGCCATAAGCAGAGAATTAAGATGAATATTTTAGGCCAATATAATGTGTTTAATCTCGCGGTTGCATATGCGGTTGCCGTTAATGGTTTTGGGCTTGAGGCGCAGCAGGTGGCGGAAAATCTTGAGACATTTGTTGGAGTGGCGAGAAGATTTGAGAAAAAATACGAGAAAAATAATATCGTAATTTACGATGATTATGCTCATCATCCGACCGAAATTAAATCTTTGTTTGAGATGATAGAAAACAAATTCGCGAGCAAAAATAAAGTTGTATTATATGAACAGCATCAGCAAGAAAGGTTTAATCGTTTCTGGCAGGATTATTTAGCTGTCTTTGCCAAAAGCACAATTGACACTTTTATTTTTCTGCCCGTAAAAAAAATCCCCGGGCGTGAAAGCGAAGAGAAAATAAAAATGAGAGATTTTGTAGAAAAATTAAAAGATATCGGTACACAATGTTTTTTTGTCGATGATTATGAAAAAGCGGCTAAAGTTGCTGCTTCCCAGATAAGAGGAGGTTCAATTGTTATTACAGTAGGGGCAACGGATATTTATAAAGCAGGGGATGGCTTGATAAAATTGTTGAGTTCGAATAAATCTGATAAATTGACCTTATGAGCTGGCAAGAAGAATTACACAAAAAGTATAAGGATAAGATTGTAGAAAACGAATTGATGAGTAAGCACACTCCTATGGGAGTGGGAGGTGTGGCGGAGTTTTATATGGATGTAAGTTCAATTGACGAACTTGTAGATGTCATATCGTTTTGTAAACGCAGAAAGATTCCCTATAAGATTATCGGTAATGGCACTAATTTGATTTTTTCAGACATAGGATACTTAGGGTTAGTAGTTCATAATGGGGCGAAGAATTTAACAATTAATCAATCAACTGGTGAAGCAATAGCGGAGAGTGGTGTACAACTTTCTACACTAATAACCTCCCTCGCCGCAAAAGGTTTGGGAGGGCTTGAAACACTTTACGGTATCCCTTGTACGATTGGTGGTGCTGTTGTGAATAATGCCGGAGCGCATGGCGAAAATATTGGCAAGTATTTAAAATCAGCTAGCCTAATGATAAATGGTGAAAAAATTGTCTCGTATAAAAATAATTGGTTTAGGTTTGAATATCGCAGCAGTAGACTGAAAAAAAAGGAAAATTCAATTGCACTTCTGACCGCAAAATTTCAGTTTTCACAGAGAAAGAAAGAGAAAATTTTTAAGTTGATGAATGAAGCAAGTACATGGCGCAGGAAAGAACAACCGATTGGACAAAAATCTTCTGGAAGTATATTTAAGAACCCGGACTCTACGGATAAAGAGACTGAGGGTATAAGAGAGAGAAGCGCAGGATTTTTACTTGAGCGTTCTGGAATAAAAAGATTACGTGTAGGTGGAGTGCAGGTTAGCAGAACACATGCGAACTGGATTATTAATGTTGGTAATGCGACGGCAAGTGACGTTAGAAAGTTAGCGCAAATGATGCGCGAAGCGGTAGAAGAGAAATTTAAAATCACGCTTCAAGAAGAAATTGAATATGTTGGGGATTGGACGGCAAATGAATGAAAAACGAAACTCGGGGGAAAAATTTTATTTATCTACTCCGCGGATTGAATTCCCAAAGGAGAAGCTCAAAATCAAGTTTTTAAAACCGCTTTTAATCGTTCTATTAGCAGGTTTTGTGGTTTATGAAGTTGTTTTTTCATCCTTTTTCAGAATAAAAGCTATAAACTTCGAAGGGATAGAGACGCAACAAATTAGACAAGCTGCCGAAGAAGATTTGATTGGAAAAAATATATTGTTTATTTTACCGGGAAATTATTTGCAAAAGCTGTCAAAAAATTTCCCGGCTCTGCAGGAAGCTTCTCTAATTCGCGGTCTTCCAAATACAATTTTGTTAAAAGCGAAAGAGCGAAGCCAATCGCTTATTTGGTGTTCCAAAAATAGTTGTTTTGAAGTAGACAATGATGGCATTGCCTTTAAAAAGATTGGTAAACCTGATGAAAACAAGGTAGTGGTTATACACGACCTAAAAGGAGAAACGGTTAATCTTGCTGATAAAATTCTGCCTAAATCGTTCGTGGCATTTTTCTTGGACGCAGTAGACCAGATTCCGAAGAAGTTCCAAATCAATTTCAAAAAAGCAGAAGTTGAAGAAACAACTTTTAAATTGACTTTTTATTATGACGACAATAGGCAATTGATTTTTGATACATCACAATCTCTGGACAATCAAATTTTTGCTCTGCAACAGACCCTTGACCAGAAAAAAGATGACATTAAACAATATATTGATTTAAGAGTGCCAGGCCTTGTCTACTACAAGTAAAAAATGGGAAATAAAGAGTTCTTACCCTGATGATATTGTTGGGGCAATTTTAAAAGGACGCAAATTGGAGGCAGCGGAATTTTTTGGCAATGATTATAATGATTTAGATAAATTGGCTCAGCTTGACAATTTGCCGCCCGCCAAGAAACTTATCGAAAAATATAAGAAAGGCAAAATAGTTATTTACTGCGATTATGATGTTGATGGAATCTGTGGCGGTGCAATTTTGTATCGGATCCTTAGAAGAAAAAAATATAATGTCGGGTATTATATTCCCTTGCGTCGAGATGGGTACGGTATGAATAAGAAAGCCATAGACAAAATTGCCGATGACGATGTCGATCTTATAATAACGGTTGATTGCGGAATCCGAGATATTGAAGAGGTGAAATATGCGCAAGAAAAAGGCATAGAGGTTATTATAACCGATCACCATAAAGTCGGTAAAAAAGTCCCGGATTGTTTGATTATTCATCCGTCTTTAGGCAAGAGCAGGGCTAATCTTAAGCTTTCGGGTGGCGGAGTTGCCTTTATGCTTGGGAAAGAAATTTTGGAGAATGAAAATGTAGCGAAATGGTTTTTGGATCTTGCCGCTCTTAGCACTTTTGCCGATATGGTTGAACTCATCGGGGCCAATAGAATTATTGCAAAATATGGTCTAATTGTTCTAAACCAAACGAAAAATTTCGGGTTAATATCTCTCATTAAATATAGTGAATTATCACTTGGAGATATAAACGAATATCATATTGGTTTTGTACTTGCGCCAAAAATTAATGCTTCGGGAAGATTAGAGGACCCGAAGATGAGTTTTGAACTTTTAGTAACGGATGATAAATGCAAGGCGGACGAAATAGCCAAATATCTTGTGGAATTAAATCAAAAACGCCAGAGGATTGTAGGCGATTTTCTTGCTGAGTTGGTCGACAAAGTCCACGCGCGAGGCGTGGGTAATTTAATTTATGAGATAAACGAAAATTATCAAGAGGGGATATTGGGATTGATTTCCGGAAAGATAACGGAAAAATTTTATCGGCCGTCAATTATTTTTTCCTTAAGTGGTGATAAATTACGCGGGAGTGCAAGGTCAATTAGTGGCATAGATATAACCAATCTTTTTGCAAAACATTCACACCTGCTTGATAACTACGGTGGGCATTCAATGGCAGCAGGATTGAGTCTTAATAAGAAAAATTTGGAAAAGTTTGTGAAGTTAATCGAAGCGGATATTGGTAAATTGGGTGTGGCGATCTTTGATCGGGTTGTTAGAATAGACGTATTAATAAGAGCCAATCAAATTAATATGAAACTTGTCGGAGAACTTGAGACAATGCAGCCGTTTGGTATTGGTAACCCGAGACCGGTTTTGATGCTTGAAGACGTAGCAGTTTCAAGGAGTTTACTTTGCGGGCGAGATAAAAATCACCAGCAACTGACGATAAGCGGTGCCGGCGGAGAGTTGGAGGCAATCTTATTTAACATAAAAGAAAATGGTATGCTCGAAATAGGAAAACAGTATGATATTGCGTTTAATCTTCAGAAGGAAATATTTAGATCAAGAAACAGCATCAAAGCATTTGTGAGAAATTATAGAACAAAATGAAACAGAAAATAGTCTATGTCTGCTCAAACTGCGGAAATGAATTTTTAAAATGGTCGGGAAAGTGCGATTCTTGCAATTCATGGAATACTTTAAAAGGAATTAAGGAAGATGCTGATCGATCTCAAAATGAGGTAAAAGCAGCGGATTTTATTCGGATTAAGGATGTCAAGACAGCCGCAAATCAAAGAATTAAATCTAATGTTAGTGAGTTTGATAGTGTTCTTGGCGGTGGAATTGTAAGGGGATCGGTTCTACTTTTAGGCGGACAGCCGGGTATTGGGAAATCAACCTTGATTTGGCAGGTGGTGAATTCTACTGATATGAAAGTGGCTTATATCGCGGCTGAGGAATCGCCTGAGCAGATAAAAATAAGAAGTTCGAGGATCGGGAAAGAGAATAATAATGTTTATCTGATATCGTCACCGGAGATAAATTCTGCAATGATGGCGATCAAGAAAATTTCGCCTGAACTTGTTGTGGTGGATTCTGTTCAAACTATTTATGACAGCAGCTATCCGTCAATTGCGGGTAGCATTATCCAGGTCAAACAATGTGCTATGAAAATCATGAATTTCGCGAAGCGGTCAAATATCGCTTTTATTATTATTGGACATGTTACCAAAGAAGGGGAAGTTGCTGGCCCAAAGACGCTGGAGCATTTAGTCGATGGCGTCTTTTATCTTGAGGGCGTTGCCGATATTCCCGAAAGATTTTTACGAAGCCAAAAAAATCGTTTTGGGCCGAGTGAAGAATTAGGTGTATTTAAAATGACGCAGAAAGGTTTTAGCGGGGAGGAAGATTTTGGGCAAAAGCGACTTGGCGGTAAATTGCCTTCGGGAATTGCAGTGGCGGCTGTTAACGAAGGAAACAGGGTTTATTTTATTGAGGTGCAAGCATTAACCCAAAAGACATATTTCGGTTATCCGAGAAGAAATTCTGTCGGATATGATTTAAATCGCCTTAATATGATAATTGCAATTATTTCGAGATCTTTAAAAATTGATCTTTCAAATCATGATGTTTATCTAAATGTTGCGCAGGGTTACAAGATTAAAGATCCTTCGGCTGACTTAGCTGTAGCGGCAGCGATTGTTGGCGCGTACAAAAATAAACCGTTGAGTGGCAAAAGCATTTATATTGGCGAGTTGGACTTGGCTGGCCGAGTTAACGAAGTCATTAACCAAAATCAAAAAATCAAAGCGGCAAAAAAAATAGGCGCAGTTCCGATTATCCTAAAAGATCTCGGCTCTATAGGATTTTGAAAGTCCCTTTTGAAGAGTTAGTTCTCAAATTATTGGTTACAACTATTTCGAAATAATAAGTTTTTCCACTGGTCAAAGCGTTTAGAACTACCGAATGGACCGTTGCGTTAGTGCCAACGGTTTTTTGGCTAGTGAGATTACCCTGGCTAGTTCCATATTTAATGGTTGAATTTGCCGGAATATTTGTTGAGAATGACACTTTTGCGGAACTGTTCGTGATTCCGGACACATTGAGATTTTGAATATTTAATACTTCTCCATTCTTAATTGTAATATTAATCTGGTTGTCAGCAGTTACGCCGTTTATATCCTCAAAGATTACTTTTAGTGTGTAATTGCCGTCAGAGTAGTTTAGAGTATTGAGTTGAATGCTATGATCTGTAGTTTCTGCAATCTGATTATCGCCCAACCTAAATTTAATACTTCTGGCTGTGTATTGGCTATTGACTGACGTTGAGACTGTGGCAGTGCCTGAAATGCTCGATCCATTTGAGGGTGAGCTGATTTGGATTGTTGGGTTGGAAGAATAACTATCGTCTTGTTCTGTAGGAGGTAGTACGATACCATTTGCCTGCGCCCAGGACCTGACTGGCGCTTCCCAGTTCGGATAATCTTTCCATTGGTCTCCCCATTCATTGTGCAGATTGGTAAATAACTTTTCTTCGATTAAATTTGCTGGCGTAGTATCTGTTGCGATTTTGTTGTTTGATTTATTAACTTTGAATATAACGTGAATATCGTCTACTTTAGTCGGAACTTGATATGAGGTAAATATGTCTGTAACCCTCTGATCTTCCGGGGAATACTGGCTTGGAAGCTTGTTTGAAAATTTATCAACTGTAGCTTCTTTAATCTCGATAGGGCGTTTAAACTCCTCTTTTTGTTGGGCTACTTTCTCGATATATCGATGGAAAATAGGGCCTGCCAATACAGAACCGTCAGCTCCGCCCCGCATTGCGTCATTATTATTATTACCCACCCAAACACCTGCGGTAACTGAGGGAGTATATCCAAGGGTCCAAGCATCTCGGAAATTTTGGGTTGTTCCTGTTTTAGCAGCTACATTTAAATTCTCAAAATATAGCGAACTTCTCGGACCAAAGATCATTGACCGTGCGTTGTTGTCAGAGAGAATACTGGTAATTTCATATGCAACTTGCGGATCGAGAGCTTGAAATCTATTTTTTTCCGATTTGTATTCAAAAAGTGCTTTTCCGCGATCGTCTTCTATTTTGAGTATTGGGGTCGGTTTGTGAAATGAGCCATTATCTGCGAATGCCGAAAATGCACCGGTTAAATCGAGAAGTTTCACTTCGCCACCGCCAAGAACAAGCGACAATCCGTATCTCTCCGGTTGATTGAGAGTTGTGATTCCAAGGTCTTTAGCTGTTTTTAAGGTATCCGGCAACCCGGCAAGCGCTAATGTTTTTACGGCTGGAACGTTTAGAGAGTTTGCGAGGGCGGATCGCATCGTAACCGGTCCGTTGAAACCGCCGTTATAATTATTTGGCTGGTATCCGCCGAAATCAGTTGGCAAGTCAAAAAGAACAAAAGCTGGATTAAATCTTGCCTGTTTAAATGCGGTTGCATACACAATCGGCTTAAAGGATGACCCGGGCTGGCGGTTGGCTACAGCAACATTTACATTTCCATCATGTTCAGTATCAAAATAGTCTTTGCCCCCGACCATAGCTAAAATCTCACCTGTTTTTGGATCGATTGAAACAAGCGCTGCATTAGTTGCATTGTAGCGGTCTAATTTTGGGACCGTTTCGTCAATCGCTTCCTGGGCCAGTTTCTGTTTTTCGAGATCGAGAGTAGTTGTAACTTTAAGTCCTCCACCATTGACCATTTGTTCACCGTACTGGTCAACAAGTAATTCTTTAATATACATCACAAAATGTGGAGCAATAATACTGTCCGTTCTCTTTGCAAACTTTGGCTCGGTTTTGCTTGGAGTCTCGTTTTTGGCTTTACCAGCATCTGCTTCGTTGATAAAACCGGCCTTTGCCATTTTATCCAAGATTGAGTTTTTTCGTGTAAAAAGATCGTCAGTGTGAGTACCATAAGGAGAATATCTTGTTGGCGCTTGGGGGATTGCCGCTAAGGTTGCTGCCTCAGAGAGTGTCAAGTCTTTGGCTGATTTACCAAGATATGTTTGGCTGGCCGCTTCGATTCCATATAAGTTGCCGCCATATGGGATTTCATTTAGATACATTGCTAAAATATCGTCTTTAGAGTAAAGCTGCTCAAGTTCGATTGACAGAATTATTTCTTTGATTTTTCTTGAAATACTTTTTTTGGGGGAAAGAATTGCGTTTTTTACATACTGTTGCGTGATAGTAGAACCACCTTGAGCGAGTTTGCGATTAAATATATCTGCGTAAGCTGCCCTTGCGATACCTTTAAAATCGACTCCCTGATGATGGTAGAAATTTGCATCTTCAACAGCAACAGTAGCGTTCTTGATACTGTTGGGAATTTCCTCTTTTTTAATAATCGTTCTCTTCTGCTCACCGGTTTCATAAAGTAAATTTCCGTTGCGATCCATAATTTTTGTTGATTCTTTAGCTCGAATTTTTGCAAGTCTTGTAGGAGTAGGTAGATCTTTTGCGTACCATGCAAAAAGAAGCATTGTAAAAAGTATTATTCCGCCGACTACATACAATGCGATTCTTCCGATGTCACGTCCGCTCAATTTGCCGGTCCTGGCTCTCTTGTAAATCCTCGAGACGTCTTTTTTGATGTTTAATATTCCACCTAATCTCACAGTTGCAGTATACCATAAATTTGAGTAAGATAATAAGGATTTGGAGGTGAAATGGGAATAGAAGATTTGTTTCCCGAAGCGCAAGAAATAATTTCCTCTAAGGAAATTAATGAAAAAATAAAGCGCGGCGAGAAGCTGCGTGTTAAACTCGGTGCCGATCCTTCGAGGTCGGATTTACATTTGGGTCATAGCGTGATTTTACTGAGGCTTAAAAAACTTCAAGATAAAGGCCATAAAATTGTTTTTATTGTCGGAGATTTTACGGGGATGATAGGTGATCCATCGGGTAAAAGCAAAACGAGAATTGTACTTGACCGGGAACAAGTGGAAGAAAATGCTAAATCATATTTTGAACAAATCGGGAAGATTTTAGATGTGAAGAATTCAGAGATTGTAAAGAATAGCGAATGGTTTTCGAAAATGAATTTCGAAGATATTCTTTCAATTTCCGCAAAAGTAACGGTCGCTCAAATTATTGAACGTGATGATTTTGCAAAACGGCTTAAGGCGGGTAATGATATTGGTCTAAATGAAATGATGTATCCGCTGATGCAAGGATATGATTCAGTAATGGTTAAAAGCGATGTGGAAATTGGGGGGACCGACCAAAAATTTAATATGATTATGGGGCGAAATCTTCAGAAGAAATACGGCCAGGTTTCGCAGGCGGTTGTGACGATGCCGCTTCTTTTGGGCCTTGACGCAGTTAAGAAAATGTCCAAATCAGAGGATAATTATATTGCTTTAAATGATTCTCCGGAGGAAAAGTTTGGCAAAATAATGTCAATTAGTGACAGTATGGTGATGGATTATATTCGTTTGATCACGGATTTTTCTCACATCGAGGTTAACAATCTTGAAAAAGAGTTTAAATCCGATCCTAGATCGGTTAAAGAAAAATTAGCATATCGTATTGTTAAAATGTACGATGGCACTGGGTCAGCAGATCACGCTCAAGATTATTTTCAGCGCGTAGTTGTGAAAAAAGAAATACCTGAGGAAGTGGAGGAATACGAATCTAAAGACGGTGATAATTTAATTTCAATTTTGACAAATAGCAACCTTGTACATAGCAACTCTGAAGTTCTGCGTTTAGTTAAGCAAGGCGGGGTGGCAATTGATGGCGAAAAAGTGGAAAATCCGTATGCCGCAGTAAAGAAAGGTTCAGTTATTCGCGTAGGCAAGAGAAGATACCTTAAAATAAAATGATCAAAGAACAAATTCAGCAGAAGATACAGGAAATATTTGGGCTCGATTTTGTTCCCGAAATATGCAGCACGAATTTTGAAGGGGCGGATTTTGCTGTTTCGCCAAAATTGATTTTTGAGATTGTCAAAAAAGCTGGGACAAGCGCAGAAAAAGTAAAAGAAAAAATAATCGAAAGCGCTACTCAAGATCTTGGTTGCGTTGCAAGTGTAAAGAACGGTTTCGTTAACATATCCATCAGGGATATATCGCAGGAAGTCAGGATTTTTTTGGAGACGGATAATTATCTTGAGAAAAAACAAAATCATGACAAGACTATCGTAATTGATTATTCGGCGCCGAATATTGCCAAGCGTTTTTCGATTGGTAATTTACGCTCGACGATAATTGGCGCGGCGGTTGCGAATTCTTATAAAGCGCTTGGTTATAAGGTTGAGGGTATCAATCATCTTGGAGATTGGGGAACGCAGTTTGGTAAGTTGGTTGTGGCAATTGAAAAATGGGGAGATAAAAAAGAAATTGAAAAAAATCCGCTCGAACAGTTGTCAAATCTTTATATCAGATTTCATCGTGAAGCGCAGTCAAATCCGGCACTTGTTGATGAAGCAAGATTAGCTTTCAAAAAGCTCGAAAGCGGTGATGAACGGACGAGAGTAATCTGGCGTAAATGTATCAATTGGAGTATGAAAGAGTTTGACCATTATTATGATGAGTTGGGGATTCATATAGAGAATATAATCGGCGAAAGTTTCTATGATGATAAAACTGTCCAAGTAATTCGAGAACTCGACCAGAAGGGATTATTAAAAGAAAGCGAGGGGGCAAAAATTGTTGAATTTGATCACCTGCCGCCGGCAGTAATTCAAAAAAAGGACGAAGCGACGCTTTATATCACTCGGGACTTAGCTTCCATTAAATATCGCATTGAGAAATTTAAACCAACCAAAATGATTTATCATGTCGGGCTTGAACAGCAGCTTCACTTTACCCAGCTTTTTGAAATTGTGAGAATGCTTGGTTGGGCGAAGAATGTTGAATTGGTTTATGCTGGGCACGGCTTGGTGAAATTGCCAAGCGGGAAAATGTCGGCGAGAGAGGGGAATGTTGTTTTACTGGAAGAATTGATTAGGGAAGCCAAAGAACGAGTGAGAGATATTTTTAAAGGAGGCGGGGCGGACAAAATTGACGAGGATAAAGTTAAAGCGGTGGCAATTGGCGCGATTAAATATACTGACCTAAAGCAAAATCGAAAAACGAATATTGTCTTTGACTGGGCGAACGCACTGGATCTTAACGGGAATAGCGGTCCTTATCTACAGTATGCTTACGCACGTATTTCAAGCGTGATTAGCAAATCCGGACTTAAAATTGGTGATTTGATTGCTGAGTCTAATGAGATGAAAATTGATAAAGATCAGGTAAAAGATTTAATCTTCTTTCAAGATGTGGTTAATGAAATGGCGGAAAATGAAATGCCGAATTTGATTTGTAATTTTGCCTATAAAATTGCTTCAAAAGCGAATTCTTATTATGAAAGAGTGCGGGTTTTAAATGAGGACAAAGACGAATTAATAAAAAATATAATGCCGCTTTTTGTTTGGGAGAAATTACTCAGACTATCTTTCGAGATAATCGGTCTCGAACCACTCAAAGAAGTATGATTTTATATCTTAAAACTTAATGCTTTATCTTCGCCGGCGGCAATTATTTCTCTTGTGTCTGGATTAATATAGATATTATATTTGGCATTAGTGCCGGAGAGGGAATATTGTTTCTTAAATGCTCCGAATTTTGATATTTCAATAATCCTTAGATTGTCCGGTGCATCAACGATAAATATTGAATCTGAATCAATGCCCGTAAAAATTTTTTGAGGGGACTTGATTTGATCCTGAAACGGTAATTCAATTGTAAATGTTTCGATAACTGATCCGCGGGAAAGTCGTTGTATTTTCCCATCGCGCTCAAGAGTGTAGACCGATCCATCGATCGCAAGATCAACGCTGCTCCCTACCGAGGTTGGGCTTTTCAAATAATTGGTTGGCTCGCCGTAAGCATTGCCCTCGCGGGTAATTTTATAGATCTGATCTTTAATGTTGTTTAGAAGATATAAATTGTCTAAATACTCGGCAACCGCGCTGGCGGCGGGAAGTTTAATAGTTTGGCTTTGGTTGAGATTAGATGATTTTAATATTTCGCCTTGAGATCTTTTGTTGGCCGCAAGGATTTCAGCATTTTCTGGCAGATAAATTAACCCATAAAGATCGGGATCTATTTTTAATTTACCTGAATTATCGAAGCTATTCAGTGATTTTATTTTAGTGAAAATATCGCTGTTGGATGTTGTGGCAAAATTTTTTTCTTGCCCGATAGTGGCTAAAGTTACTCCTTTGATCTTGGCTGATGAATATGCTTTGAGCTCGGTTGTATCTGTCAGTTTGTTGATTTCCACTCGGCTATTGCCAGCGATATTTTGCGCTTGGTCGGCGTATTTAGTTCTACCCAAATTAGCGGAGTCACTAATAATAGATCGGAAAAGCTGTATAGCTCGGCTCTTATCGTTCACTTCCGCATCTTTGGCATCTTGAAATTGGCTTTGGAGATTTTGCAAATTGACAGAAATGTTTTGATTCTTCTTTGAATTAAGACGTACTGCTACTGCGGAAATTACGGTAATAATGCTGATGAAAATAAGTATCAGTCCGACCCTTAAGACCCATTTTGAAGTAATTTTAGGATGTATCCCGAGTCTTATAAAAAACTTTTTTGTTTTGTTTTTGATTTTATGCAGGCCGACATTTACTCGCGTCCCGGCTGGTTCGGAACCGTCGTGGTAAGATTTTGAATCCGGTTTTATATCCTCCGCCGATTGCGACTGTTTAATAGTATTCTGGTCTAAGTATTCAATTTCAGTGTCTTGTTTTTTGATATTTTGCTCAATTTTATCGAGACTCTTTTGGCCCAAGTTGTTGGCTCTTCGTAGTGCCTTCTTACTCCATGTTCCCGTAACTTTCCATGTTCGTTTAATTTTGGGGGATAATTTTTTTCCGCCGGTTGCAAGTAATCTCCCTAATCCGCCAAAAGTTCTTTTGAGTCCCGGTATGATATGCGAGGATACAATACTTCTTATTGTCCAAAGCGGACTAAATCCCGCCTGGTCAAGATAGATCGTTTCGATCTTTTGGTCGGGGGGTAAATTCGCGAGAGTTTCTTTGGTTGTTACTTGGAGGAATATTGCATTTGCATTAAGAATTCTATTTTTTCTTAAAATTTTTGCGCATTCCATAGCAGCAATTGCCGGAGGAAATGAATTAATTATATTTTTTAGTTCCGAAGCGGATATAATTTCATAAAAAGCGCTATTTGCGACGATTACCCGATCATCTTCCTGAAGAGTTCCGCTGATAAGATTGTTGAAAGTTTTGAGTGGGTGAGGTTTGTCATTAGCGCTAAGACCTTCAGTGATGTGATTAATTTTTGTTGCGCGATATAAATATGCTTGCGACGTTCCTGTTTGAGATAAGTGTAGATCTTTATCGCTAATGAGAATCAGAATACTGTTTAATTTACCGATCCAATCAGTTTCTCCGCTTTGGGCAATTTGTGCCAGAGTCTCGTTGGCTTTCTTGATGGCGCTTTCAAAATTTACAAGTAGAGAAGTATTAGTTCCTCTGTAATATTCTCGGATAACAGTATTGATAATCGTTTGGCCGATTTGCGAATTCGGGAACCACGGATTCAAGATTTCAACATGGCTGTAAATATTGCCGAGTTCTTTTTGTTCGATCTCGAGCGGTTCATAAACCTGGCAAGTCAAAAAACGATCAGATTGCTTTTCTGATGTGGTCAGGCGAGTATAATTTATAATATTGCTCATCAGGTTATGATGATTTCTCAAGATTTTAACCCCACTTCGTCCCGTCGAGCGGGACTACGGGGGGCAGACAGATTTCAACTAATTTACAGATATCAAATAATCCAAACAAAAGCAAAAATTTGCTCACAATTATTTTATCAGATTTGAGATATTTTGCTTACTTGCACTGAGTTTTGGTTGGCGAGTTATCTCGTATTTTCAAATATTATCCCGCACCAGAAGACCCCGATTCCTGTCGGGGGATAAAGGTACAAGGCCAATAGGTCTTCGGTGCGGGATTTTGTTCCCGTATCGTAATGCAAGATACCTCAACTCCTGCTGGGGGAACTTCATTGTTGATTTTGGTTATTATCGCTTGATAAATAGAAAATTTCAGGTATAATTTGGCATACCGTCATCCTTCCAAGCGCAGAGGAGGTGTTTGAGATGGATGGGATGTGCACATGCACAAAGGCGACTTTCGCTGTCGTATGCGAAGGGTGCCTCATGGTTACGATCCGGCGGGGAAGTCGGGAGAAGACAATCGCAGTTAGGATGGTGAGTCCCTCCAATCTATCTTTCTATGTGGAGGAAGCTCAGCGGCTTGTTTTCGACCCCAAAGCAGTCTTTGTGGAGAGGAACTGGCGGATCGAAAGCTATACGCCGCCTGCCCCGGGGTGTCAACCCGGCAGACTGGTGGTGGCTCACCAGATACCAGTCTCCATACGTGATGACCGGTACAAGGGAAAGGTGGAGGTGACCATCGATGGGCAAAGAACGGTGGAGATAGAGTGGCCGCTAGTGCCTCTCTATGCCTTTGCCGAAGAGGCATTCTCCGCCCTGAAACTGGATGGTCACTGTCCCAGTCCCGAGGAGTGGATTCTGGTCTCGTTCGATCGAGCAAGCAAGGCAGAACCCGCCAAGCTCCATGTCCGCCTCCCAGAGGCATTGTAACCGTAACCAACCCGGGAGAGCTAACGCTCTCCCAACCAAGGCTCTCAACTCACTGAGGGCCTTTGGCTTTTATTTATCACAATGCTTTTATATGCCGACAAAAGCGATTATATAAATTAGAAATTATCTAATATTCTTTAGCAAATATTTT
>PEZV01000008.1 GCA_002778735.1 Candidatus Berkelbacteria bacterium CG10_big_fil_rev_8_21_14_0_10_41_12 | reverse complement strand
ATCCCCATTTTCACCTCCTTATTTTTCTATTGTATTTGGAGGTGTTCAAAAAGTCGTGTCACAATACGAATTAGTTGTAGAGTGATCAAGATTAGGATATAGTTAAATGTGTTGTAATTTCAGGGGGAAGATTTATGGCTCGTTATTTTTTACCGAAAATAGCATTTTTCTGTTTTTTAACTCTATTATTATTCACACCAAAACCTGCTAAAGCTGATTTGATAAGCCCCGAATATCTCTCGGCACATTGTAAACCAAATGAAACAGAGGTAACCTGCTCAATTAGTGGATTTGCTTCTGGTGCGCAAAGACACTATGAATGTGCAATTTATGCATCTAATCCTAACTATTATTTCTTAACCTCAAATGGATATTCTTATAGTGGTACTGCAAGATATTGCAAAATCAGCAATCCTTTTGATAATAATTTCTATAAGAAATTTATTGTCGGGTTATTATTAACTCTGATTATTGAATTGGTCGTACTTTACCTCGCTGGTTTTCGCAAGAAGAAATCGATAATTTTAATAACAATTTCCAATCTAATTTCTTTTTCTGCATTTCAGGTGATCTTTCTTCTATTTAATTTTTATGGTGTTTTGAGCATCATAATTGCCGAGATGCTAATCGTCTTATTCGAATCAATTGTTATCAACCTTGCACAAGAAAAATCCTTCGCCAAGACTCTACTCTGGGTATTTATAGCTAACCTGATATCGGCAGTCGGAGGTTATTATATTTTGTTTGTTTTATCAGGTTTCTTGAAGTAATTGTGCAAAAAATATCTGCTATTTTTGACTAATCTCGAGCAATGCCATAACCTCAACGGCCTAACTTTTAACTTTTAATTGATATGTTATTGACCGGTAGCAGTATTTTTGATATAATATTAATGAAGTTTGGTACTCATTCCTTGCCATAAACAAGTAATCGAGCACACAAAACTTGGGTCGACAAAATTAGTTAGTAGAATTGTAAGGAATCAAATGCAAGAAGAAAACAAAAGCAAGCTCTATGTGGGCAATCTTCCTTATGCTGTTGACGACGCTAAATTGAACGAAATGTTCGCTTCAATTGGCGAAGTAGTCGAAGCAAAGGTGATTACCGACAAATTCAGCGGCAAGTCAAAAGGTTTTGGCTTTGTCACAATGGCTGATGAAGAGACTGCCCAAAAAGCAATTGCTGAGATGAATGGCAAGGAACTTGAAGGTAGAGCGCTGACAGTCAGCGTTGCCAGACCACCGGTTGAAAGACCAAACCGAGGTTAATTGAGCTTCTAAACATCATAAGCGAGAAGAAGGTCCTTGAAAAAGGACCTTCTTTTGTATTTAGATAATTTTTGCTATAAAAGATGAGTGAGCTTATTATGAGTGTAATTGAAGTAAAAAATCTTAAAAAATATTTTGGCTCGACTAAAGCGGTGGATGGAGTTTCTTTTTCGGTCGAAAAGGGCGAGATTTTTGGCTTTCTCGGACCAAATGGGGCAGGCAAGACGACAGCGATTCGATGTATGATGGATTTTATCCGCCCGGATTCCGGAAGAATCTCAATTTTAGGTAAAGATGCACAGTCGCAGTCAGTGGCTCTCAAAGCAAAAATCGGCTATTTGGTTAGCGGGATTTATCTTAATGATTATTGGACTGGGCTGGATCATATAAAATTCGTTGAGCAGATCAGGGGCAAATCAAAAATAGTTCGCGATCTCGTCAAAGAATTTAGTTATAATCCCAGGATTAAAGTTAGAAGTCTCTCCACCGGCAATAAGCAAAAGCTTGGGCTGATTTTGGCGCTGATGAATGAGCCGGAAATATTAATCCTTGACGAACCAACCGCCGGGCTTGATCCGATTTTGCAAAATTCGGTCTACAGAATTACCCGGGATTTTCAGAAAAAGGGATGTACGGTTTTTATGTCGAGCCATAATCTCCCCGAAGTTGAGAAAATATGTGACCGCGTGGCGATTATAAAAGATGGCAAGATGGCCGATGTCGAAAAAATCAGTAATTTAAAAGATAAGAAGATGCACAATGTTGCAGTTTATTTTAATGGTCCAGTTGATGCAGATAAATTTAAGTTGAAAGGTGTTGAGATTGTTGAACAAATGCCTGATGGAGTTAATTTTAAAGTCAAAGGCGATATCAATCCGATATTTGATGAATTAGCAAAGCACAGTGTCAAAAATGTCGAGATTTCTGGTGCAACCCTTGAGGAAATTTTCCTTGAATTTTACCAGAAGGAGAAATAATGTTTGCAATATTTTGGCGCACGGTTCGGGATAGAAAAATCTCGCTTATCATATATTCCATTTTGGGAATACTTCTTCTCGCTATGTATCTGTCGTTTTTTCCGGCCATTCAAGAACAGGCACAGAGTTTGCAAGAGCTTATGAAGTCATATCCGGAATCATTTCTGAAAGCATTTGGTATGGAAGATATGATTTTTAATAATTTGGAAAGTTATCTCTCAACAGAACAATTTAGTTTTATGTGGCCGCTTCTTATGATACTGCTTCTCGTATCTTTTTCCGGCTCGGCAATTGCAAGGGAGATCGAGCGTGGAACGGCCGAAATTCTGCTCGCGCTTCCGGTTTCGAGATTGAAAATATTTTTTGCCAAATATTTTGCCGGATTTTTCAATTTGATCGTTTTCGTTCTTGCGTCTATTCCTTCAACAATTCTGCTTGCAAAATTATATGGAGTTGAATACAAAAGCGAGGGTTACATTATTATGTCTTTGCTCGGATTTATGTTTGCGCTCGCCACATATAGTTTTTCGATGTTGATGTCAGTGTTATTTTCGGAAAAGGGCAAGGTTTATTTTGCCTCGGCGGGATTGATTGTGATTATGTATGTTTTAAATATAATTTCATCTTTAAAAGACAGTGTAAGTGATTTGAAATATTTTTCTTTCTTTTATTATTTTAATGCTGGAGATGCTCTGGTGCGAAATCATATCGATCACTTTGCATACTGGATTTTCTTGGGAGTAGCTGTTCTCTCAACTGTTCTTGCAGCAGTTTGGTTCTCAAGAAGGGATATTGCGGTTTAGGCAGTCAGTGGTCGTATTTGATATGAGATAGGATAAGCTCTTGACCTAATGAATAAAATATTATATTCTAAGTTTAGTTTTGTGGTGGCGGGGACGGTGGCAGACTGCAGAACGTGGGACGGTGGCAGGCCAAACCCGTTGGCGGTTCAGCAACATCGAGCTGCCAACGGGCAGCAATACTCCCACACAAACACCTTGCGGGTAGCCGCATTTGTTCGCCCGCAGGGTGAAAATCCCGGCGCGCATATGCCTTTCGAGGCAGCGTGCCGTGACTCAATAAGGGGCCGTTGTGTTTACACGGCCCCTTTGATTTTCTTGACTAATGAAAATAGCAGGACTAAGATTAAGATAGAAGTTGGTACCTTGAGGTTTGAGGAGGTGCAGCCTAAGCGAATGTGTAAGAAGGCGTTGTGGGTGTAATCAGTCAACCCGAACATCTTGGCCGGCCGAGAGATATTTTTTCGGCCAAACAACAACCTGTCGCTCCAAGCTTTACGCTACGTCGCAACGACCTTCTATTTGATCTGGGCTTCGGCCCAGTAGCATGATCGAACGTAGAACATCAGTCTGCTGGTTGCTCTCCTGGCGACTACCGTTCTGGCTCTGGCCGGTTGCGGATAGGATATCAACGCCACCGCACGGCTGCCAGGCAGCGAAGCAGACCACTCGCAGAGAGTTTGCGTTACCGGCTCCCGGCGAGCCATCCTCATTTATCCCATATCCTCCCTCCGAATCGAGTGTTGACTGGCCACGGTCAACTGGGGCCTCTCACGGTTAGTGCGGAATGCCCTCTTCGGAGTCTGCGACCCCGCACTGATCTCTGAGACCCAAGGCACGGGCCAGTGCTCTGAGGCACTGGCCAACGGGGCGCCTGATGGCAGGCGCCCTTTTTTCGTGGGAATTTATTTTTATTTGTTGTAAAATCATGGCAAATGAAAATTATTAGGGGACCAGATGGTATTAAGGAAGTTGAAGTACCTCAAGATGAGGTTAGCAAACAGAAATTCTCTGATGAAGAAGTTAAGAAGCTCGCCGAAGTCTGTATGAATATCGAAAAGCATTATGGCTTTCCTTGCGATATCGAATGGGCTCACGAAGATGGAAAAACTTATATTGTGCAATTTCGTCCTATTACCACGCTGGAATAATTTCAGAATTAAAAAATTAATTAATTGTCTCGGCACCGATCCTTAAAGTCAAACAGACTACGTCTCGTTATAACATTGAGCGGATGGTGCGGGACTTCTCGAGCTCGCTTCCCATTTTGAAAACTCAAAACGGGAATGCGCCACGGGAGCGGAGGATATATGACATTGTTAGATGATATTAAGAAAGTGGCTGATGGAATTTCAGCCGAGGTCAAGGAGAAAGGTGGCGCCTATACACTTAGGGCAACAATTGCCGAGCGAAAAGCATTTCTCTCGCGCAAAAAATTAAGTTATATTGCCAAATTCAGAATTGTCGAGGATGATAAAACAGTCAAATTTACAGAGATGTTAAAAGAAGTCGGCTCAGGATTATCAATGGGCGGAAATATGGACGATATGTCGCCAGGATTTGGCTTCAAGAAAGAAAGTTACAATACGACAAGCGGTACTCGCGAAGGCTTGATCGAAGAACAATCAAAACTCTTTGGTAAAGATTACTCTTACAATTTCGATTATGCCAAAGTAAGAAAAGAAATTGAAGCCGCTGCCAAAACGGCTGGCTATAAATTTGCTTATCAGATCACGCCGATAGGATTATAATCAGCCATCGGCCTCTATCTTTTAGAAAGTCTTGCAAAAGTTTTATTTCCCGCTTTAATAGAACTGTATTTTCACTTTTATAGTGAAAAAAAACTCTTTAGGAGAAATATGAGCAAATATGTCTTTGTCATAGGGGGAGTGATGAGCTCTGTCGGTAAAGGGGTGGTTACTTCTTCAATCGCCTGCATTTTGAAAAGTAAAGGATATAAAGTTACGGCTATTAAGGCCGATCCTTATATCAATGTGGATGCCGGTACTATGAATCCGGTTGAACACGGCGAGGTTTTTGTGACTGAAGATGGCGATGAAACGGATCAGGATATTGGCAATTACGAAAGATTTTTGGATCAAAACATCAAAAGCGAAAATTACATGACTACCGGCCGTGTTTATCAATCCGTGATCAGTAGGGAAAGAAATTTGGAGTACGAAGGGCGCTGCGTCGAAGTCGTGCCGCATATTCCCGAGGAGATAATTCGCCGCATTCAAGATGCCGGTCGAGATGTGCAAGCTGATGTTATAGTGGTGGAAATTGGCGGAACAGTCGGAGAATATCAGAACATTTTGTTTCTTGAGGCGGCTAGAATGATGAAAGTGAAAAATCCGGATGATGTGACATTTGTTCTCGTCAGTTATTTGCCAATCCCAACAAGTGTGGGGGAGATGAAAACCAAGCCCACCCAATATGCCGCACGCTCATTAAACAGTGCCGGCATTCAAGCTGATTTTATCGTTTGCCGGAGCGAACGGGAAATAGATGACAAAAGAAGAGAGAAACTGGCGACTTTTTGCGCGATAAGGCCGGAGCACGCAATTTCCGCGCCGGATCTTGAATTGATTTATGAACTGCCGCTTGTTTTTGAACGTCAAAAATTCGGGCAAAAAATATTGAATTGTATTCGTCTTAAGGATAAAAAATCTAATCTTGATAAATGGAAAAAAATTGTAGATCTGGCAAAAAGCACCAAAAAAATCGTAAAGATTGCGATTGTGGGAAAATATTTTACCACTGGCGATTATACGCTTCCCGATTCTTATATTTCGATTATCGAGTCCGTAAAAATCGCCTGTTGGCACAGAAAGGTAAAGCCGCAATTTAGCTGGATAAATAGTGAAGATTTTGAGAAAAAACCCGAAAGTCTAAAAATACTCAAAAATTATAACGGCGTAATCGTTCCAGGTGGTTTTGGTTCGAGGGGAATTGAAGGAATAATAGCGACGAGTAAATTCTGCCGAGAAAATAAAATACCTTATTTTGGGCTTTGTTATGGGATGCAAATCGCCACAATTGATTTTGCCCGCAATGTTGCAGGGCTGAAAGGGGCAAACACCCAAGAGATTGACTCGAAGACGCCATATCCTGTTATCCATATTATGGATGAGCAAAAGGAGAAGGTTAAGAATAAAGATTATGGAGGATCAATGCGTCTCGGAGGATATAATTGCGTGCTCAAGGCCGGAACGATTGCAAGAGCTAGCTATGGAAGGAATAAAATTGTAGAACGCCATCGCCACAGATATGAATTTAACAATAAATTTCGTGGTCAATTCGAGAAATTAGGGCTTGTTATATCAGGGGAAAATCCTGAGCGCAAACTTGTTGAAATTATAGAAATAAAGAAACACCCGTTTTTTGTGGGGACGCAATTCCATCCGGAATTTAAATCGAGATTTCTGCGCCCGCATCCTCTTTTTGCTGCTTTTATTAAGCATTCTCTGGGCAATTAATTTTTTCAGCTTGCAGGTTGTCACGCAGTAGATTATAATCAAACAAATAAATGAAAAAGGTGGGGTTTATGACCAAACAAAAAAATACTCCCGTTTTGATAGTATTATTTGTTCTCTTATTGGTTGGCTTACTTGTTCTTATCTATAACTTTCGCATTTCAGCAGATATTCCGGTTGCGAATTATCAAAGTGATGTCAAATTAAAACAAGTCCCCGTTTTTGATTATTCGCCTGAGAGTGATGCGCAAACAGTCGAGATTTCTATTCCCAAGGGAGAAGAGGAAAGTTTCTCGATACTTTTTAAAAATGAAAGCTCCAAAAATTATAGTAATTTGACAGTTAGCAAGAGTGATCTTGTCTCTAGTGCGAACGAGGTGGTGAATAAAAAATTTATTGACGAAAGAGTTGTACATACTTGGCCGCAGAAAATAGTTGACTGGGAGGCCGGGAAGATAACATCTTTGCCTAATCCTATAGATGTTGATGAATTACTGGTACGCAATGATAAAACAAACTTTTTTCTAAGTGATAACAGTGGTCCGATTGGAACAGCGGCGGGTCAACTTCTTACCAGCGGAGGATCAACGCAAAATCAGTCAAGCGACGGTTTATCAGAACCAATTAACATTTCTGTTTCTGCCAATGCTAACAAGAAATTTGTCTTTACAGTTCGTGCGCCACTGGTTGGTGCCGGGTCATATAGCGGCAAAGTCGATTTTGTGGACGCTAGCACAAATCAAGCAATCTCATATTTTAATCTTAAATTAAATGTTCTTGATTTCGATCTCGTTTCGCCGTCACAAGCAGATACGCCTTACACAATTGGTTGCTACATTAACGATCGTATAAAGACTTCTAAAATGCCGACTAATTCACAGCATTGGTTTATTAGCGAAGATCTTTTCCAGAAGAGATTACAGACGGTGCATGACTACGGTTGTAATTCTGTGGTGCTTAAAGTCGGGCCGTTTGCCAATAACACAAAAGCACTTGAGTTATTATCCCAAGACGGTTTCGCAGGACCCGCAGTATTGAACTATGATTATATTGATAGTAACGGAGGAGTTCTAACAGGAGATTTGATTGATACGCCGGCATCCCAAGAAGCATTCAAAAAGATAGTAACAGATATAAAAAATGATCCGAAAATAACAATCCCGATTTTATTTTATGGGGTTGACGAGCCGAATTCTGTCAATGGGACTGCGGAGGACAAATATGAGAATAATAAAACCAGGGTTAGGAATATAAAAAGTATAGTTGCGGGTGTTTTAGGCGCAGATGCCGGTAAAAGTAATATCGGAAACGAAGTAACGACATCGGCTCTTTGGATGACTTTTGAGAGATTGTTTGCTGATGGTGATGAATATAAGACTAATATGCCGATTGTCAATTACAGACGCACGCTTAATTCAGAGCAAGGCCAAGATTTTTTGGCGAGATCGGCACTCTATAGGTCAGGTCAAGCTACTCCGCTTCCTGAGGAAGTATACTATTTTCAAGGCTGGAATGAACTTCGCGACAAGCATGGAACAAGAGCAATTGACCGTTACCTGGGAGGATTGGGGCTTATCGGGTCAGGATATCGCGGATATATAGTTAATCCTGTCTATGGTTATAGTGGTACGAGCCAACGTCCGCTCTATGATGATTTTCAAATTGCCAGCTGGAATAAACAGATGATGGTCTTTTATCCGGCTGTGGATGGATTTATTCCAACTTTGCAATCAGAAAGCTGGCGCGAGGGAATACTCGATCTGAAATATTATCTGACTTATAAAGAGGCCAAAAAATTGGTGAACTCACAATGTTCAGCGCAGACAAAAAATGATCTTGCCACAGTTGGAAGTGGTATTGAGAATAAAATTCTAAAGTATAATACAATTGTTTCGAACTACCTTCTGCCCCCGTCGCTTAGCGACTCAGAAATGGATGAAACCCGGTCGCTATTGAAGCAGTATCTCGAGAAATTCTATTCGAGCTGTACCTCGTGCCAAATAAATATTGACAAAGGCCTATCTACTTTTGGCTCAATGAATTCATTAAATAGCAGGGACTTAATTAATGAAGAAGGCTCGTCTTTCTTGAAATATAGCGGTGTTGATATGAAGTGGTTCAAATCAATTACAGATCCTTTCGTGATGAAGCTAGGCGAAGGTTATTATGTCTATAATGGTGGAAATGCTGCAAAAAGTGTAAATGTTAATGCCAAAACAGAATCGTCTGCGTCGAGAACCTTGAGTGAAGGTTGGAATGTTCTTTGGTCGCCGTATACGTCGGGATTATCTGATATTAAAGTATCAATTAGTGCAGGCGAAGGCACCAACCGATGCTCAAAACTTATGAGTCTTCAGGAAATAGTGAATAGAGGCAAGGCCAGCAAGGTTGTTTATATTATTAAAGATGGCTCTGCGGTTGAAGCGAAGAATGCATTTAAACTGCTCGGTTTTGTTGATGATGCTAACCACTTGAGTAAGGTTCCTGCCGGTAAAGCATTTTGGTTCTATGTCAGACCTAAGGCTGATGCACTTAATCCAAATAATTCAGCATATTCAGATATCGGATGTTTATAAGTAAAAATAAAAACAGGCCCTTCTGTTTTCCTTAGGCCTGTTTTTATTTTGTTTTGCTAATCTCTATCCACTATTTTGTTTGTTTGCTCAATCGGTACTGGTTGTAGCAATTCCTCGATAGTGCCCCAAGAGCGGCGAGGAAAAATATTAGATTTCCGATCCAGCCGATAATAGGTATTAGTACTATAAGTACCACTGCAATTTTGCCGATGATTATAGTCCTCCAGTCGCAGCGGTAGTCTTTCTTTTCGAATATTTTGATAATTCCTGATCCGACGATAATTGCTTCGTAGACACCGGCGATGATACAGAGTAGCAGATAAGCAAGTAAAGCGGTTAGGGCTATCATATAGCCAAAGACGCTGACAAATAAGACAAATATTCCAAGCGGCGCTAATATTCCGATGATAATTCCGTAGAGAATGTTCATACCGAATTGTTTATATCCAAGTTTCACGACATTGTCAGTTTGTTTGGGAAACATCGAAATAAGTATCAATCCAAGAATGATGATAGACACGACTTTTATTAATCCCAGTGTAGTGAAAAGAGCTTTAATCGATCGAGTAAATTGACCAATTTGTTTTTGTTTGTCGGTATCTATCGGTTTATAATTGGTATCACCGAGAATCTTGGCATTGGGTGATATTTCTGCCTTCTGGCTCGAGCGATAAGTCAAATTGCCATTGATGACGGCATTGTCTCCAATTGTTAATTTATCTACGCCGGCAATATAAACATCGCCTCCAATTGTGCCGTTGATTTGAATTGCTGAACCAGCTAATTTTACGTTGCCGCCTATTTTGTTATCTAATGTGATCATCGTGCCGGCGGCGAGAAGGTCATTTACGACATTGGCGCTTTTGGCAAAATTAATTGTTGTCCCGGCGGCAAACAAATCGCTTCCGACAGGTCCGTTCAGATTTAGAGTCGAACCGGCTATTTTCAAACTATCGCCCGTGGCGCCGTTTACCGTTACTGTTGTCCCGGCGGCAAAGCAATCATCTGATACGTCCCCATTGATGATAATGTTTTGACCGGCGCCATAAAGATCGTTTTGAACATTTGCCTCGATCGTGACCTGCTGATTGGCAATGTATAAATTTTTTACAACCTCTCCTTTTTTGACAGTATCCGTTCCTTGATGATTAGACCTAAATTCTGCCGCCAAGGCAAAAGTGGGAACTGCTAATATTACGAATATTACGATAATTATTTTTTTCATTTTTACCTCTCTTTGCTTTATATTATCATAAAAATCTGCCAAGTGAAGTCGAAGGATTAAAAGTCTCGAGTAGAGTCGAAAGATAAAATTGACTTTTCAGGGTAAAAATTAGATAATTAATCTAAATGGATAAACAGTATGATTTCATTTCACGGGAGTTAGAGATACAAAAATTCTGGCAAAAAAACGGAATTTTTAAATTCGATCCTGATTTAGAAAAAGAAGTTTTTTCGATTGATACTCCTCCACCAACTGTTTCCGGACAGATGCATATTGGGCATAGCTTTTCATATACCCAGCAAGATATTGTTGCGAGATTTGCGCGTCTTGCAAACAAGAATGTTTTTTACCCGTTCGGCACTGACGATAACGGCCTCCCGACGGAGCGACTAATTGAAAAGTTAAAAAATGTTCGAACTGTGGATATGAAGCGGTCGCAATTTATCGAGCTTTGTCAAAAGACCCTTCAGGAAATTCTGCCTGATTTTATTCAGGACTGGAAAGATATCGGGATGAGTTGCGATTTTGATCTTTATTATTCGACTATTGACGATAATTCGAGACGCCTTAGCCAACAATCATTTATTGATCTTTATAAAATGGGCAGGGCATATCGGATTGAAGCGCCTGTAGTCTGGTGTCCGACGTGTCGGACAGCTATATCACAAATGGAAATGGAAGATCGGGTAGACGAGTCAAAATTTTGCGATCTGACCTTTAAGCTTGACAATGGTGAAGAACTGATAATTTCCACAACGCGCCCGGAGCTTCTTTCAAGTTGCGTCGCGATTTTTGTCAATCCGCAAGACGAGAGGTATCAGAAGATTGTTAATCAAATGGCACAGGTTCCTATTTTCAATCATAAGGTGAAAGTAATTGCTGATTCGCGTGCCGAGATGGAGAAGGGCACGGGTGCGGCAATGTGCTGCACTTTTGGAGATGCTACCGATATGCAGTGGTATAGGGCGCATAAGCTTCCGCTTATTTTATCGATTGACCAGTCTGGGCACATGACCGATAAAGCAGGTAAGTACAAAGGTATGACTGCTAAGGAAGCGCGGGAGGCCATTACATCTGATTTAAAAGTAGCTGGTTTGATGATTGGCGAGAAGAAGATTACCCATAATGTTAATGTGCATGAGAGGTGCAAGACACAGGTAGAAATAATAAATTCTAAACAGTGGTTTATAAAATATTTAGATTTGAAAGAGCAATTTTTATCTGCAGGCAATAAGCTGAATTGGTATCCGGATTTTATGAAGAGTCGGCTTGAGAATTGGATTAAAGGATTGCAGTGGGATTGGTGTATTTCACGCCAGCGATTTTTCGGTGTTCCATTTCCTCTTTGGTATTGTAAAAATTGTGGGAAGGTCAAATTGGCTAACGTCGATGATTTGCCGGTTGACCCCATAAAAGATAAACCTAAAACTCCTTGTGACTGCGGATCAAATGAGTTTGAGCCGGAGATCGACGTTCTTGATACTTGGGCGACAAGTTCGCTTACTCCGCAAATTGCCATTAGTTTGGTTTCGGATAAAGTGGCAAAGGATAAATTATTTCCGATGTCACTGAGGCCTCAAGCCCATGACATAATTTCATTTTGGCTCTTTAATACTTTGGTAAAATCTCTGCTTCACGAAAACAAAAATCCTTGGCGTGATGTGATGATCTCCGGATGGGTTCTTGATCCAAAAGGGAGAAAAATGTCGAAGAGTTTGGGAAATGTTATTGAACCGAAAAACATCATAAAGTCATATGGCGCTGACGCGATTCGCTATTGGGCCTGTGGAGCGGCACTGGGACAGGATATTTCCTTTACCGAGGAAGAAATTAGAGTTGGCAAAAAAACTGTCTTAAAACTGTGGAATGCGGCAAGATTTTGTAAATTGCAGTTTGAGCAGAATTTGTTCACGCCGGATAATGAGAAGTTGAATCTTGAACCGGAAGATGAATGGATTATTTCGAGGTTGATTATTGCCGTGGATGAATACAAAAAATCTTTCAAGCAGTATAATCTGCCAATGGCGCGTGCGGCAGTTGATAAATTATTTTGGGATGATTTTGCGGATAACTATTTAGAAATTATTAAAGAGCGGGTTTATGGACAAGATGAGGGTTCAAAACACGCCGCGCTCAACACTCTCTATAGCATTTTATTTGGGATTGTTTGTCTTTATAGTCCGATTATCGCCCACGTTAGCGAAAAGATTTATGATGAAATTTACAAGCGGGATAAGAACAAAGAAAGCATTTCGCAGTTTATTTTTGGTGATTTAAATTTGGGAAAGGTTAACAAAAATATCGTTTCGGATTTTGAAATTGTTAAAAAGATTATTTCCAAAATCAGAAAGTATAAATCTGAGCATCAACTTTCAATAAATGCGCCGATTAGCAAGGTTACAATCCAAGCGGAAGATGATTTTGAAGCGTATTTTAGTCTCATTAAGTCTGTTTCCAACGCAAAGTCTGTTACTCTTGGGCGGGGAAATTTAGAAATAGAAGATACCGTAAAGGTCAAAATATCTTGACGATTTGACAAATTTCATTGTTTTGATTTATTTATATAGTAAATTGTTAAATTAAATTCTTGCGGAAGGGAAGTGCGGTGACCTGCCCGCAGTCGCTGAAGCAACAGCTTCTGCAGGCGGGGATCCCGCTACAGTCAGGCTACTGTAATATTTTCAAGTAGTTGAAAATATTATCCTGTCTTCGACTCCGAGGTCGCTCAGACTCGAGGAGAGCGCAGTCGAAGGATAATTCAACGAAAGAAAAGCGAGTCAGAAAACCAGCAAGATCCGGCTCGGCTTTTAAGCATTGCCGGAGAACCCCGTGGAGGTAGCAAATGGAACTAATATAATTATTATCCGGCGACATTCGGAATTTTTTGTTTCTATAAACTAAATTGATTAGAGGAGTTAAGATGAAATCTTTAAAGAATCTAAAGAATATAATATTAATTATCATAATTGTTCTTGCTGGAATTGGGATTTTTATCTATGCGCCATCGCTGCATAAACAAACCCCTGCCGAAACCCAGAGTGCCTCTGTTGAGCAATCAAAGACCGTGTCATATGATGGAGAAGAGGGCAAGACTGTCTACACGATTCTTAGCGAGAAATATAATGTCGAGGCCGATCAATCGTCATTTGGTGTGATGATTAAGAGTATTAACGGCCTTGCCTCAACCGATAAAGAATTTTGGACGTATTCAGTTGATGGCAACTTTGCCGAAGTTGCAGCCGATAAATATGTGACTCATGCCGGCGATAAGATTGTCTGGGAATATAAAGGGATGTGATTCTCTTGTGAAAACAGGATATTTTTGATAAAAAATAACTGTCCGCATTTCTTGGGGAAAGGGTGATGCTGGTGAGCAGAAAGATCAATTGGCGTTCGCACGATAAGGCCAGACGTAGCCAACAGCAGAGAGAGCAGGGACGTGAACGCCGCCGTGCTGCCGACAATGTTCATCCAGTGTCCTTTGCTCCGCCTGCTGGAAGTAAGCAAGTACGCAAGGCGAGGCGGCGCGAGTGGGACAAGGAACAGCGGAAGCGATTGGGCGTCGTCCCAAAGCTGCCGGAGGAGCCAGCGACGTACTGGCAGAGGCAGTTGACGATGTCACAAGGTGCTATCACCCGCAAGGGCTCTGATCTGCGGACAATCAGGGCCCTCCAATCCTATTCTGGACTGGAAGGTATTTGTCTGTATAATTAGTAATTAGTTAATTAATCTGGAGGTAATATGTCAAAATCGACATTACTTGTACTCTCGGTATTAGTGGTTTTAATGGGGATATTCAAATTTATCCCGGCATTTGCGACAATGGTTGATGCCGCGTGGTATGGTGTGGTGATAATAGTTATCGGAGTTGTATCTTTTGCGATTGCGTACTCTGACAAAAAATAAAAAATCGAGATCATGAAAAAATCCCGGACTCCCGGGATTTTTTCAAATAAGAGCGCATCTTGGTTTATAAAATGCCTGAGGATGAGCGCAAGCAGGGCATTTTTCAGGGGCTTCTTTTCCTTTGTGAATATAACCGCAGTTTAGGCATTCCCATTCGATTTCTTCATCTCTCTTGAAGACAGTTTTACCTTTGACATCATCGGCTAATTTTCGATAACGTTCCTCGTGTTTTTCCTCTACCTCTGCAATCTCTTTAAACATACCGGCAATTTCATCTTCTCCTTCTTCTCGCGCGATTTTCTCGAAATCAGGATACATTGTACCCCATTCATATTTTTCTCCCTCGGCGGCATGTACAAGATTTGTATATGTATCAGCAACCGGCTCAATTGCGCTGTTGAATGTTGTTTTTGTGCCTGGTTTAATGAATTCCATTAATATTTCCGCATGGCCCCTTTCATTATTGGCAGTTATCTCGAATATTCTCGCAATGCCCTCGAAACCTTCTTTTCTGGCAACGCTGGCAAAAAGAGTATATTTGTTTCTCGCTATGGATTCGCCCGTAAATGCTTTGAGTAAATTTTCATCTGTTTTATTTGCCATTTTTTCTCCTTCCTATATGGATAAATTTAATTAAATTAGCTATTAAAGGTTTTTTAAGTTTGCTCTTTTTTTTCTTACTCCTTATCTGGTTCCAGGATATTTTTTCTTCGGTCTGCATCGGATTAATGGAATTTATGACGATTTCACCTTTTTGCAGACGATATTCTTTAACGTACTTCCAGCTTATCACACTTTCCAGAAAAGACTTCCCAAGTCCTTTATCCAACAATTCAATTGGGATTTCAAGTCCAAGTTTGCTGACTAAACCCACTATGCCGACAGAAATGCCGTATAGTTTAAGGTATCCGTCTTCTTCGAATATTACGACATCATTTACTCTGCCGATGGCTTCTTTTTTAAGATTAAGAATTGTCTGATCGATGATATTTTTGTTAATTAAAATTTCTTTTTTGTGCAAATATTGTACTGGGAGGAATTCCTCTTTTTGGGTTAATTTAAACTTTCCGCTCAATAGTTTTACGAATTTTGCCCCAACCATCAATCGGATATTGCGGGCAGGTTCAATTAACTCTTTCCTGTCGATATATTTAATTTGGGAAAACTCGATTAAAAACCCAAGAATTTTAGGACATCTTTCGTAGATAGCAATTGAAAGATCAACCACCTTGCCGATAGGATGATCTAATTTTGAATAAACTGGCTTGGATAATATGTCTTTTGTAAAAATCATAATATAAATACTTTAATTGCAGGCCAGAAAGTAAGAAGGAGCATCAGAATTGTTAGAAAACTAACGGATACAATTGTTATTATCGTGACAAAATTTTGATATTTTGTGTTAATATGCGATCCCATTATGGACTCATCATTGATTAATTTGAGCATGAAAAACAGGATAACCGGCAGGAGAATACCATTAAGTGTTTGAGAAAATAACATCACTTTGATTAGATTTAACTTTGTAAATAAGATGACTAAAGCGCTTACAAAAACTAATATTGTAAAAAGAGCATAAAATCTCGGTGCTTCCTTGAATTTTTTACCCATGCCATTTTGCCATCCGAATCCTTCAGAAATGCTATAAGCAGTAGAAATTGGCAGAACAAAACCCGCCATTACACCTGCATTTATTAGTCCGATTGCAAAAAGTGAAGAGGCGAATTTTCCGGCAAATGGAACAAGTGCCCTTGCCGCATCCGATGCTTCGGTAACCCTAATGCCATTTTTGTACAGAGTTGCGCCTGTGGCCACGATGATAAAAAAGGCAACAAAATTCGTTAGAAACGACCCTAAATAAGTATCAAGTTTTTCGTATTTGTATTGCTTGATTAAAATATGTTTTTCCGCTACAGTCGATTGCTGATAAAATTGCATCCATGGCGCAATTGTTGTTCCTATAATTGTTATTGTCATAGTAACTAACCCGATGTCTTTAAGATCAAAACTTGGGATCAATGTAGATGTAATGACATCAGACCAAACGGGTTTTGCCAGAAATCCGGCAAAAATATAAGCAACGTAAAAAAGACAGAAAATAAGTAGTAATTTTTCGATCGTGCGGTAGTTTCCTCTCATGGAGAAAAACCAAATAAATAATGCGGCGATTGGAACGCTCCAGAAACGGGAAATACCGAATATTTCAGTCCCGGCGGCAATACCCGCAAACTCTGAAATTGTATTTGCAAAGTTTGTAAGAAGAAGTGCTAAAAGTACGTAAAAAGTGATTCTAAAACCAAAATTTTCTCTGATTAATGCACCCAGCCCTTTCCCGGTGATTGTTCCGAGTCGCGCTGTCATTTCTTGTACTATGGCAAGGGAAAATGTCGAGAGAAGCAATATCCAGAGGAGTTTAAAGCCGTAGCTCGCTCCTGCCGAAGAGTATGTTGCTATTCCGCCAATGTCATTGTCAACGTTTCCGGTGATTATCCCCGGTCCCATGACAGCAACGAAAAGCCCTAATTTCCACCATGTCCCTTTAAGTGAAGGGACTTTGAGACCTTTAGTTCTTACTCGGGAAAAGAAAAACTTCACAAACCTCCTTTTTGTCTATAAATATTATAGTAGAATCTTAGATCTTTTGCGATTTTATTGCTTTGGCAATTCTTGAGATAGCGAGTAGATAAGCGCTTTCTCTTGGCGTGACCGAAAATTTCTCGGCAGTTTTTAGGACCTCATGTGTTGCTCGACGCATTTTTTCGATGAGTTTTTCTTGGGACTGTTTATAGGTCATCTTCTTATCTGTTGTATTTTCGATCCATTCGAAGTAGGAACCAAGAACTCCGCCGGAGTTGGCCAGAATATCGGGAATTATTAGAACATTTTTTTTCTTGAGAATTTTCTCTGCGTCGTGAGTTACAGGATGATTTGCCATCTCAACAATGACTTTCGCTTTTATTTTATCGGCATTTTTGATAGTTATTTGTTCACCAATGGCTGCCGGGATTAGGATATCTGCCTGTTGGTATAGAACTGATTCGGCAGTTACTATTTTGCAATCGGTTGATTCGCCATGGATGAGACAGTAACACGTATCACAAATTTTTCCTTTTTTATGATAAACTTTTTTGAAGGTTTTGTAATAATCAAGGCCATCTTCGTGCATAAATCCTCCATCGACATCCGCAATTGCGATTATCAAGAAGCCCATTTGTGCAAGATGGTGTGCCAGGTGGTGTCCGACGTTTCCGAATCCTTGAATTACAATTGTTATATCCTTTACCGGTTTGCTAAATTGTTTGGCAATTTCGAGGATAACGGCTGCTCCTCCAAGTCCGGTTGCTTCATCTCTAACTTTAATCCCTCCATCCGATAGCTTTTTACCCGTGATTACTCCGGGAGCTTTTTGATGTGTGATTTTTTCGTATTCTTCCCTAAACCATTTCATTATCTGAGCATTAGTATTAACATCGGGAGCAGGTATATCCTTTTTTTCACCGATAAAATCTGATATAGATTTGACAAATGACTCCGTGAGCCTTTTTAGTTCATCTTGGGAAATTTCTTTAGGATTTACACGGACCCCGCCTTTCCCCCCGCCAAAGGGAATATCAATTACTGCAGTTTTGAGACTCATTAAAGCGGCAAGAATCTTTACTTCCTCGATATTTGTGTCTTCATGATAACGAATGCCTCCCTTAAAAGGACCTCTGGCATTGTTGTGTTGTACTCTGTAACCTTTAAAAATTTTTACTTTTCCGTTATCCATCTTAACAGGAAAATTTGCCTCAATTATTCTTTGTGGAGAGTAAATTTGTTCAATAGTGCTGCTGTCAAGCTTTAATTTTTCTCCCGCAGATTTGATTTGACCTTCAATTTCCTCGTATGACATTTGTCCTCCCGTTTATTGACTGATAAATAGATTATAATCGTAAAATAATTATTGTAAATGTGAAGCGCAGAATCCTGCACGGCAAAACTTTTTCACTTCAAAATATTTCAAGAATTGCATTATTTATGGTAAATTTATACTAATGGGAGGGGAATGAATCAAGGCTACATTCAGTTTACAAACTCTCTAAGAGAAACATTTTTGATGCTTGTCAAAGATGGGCAAGTAAGAAGCCCTGTTCTTGAAATTTTTGCATGGGCGGTGATTGTAATTTTTATAATTTATTATTTCGGCTCAACTTCACTTTACCGATCTTTATATAATTTTATTTCTTCTGCAAAGAGTCCTTTTCTATCTCGAAAGTCTTGGAATCGAAAAATGCCAAGATGGGGTAAGGTTCATAGTATTTTGGCTCAGAGGCCAATCGAAGGAATCTTGATTAAAGTTTATTCGAGTGAAGGCGAGCTTATTGCAACCCAGTTAAGTGGAATTGGGGGAAATTTTGGGTTTGATCTGCTGCCCGGTCGATATTTTCTTGAGATTGAATCAAGAACTCATGGAATAAACTATCTAATATTTGGAACCAAAAAAAGTTATAGGAATGAAATTGTTATCAAAAATGACTCTCGAAAGTTCAAGATGGATATTTATCTTGATAATCTGATTAGTCAAGGTGCTATTGATGTTGATAATATCAGAAATTTAAATAACATATTAATTGCCTTTTATTTTTCTCTTGAATTAGTGCTTGTAATCGGGACTATCAACGCGCTTTTTTCCTGGTTAGTATTACATTATCTACCGATCTATATTGCTTTAGTATTTGTTATCTTTTGGGTAGTTGTAATATTGTATCGGAAAAATATGTTTCTTCTTAATATTTTGATAGCTGTCGGTGTCAAACCCATTGAGGGTGTTGCTATCACAGTACGTGATTCGAGCGGAAAGATTTTAAGTTATTTAGGGACAGACTCTAGGGGTAGGGCGAGACAGCTTCTCCCTCAAGGTAAATATCGTCTTGAGATTTTAAATGCGGTAAATGGCAAAATTGTGACAGGATACTATCCTTTAAATAAAAACACGGATAAGAAAAGAATATTGATCTCTTTGGGAAAAACAAAGGGGTAACCTTTTGTTTTTATTGGAGCGAGAAGAAGTTATTACCCTCAAAATTTTATAGTTAGATTAATATTTCTGTTGTATTTGTTATATAACATACACAGGTTTGTTCGAAGTTGTTATATTGACATACGATCGTATTTGTGCTATTATACGCATATGAGTAACTATCGTGAATTAATATATAGAATTAACTATTTTTCTTTAGAGAAAAATCTTGGACTTAAATTTTATATTGCGTTTCTCACTGCTTCGGCTTTGTTTGTTTCAGTCTTCGCATAACATATCTATGCCATTAATAAAACTCCGGCTATAGCCGGAGTTTTATTAATTTAGCTATGTGTGTATAAATACAGGCGTTCCTACGTCGATAGAGTTATATACCTGCTGAGCGGCGCCTACTCCTAACCTGATGCATCCGTGAGAAATAGGTGTGCCAAGATGATTTTCACCTTCTTTGGTTCCATTGGGCCATTCGGGAAGTTCATGGATCCCATATTGATCTCCGATGAAGGCCATCCACCAGGGCATATAAAGACCGTATTCATTGCTATAAGCTCGTTCTGTTTTGCTCTGTATTGTGAATTCGCCGGTTGGTGTCGGCATACTCCATTTTCCAGTAGAAACCGGAAATGACGCGATCAGATTGCTTCCGTCAAAAAGATAAAGCTCTTGTTGAGACAAATTGACTTCGATATATCTTCCGGCATATTTGCCGGGATTATATCCTGGGCTGACTTTTTCTTCTTCAACTGGAGTGACTTTAACCGCAACTTCTATTAGGTCGTCCCCGTTATTCAAGGCATCAAGTATTATTTTTGCCGATTGGGAAACATCAATTGCTAAACCCTCGGTACCTTCGTCTAATACTGCGCCATCTGTCTCGGATATTTTTCTTGTTTTACCCTTAGTGTCATATTTTTTGGCAATATCGTTGAGAAAATTAGATATGGTTCCTTCAGAGAAAGATAATTTTTTATCTTGGATTGTCTTTTCGACATCGATGATTCCTATTTTATCCGTGTCCTTAAGTCTATAATAATTTGAGTTGATTTGAACCATTATTTTTTTGTCTAAAAAGGATTTTATTTCATCTTTGTATGGTTCGATATCCGTCTTTTTTACCTTAGGATTGACTTCCTTGTACTCGAGGGAAATTATGTCTTTGCATCCCGTTTTTAGGCATTCGGTAAATAAATTCTGTAGATTTTTTGTGTCGATCGTTAATTCGCCATGACCTTCTGAAATGTTGATGTTTCCATTATCATCTAATTCGATAGATGCGTTTTGTGCATTTTGAAGTTGGTCTTTAAATAATTCCTTTAATTTATTTTCCGTCTCGTTGCCCAATCTAATTACCGGAGTAATCTCGTTCTTTGAGAAAGCGGTTCGGTAAATATACGCAGGCGAGATAAGGAAAGTATCATAAACTCTTTCGCCTTTAATTGCCGGTAATTGGTCGTTGTTGTTAATTGTAATAGATAAATCTGATAACTTTGCTTCTTTTATATTGTTTTTCAAAGTAATTTTAATGGGAGAGTTGATCTTTGATTCGATCATTGTTGAAGTTACTTTATCGATTTTACCAAGTGGAGTATTACCGATATTTTCACCTAAAAAATACATCTTGGGCAACGTTTGATCCTTATAAGAATATGAAAAAGCGGTATATACGGTTAGCAGTGATACGAAAAAGGATATAAAGATAATAAGAAGAGTTTTCGATACTCTACGATGGTTCATATTTTAATTCTATCAAATATTATCGATGTTAATCAAATATCTTGAAAGAAATGGTTTGGAGGTTTATAATATCGTAGAGATTCGGCCTGTAGCTCAGTGGTAGAGCAGCACTCTTATAAGGTGTTGGTCGCTGGTTCGAATCCAGCCAGGCCGACCAGATCTCCGCGAGACGGAGATTTTTGTTTTTGCGGCGGTTTTGTGATTAAAATATTAATTTTGTGAATCCCTCTGCTTGGTAGGGCTGATACGTGGGTAAATATTGGTTATATTACGATAGTGAATTGACAAATAGGATAATTTGTGATATGATATATCCAACATGAAATACTACCGTGAGACTACAAGGAAGGGGATTTCAAAGTTTAAGAAGGTTTTTGTCTTTATTGTACTAATTTCTGTTTTTGGATTTATTGTTTCCCTTTCTTATATTAATGGTTTCGTTCTATCTGCTAATAAGCCAAAAGAAGGCGAGCATATTACGCTCGACCTTGTAAATAAAACCAGAGGGGATCAAGGGGTTTCAAGTCTTATCTGGAATAGTAAATTAGCTGATGCTGCGTTACAGAAAGCAAATTCAATGGTAGGAGAGAAGTATTTTGATCATGCTTCAAAAAATGGAAAGACTCCGTGGGATTTTATGGAGGAAAACGGATATAAGTATATTTATGCTGGTGAAAACTTAGCTATTGATTTTCAGGACCTTCAAGATGCCGAAAATGCGTTGGAAAACAGCAAGACCCATATGGATAATATTGTAAATCCTAAATTTAAGGAGTTTGGTTCAGCGGTTGTAAAAGGTGAGATATTTGATTATGAATCGAATATCTATGTACAGATGTTTGGTACCCAGCAGTTATATCTTGAGCGTATTTTAACTGACATCAATCGATAAGGAATTCATAAGGAGGCAGTAATGTGATAGTTAAAAAATAGTTGCCCCGTTTAACGGGGCAACTATTTATTTGAGTAAATACTTGACAGGTAGAATCTGTTTGTTACAGTTTTTGGCGAGTTATGGTTAATGACTATGGCCCAAACGTATGTTGTGTAAAAGCGTTTGGGCTTAAGTTAAAAAAGGGGTAGTGTTGTGCATAAAGTGCATAAAATCAAAAAAACTGTTAACAAATTTATAATCACTATTGCATCAGTTGCAGTTGTTATATCTGCTGGCTTTGGCCCATCTTGGGCTAAGGCTGCAGATCCCGATCTAATATTTAAAGAAGCACAGTTCTCGGCGACAGGCGGAAAAGTCGTCAAGGGCTATATAAATCAGACCAACACCGGCTTTCGGGTTGTGGTCGATCCCGAAGCAGATTTGACTCAAATGTCTGTTGACAAGAACCTCTCGATAATCTTAATTAATGGTGAAGTATTAGACTCTAATGTGATGATAGGAGATGACGGCAATTTAGTTGTCTTTGAATATCCGGCAATTCCCGCTTCGGCTAATCCGCTTAAGGAAGTATTTCAAGAAGGTATAAATGAGATTAAAATAACTTTGAATTTTATTGAAAACGATGTAATTCCTCCTCAACCGGATCCGCAGGGCAGTTTGGAAGAAGGGCAATCAGTCAACCCTATAAGCGAAGCAAGAGATGATGACACAATCTCAACAGAGTATTTTGCAGTTTTACTGGTAGCTGATTTTATTTCTCCATCGGCGACGATATTAAGTCCTGTTAACGGCAAAACTTACAAAGATCAGGTAACACTGAGTTATCTCTTAGGAGAGAAGAATTTGATAACGCGTGTTTATCTGGATGATAAACTGACACAATTTACAAACAAAGATATTCTCAAAGATTTAACGCAGGGAGGTCATATATTGGCGCTTGAGGTTACTGATCTTGCGGGTAATCAATCACGGATTATAAGTAATTTCACGATCGACAAATCAGTAACGTTTGAGGCGTCTTGTTTTCCGGAAGATGGTACGGTTTTTACTCAAGGAGATACATTTGAGGTAAAGGGAACAGCGGACTCTTTTGCTCGAATCATCATTGAGATTGCTGGTAAAAGGTTTGAAGGAAGTGCAGACAGTAATGGCGCGTGGTCGATTTTGGTGGATACAACCGATCTGCCGGTAGGCGGATGGGAAGTATATGTTACAGCGATAGATCAGTTTGGCAACGAATCGACAAGAACTTTAATTACAAACATAAAGGTTGAAGGGAAAGAAATTAAGCTGGCATATAATACTAATGCTGCGCCAACAATAGAAGCTGATGTTACAGCTCCAAAAATATCAGAAGTCCAGTTGCAGCAACTTCAGCAGGACAAAGAAGAAGTTGCTCTTCCGATACAGATCAGAGCAACGAGTGATGAGAAAGAGACGGGAACTAATTGGAGCGCTTGGATAATTCTGCTTGCGATCATAGTTTTGGCAAGCGGTCTCTCAACGCTTGGTTATTATGGATATGAATGGTTCTATGGTGGACAGGAGGGCGTTGTGGTGAGGGAGCACAAAACAATAAAGTCGATTAGTAGGGAAAGTCACGATGATGAAGTGGAAAAAATCACTGATGCGAGAAATCAAACGGATAAAACTTCCGAGGATGATGAAAGACCGCCAACTCTACGCTGGTAGATTACGCGAAATTTTTGAAATTTTCTAAACTTGCTTTTAAGAATTATTTTTTGGGCTTTCAGCCCATATTTTTTGAAGGATGGCGAAAATTTTCTTTTTATAGATTAGCTTGGAGTTCCACTCTCCAAGCGTCTACGACAAGTTTGCTCACTGATTGTTTTATTATTAAGGATAGGTTTTTGCTCCACTCAAAAACCGCAATTTTAAGCAGAAAATTTTCTTTCTATTAGTTCCTTTTCGCTAAAGCGAAAAGATAAAAGATATCTTGTATTCTTTTTCAGGAAATAAAAATAATTTTCTGCTTGCTTGTTGAGCAATTTAATTCCACGACGTAATGTCAGGATAAATTGTAAAGACAAGCTGAAAAGAAAATTACTTTTTATGTTCCTTGAAAATCGTGGAGGGGTAAGGAAGTTTCGAAACCATAGGGGAGTGCCTCCGAAAGCATTCCCCTTTGGTTTCAAGAAAGTCGCAAGCCGCAGGCTTGCAATAATGCGAATGTAATTCGCAAAAAAATACAATCTTCTTGTTCGCGAAATTTAGAAGAATCTTTATAGCAAATTAAATTTTATGGTTTGGTACAACTTTTGCAAAAAATCGGAAGATATCTCATAATGATCTTGTGGATAACGACAAAATACACACAGGCAAGTTTAATGCTTGGCAGGTGATTTTTATCCTGCTTATAATATATTTACTTTTTATGCTTTACCAAGCCCTTGCTTTAAATTATTCAACAAGCCAAAAAATCAAAAATTTGAAATCAGAAATCAGTACTCTCGAAGCAAATAAAAATATGCTTGAAGATCTGATTATGTACTATCAAACAGACGCCTTCAAAGAACTTGAGGCAAGGAAAAAACTTGGGATGAGAAAGCCGGATGAAAAGGTTCTTGTTGTCGAAACGAAGGAAGTCACAGATAAACCTGTTGAACCAATTAAAGCTGTAGAAGAGACTCCGCAAGCATCGAACTTCTCTTTGTGGATGAAATATTTTAGCGGAAAAGGCGATGAGTAAAATATAATATGTATTTTGTTTATGTTCTAAAAAGTGGAAGAGATAAAAATCTCTATATAGGATCTACAAATAATTTAAAACGGCGAATCGATGAACATAATAGAGGGTCGGTTTCTTCTACGAAATATAGAATTCCTTTCGAACTTGTATATTGTGAAGTATATAAATCAGAGAATGACGTTCATAGGCGAGAATCGAATTTAAAATTAAGAAGTAAAGCATTTCAAAGTTTGAAGAAACGTATTGTAGGTAGTGTCGGGGCTTGACCCCCACACCAAACTCACAACAATATTGTTCTAACCATTCAGGTAAATATATTAACTGACCCAGTCGTTTTAGCAAAAATTGTCAAGATTTGGTGTGGGGGTTGACAAGCAATTGAAAAGATTGTTCAGTGCAAGGGACTGTCGGCAAATAAACCTGTAGGGCGATTCAGCAGCACTATTTTATAAACTTTTCGGTAAC
>PEZV01000033.1 GCA_002778735.1 Candidatus Berkelbacteria bacterium CG10_big_fil_rev_8_21_14_0_10_41_12 | reverse complement strand
CAAGCTCTCAATTATTTGACCCCGCAGGAGTTTTATGAGAAAACAATATCAACTTGAAAGTGTCCTCGATGTATTGGACCAGTCCAGTTTCTTGATAAAGAAACCTAAAGTTGTTATTATTTCCCTGTAATTATCTTTTGTTTTCTGAGAGCCGAGGTAGCTCAGTGGTAGAGCAGTGGACTGAAAATCCATGTGTTGGCAGTTCGATTCTGCCCCTCGGCACCATTTCAGATTTATGGCATTTAGCCATAAATGTTTGAAATGTGCCGCTGCCAAGGATCGAAAGCCGGAACGCGACTGCGTGAGGCGGGGTTTGCAAGAGTGGGACTCGCAAAGAGTCGTCCCGCTCAGCGGGATGACTGATTCTGTTCCTCGGCACCAAGTTAGATTACTATATTATAGAGAATAGATAATAGATCGAGATTTGTAAAAGCTAATGAGCATCTTACATTTTAATTTTTCAAAATTATTTGACTGGCAGTATCTTGCCGAAGATGCACCGGCAAGACTTGCCTATTCTACCAGCCTGACGATTTTTTTCGGCGCCATTTTTGTTTTGTCGGCTGTTTCCTATTTTATCTTGGCCAAGAAAAAACTGCCAAGATTCTTGAAGAGATTTTATTATTGGATAGTTTACACCGGCCTGTATGGATCTGTTTATTTTTTATTCCTCATTTTCTCCCGCACCCAAGGTTTGAATTTTTTCAAACTCAGGTCGGTTTTTATCATTAGCGTTGTCCTTGTCCTGATTTGGTTGATTTTTCTTCTTATTTACCGTATAATTATAGTCTCAAGACTTATAGACCAATATAAGGTCTATAAGCGGAAGGAAAAATATCTTCATGGCAAAAGCAGTAAAAGATGAAAAAAAATCAGCCAATAGTCCGATGGACGAGCTGGTTGAAAATGAAGGGGAAAAATTAATTCCCTTTGCGAGAAATGAATTAGCCGAAGTTACTGTTATCAGTGTAGACGCGAGAAAAATTCTCTGCGACGTGGGCGGAGTAGCGTTTGGAGTGGTGCCGGAGCGCGAGTATTCTTTTGATTCAAGGGAGATTAAACCGGGCGACACGATAAAGGCATCGGTTGTTTCGCTTGAAAACAGAGACGGTTTAGTCGGGCTTTCTTTGAGGAGAGCCGATAAGGATAAGATTTGGGATAGTTTGGATAAAAATAAAGGCGAGGGCAGTATTTTGGAGGGGCGGGTTAAAGATGCCAATCGCGGCGGACTCATAATTGAAGCTGGCGGGGCAGAGGGATTTTTGCCCGTTTCTCAGCTTTCCGTTGCTAATTACCCGCGTGTTGAAGGCGGTGATCCGAGACAGATATTGAACAAACTCCGGGAAATGGAAGGGAAGATACTTAAGATAAAGGTTATCAGCGCCGATAAAGAATCCGGAAAACTGATATTTTCGGAAAAAGCGGCATGCGGGATCTTGCCCGAAGTTGTCGAATCGCTTTTCTCTGAAGGGCAGGAAGTTGAGGGTAAAGTTACCGGAATTGCGCCGTTTGGGGTTTTTGTTCAAGTTGGCGAAGTCGAGGGATTAATCCATATTTCTGAAATTTCATGGGAGAGGGTCAACGACATCAATAAGCTATATAAGGTTGGAGATACGGTTAAAGCTAAAATTATCAAAGTTGAGGATGGCAAAATTTTCTTATCGATTAAGAGGATGCTTCCGGATCCATGGCTTGAGGAAATGAAGAAAGTGAAGATTGGAAAGAAACTTCAGGGCGAAGTAACCCGAGTTACGGCTTATGGGGCGTTTGTCAAACTCGAGAATGGATTAGATGGATTGCTTTCGTTAACTAAAGAGGAAAAAGGCATTGTCGAGCAGAGCAGGAAATACGAATTTGAGGTTATTGAGCTGAAGCCCGAATCGAGAAAGATCGGTCTTAAGCTGATAAAATAATTGAGCTATATGGATATAAAATAGCCGTTCAATTTTGAACGGTTATTTTGTGTTCGTATAGTAGCTGTTGATAGGAGGGCAAGGTTGACTTTTGGGTGAGTTTGTGCTATACTATCGGGTTCTTTGACAATTAGAGGACATTTCGAGGTCCGCCTTAGCGGGCCAAATGACAGGAGGAACGAAAGTGAAAAAAGTAGCGGTCGTTCTGCTGGTTATGGTGATGTTGGCGGGGTCTGTATGCGTATGGGGGAATAAGGATATCGCCTTGATAGATCACACGCACTCGAACGTATCTGACGGGCTGTACACGATGTTGCTCGCATTCAGAATCGCTCGTGCGCTGGGTGCCCAAGGTGTAATCATCAGTGATCACCTTGAGCACTTCGGGGACACTGTCCCCATGGACTTCATCGAGAATCCCTATGAACGTTTCCTGCTCCAGCTATCGTATCTGGGACATGAGCTGGTAGCCGGGAAAGTCTGCATCACGGACCCTGTGCAGTACATCAACTTGGTCGAGCAGGCGGCGAAGGAGACGGGTTTGCTCGGTGTGCCGGGTGTGGAAATCGCGCTAAACGGGAAGGATAACCACATCGTGGTATTCCCACTCGATCGTTACTCCCTGGGAGAGTTGATGGATGCCCAGAAGGCGGGTAAATTCCACGATCTCTCTACCGGTTCGGCGACGTTGGCCAGCATCGTCGCGCGCTACAATCTCGTAGCGATTGCTGCCCATCCCACCCATCCCCAGTATCCTTTTGACTTAGAGAGGACCAACTGGGTCAATGGGGTGGAGTGCTATGATGCCGACCCGTTGGCGATCACACCGGGTCCCATCTTTTCCACTGTAGCGAAGTTGCTCAAGTGCAGTGGGAAGGACACAACCAGCGTGCTTGGCGCATCCGACTTTCACTGGGGTGTGGGTGTTACTGCCCTGCCTAACGAGGTAGTGCTAACTCACGCCCAGATCTTTAATGAGCGGACGCCGAGGGCGGTAGCAGAAGCGGTTCGAACAAACCGCTGTTATGCCTCCTTCGGTCTCCAGATGAAGATCGAGTCCGCCACGGCAATGGCGGGCGAAGAGTGGGATCCGAACACTCAACCCACCTTTGAGATGACCTGTAGGGGACTTGGTGTCGGGTTCTATCCTGATGCCAAGATAATGCTCGACTACGGCGGAGGAAAGACAATAATGTTCTCCGCCAAGGTGGACACCTCTCTGCTCAGAGCCAAACTGAGCTTCCGGGCAGCGGATGTGCTCCAGCCCGGAGTCCCCGTGCACGGCATGTACGTTTCCGTACGCGGACTTGCCGTCACCTCCGCCATCCGCGTCAAGACGTTGCAGTCGCGGAGCGAGCCGCCAAAGCTCGTCGAGCGCTCGCCTGGGCTATCTTATCCTCCCTCTCCGAGAGTGGGGGGAAAAGCCAAGGGTACGATGATCACTTCTGGCCAGGCGTCGCCCCCGGCTCTGCATAACCCCGGGGACTACACGGCCCAACGGCCGGAGGGGTCAACAACTCCTCCTGCCCCGACTCGCTCAGGAGGGCTGTCCTATCCGCCCTCTCCGACTAAGCCACAAGAGCCACAGGCGTGGGCGAGGGAGTACTACGGTGAGCGTCCATTTGGCCAGAGTATTCCAAGGCTGGGGATAACTCCCGTGCTGGTGAAAGTGTATGTAGGAATGGACCAGGAGTATCGGTATGGCAAACTGATAGTCGATTTCGTGGGCCAGACACGGTACTCTTTCGATTTGAATATTCCCCCTGGTCAGAATGTTACCAGTATGGCTCGTCGCGGCCTGATGTACTTTAGGCAGGCGGAGCCTTCCCGACCCGGGACAAGCATGTTGATTGATGTGGGCAAGGTGCAAGTTTGTACCGGGGACAACGGACGTGGATGTTATGTACTATTGGGGGACATGTTCAATGCCGAATACGCCGATACGCCAGGAAAACGGTTTCTCGGTGCTATCGGGCAGTTCATGATCAAGATGCAACCCGCCCCCAGTGGGCGGGCGAAGCCCTAACGGTAGTTGTCAAGGCTCTGTAGCCGGTGCGCGTAAGCGCAACGTGCTGCAGGGCCTTCTTGTTTTTTACTCCCTTTTTGCTATAATGAACCCCTGATTAACCTGGAGGAAATATGCAAATTCGCCTTGAAAAAGACGCACTCAACGTGAAGGACAAGTCGGCCCTTATCAAGTTTTCTCAAAAGACGGAAGTCAATGACATTTTGCTGGAAGGTGAAGGCGAGTATGAAATCGGAGGCGTGATCGTGACTGGCATTGATAAGAATAGCTACATTTTTGACATCGATGATATTAGCTTGGGCTATATGGACTTTAATGAAAAAGTAGATCCGGAAATGGTGGAGAAGCTTTCAAATGTAGAAGCTCTTATCGTGTGTTTAGATGGAGAGCTGGATAAAGTTTTAGATGCAATCAGCCAGATTGAACCCAGGGTTGCAATTTTTGTCGGCGATCAAAAAGCCGAAGAGAAATTGAGTCATTCATCAACTAAGTTCGAAAAAACCGAGTCGCTTAAGCTTGCCAAATCCGATTTGACAGACGAGGAAACGAAGAATTATTTCTTTCAAGTAAATGCTCGAGAGTAAAATTACAAAATTTGCCGATCTAATAAAAAAATCAAAAAGGATTCTGATACTTCTGCACGAAGATCCTGACGGGGACACTATTGCTTCTTCGCTTGCTCTTTCAATTACCCTTCGGGCGACAGGTAGGGAAGTAATTTGTGCGAGCAAAGACGAGATTCCGAAGGTCTTTGAATTTTTACCAGATGTGGATCTTATACAACAAGATTTTCTTTTGGGAGATTTTGATTTTGTTATTACGGTTGATTGTGGAGATATGAGAAGGACCGGTTTTGCGAAGCGTCTTGCCGAGATGTCACGGTCAAAAGCAATAATAAATATTGATCATCATACTAAAAACGATCTTCATAAAATTGCTAAGATTAACATAGTTGACGAACGTGCAGTTGCCTCGTCTCAAATAATTTGGCGGATAATAAATTATCTAAAACTCGAACTTAATTCTAAGATAGCTACCTGTATTTTAGCTGGTATATATTATGACACGGGCGGTTTTCAACATATCAATGTTACACCCGAATCACTCTCAATTGCTTCAAAATGTATATCTCTCGGCGGCAGAATCAGATTGATTTCTCAAAATATCAGCTCATCAAAAACTCCCCAATCGTTAATGCTCTGGGGTATTGCCTTGAAAAATATGAGAGTGCTTAAAAACGGGATTATTTACTCGGTGGTTACCAAAGAGGATATTAATCGGTGCAATTCAAAAAGCGAAGATATTTCTGGCCTCGTGAATCTTCTTAATACAGTTCCATCCTCCAAGATTGCAATGTTGCTCCTTGAAGTGGAAGATGGTAAAATTAGGGGCAGTTTAAGAACAGACTCTGATAAGATTGACGTGGCGAGATTTGCAAGGATTTTTGGAGGCGGAGGGCATAAGAAAGCATCAGGATTTGAAGTCGAATGTCGATTGATAAAAAATGGTAGCAGTTGGCAATTGGTATAGGCAATGTTTTTTTGATATCGTGTTTACCATTTGTTATAATACTTTTTATGCCGAGGAAACGAAGTTGGACAATAGAAGAATTAAAAAAAGCTATTTCTTCATCGCGTAGTAAAAGAGAGGTATTGAAAAAAATTAATTTAAGACCAACTGGTGGTAACTATAAGCAGCTTGAAAAATATATTGAAGAATTACATCTTGATATCGCACATTTTACTGGTCAGGGCTGGAATAAGGGATTAATTTTCTGCCCTAAGCCAAAGATTCCGATCTCGAAACTTCTAAGAAAAGGCGTAGTATTTCAATCGTATAAATTAAAAAAACGACTTTTTGCAGAAAGAATCAAAGATGAGAGATGTGAACAGTGTGGTTGGGCTGTGCTTTCTGAGGATGGAAGGATACCACTCGAGATTAATCACAAAAATGGTAATTCAACTGATAATCGAATTGAAAATTTGGAAATACTTTGTCCAAACTGTCATAGTTTAAAACCTTATTACCGGGGTTCAAAACTGAGGAAAGATGCCCGAGTGGCGGAACTGGTATACGCGCATCACTTAAAATGATGTGGTCTAAACAACCATGCCGGTTCGATTCCGGCCTCGGGCACCAGAATTTGACTTTCGGGAATTTGGCCGATTGATTCTGCCGCCCGAAGCGCGGCAGAGAACGGAAACACTGGCTCGCCGCGCAGAGCGCGGCTCGCCAAGCGCAGG
>PEZV01000031.1:395-6567 GCA_002778735.1 Candidatus Berkelbacteria bacterium CG10_big_fil_rev_8_21_14_0_10_41_12 | reverse complement strand
CCAGTCAACACTCGAGGTGTGCAGAAGAAGGGATCTGGCTAAAGTAATCACTCCGGACATTGGGTTCAGATAAGCGATCCATTGGAAATTTGCCGGGATAATACTGACAGGATAAATAACCGGGGTGATATACATCAGGATCTGAATAAAAAACGGTAAGATATGGCGGACGTCGCGATATTTTATATTCAGCGAAGAAAGGAACAGTCCCAATCCAAGCGAAGAAATCATGGTGATTAAAAGAAGAACCGGAATAAGTAATAGACCTACAGCACTTGGAGTAAAATGATAATAAAACATCAGTGCCAGAAAAATAATAAAAGAGATTACGAAGTCAACTGCAGGTGTCACTACGGTTGATCCGGGAAGCAATATTCTCGGAAAGTAAACTTTTTTGATAATGGCATCGTTTGAAATCAGCGATTCGCTGGAATTTGCCAAAGACGAGGAGAAATAATTCCATAGCAATAACCCAGTGTAGACAAAGACAGGATATGGAACACCTTCGCTGGGCAATTTAGCCAGCCGGCCAAAGAGAACCGAGAAAATTATCATTGTTAAAAGCGGCTGAAATATGGCCCACACTACACCTACTACTGTCTGTTTATAGCGCACTTTGATATCCCTCCAAACTAAAATATAGAGAAGGTCTCGATAGCGCCAAATCTCCGACAAATTAATATTAACCAGCCCTTTTGGTGGAGTAATTTCGTATCTCATAAATAAATCGATTAAACCTTAACCTATAAACTACGGATTTTCAAGGGTGTTGATATATCTACTGCGAGATCTTGCTTTTTTGATTCAGACAATTCGCGAGATCGTAAATGGCAAAGTTTGAGTCAGGAACGGTTATCGACTCGCATTTGGACAAATCATTCTGAAGATTTTTCGATATCTTGTCAAAATTATTAAAAAACGGGTAAGTTTCCTCGTCAGGATTAGCCGAAGTTTTTGTTCCAATAAAGACATAGTGAGCTTCAACTGCTTTAGCATAAGCGCGCAATGCAGAAAGGTTTGGTGTCTTATCTAAAGATACAAAAACAATTTTCCTCGAGGTGAAGATTGGCAAATATGGAGTGGTTGGATTTGCCAAGACAACTTCATCTTGCGGCACAATTAATTCGATTGTATCAGCAGAGCGCTTGTCATTGGCATCAAACCAAATCATTCTTTTGAAAAAATCAGGCGACCTGTAAGCCCCGCCATTAACCTGAACCAGCTCCAAAATAATTATCAGCCCAAAGCCCAAAGCGGCAACAATTTTTTGCGCATTCGTTTGCATGGCTTGGATAAAGCACCAGACCATAATTGCTTCGGCCATAATAAGAGGAACCGCTGTTTCTCTCGCAAAACGCCCAGGCAAGCCAACCTGGCTAAAGCGCGAGAAACCATACGCAACAATGAACCAAACCAAAATTAAAAGCAAAGCCGGTTTGTTAATCCTTGTTTTTGGCTGGCCCAGCAGATAAATCAAAAAAATCATCCCGACCAGCCCGCCATAATAAACAAACGGACCAATCTGGGAAGCATACTCGCTAAATTCGGGAGGTAAAGAAAAACTGGTTCCGGCGCTAAATGAGCCGCTTTGCGCAATTGAGTGAAAAACCTCGGCAAACATTGACCTAAAGGGGGAAGCAAGAACCAATAAAATAGCGGCGCCGAGCAAAATCAAGATAAAAACGGCTGTCCGTCTGTAATTTGAGGCAATCGTCTCAAACTTATTCCATGCGCCAAGCACAATTAGATAGACCAGGGTAATAACAAGCAGGTATACCGCCGAAAGATGATGAGTTAAAAGTGTCAGGACAGCAAAGATCGCTGTTAAAAGATAGTATGACAATCGTCTCTGACGAAACGATAGCAACAAAAAAAGTAATGTTAAAGGCAGAAATAATCCGCCCGCTATAATATTGGGATAGTTGCCATCACCATAAGCAACCAGAGCGTAGTTACTCGCCCAGAGCACAATGACAAACCCAATCAAGGCCGACATTCGTCCAAAAGACCTTCTTAAGAAAATGTAGATTGCGATCGACGGCAAGACCACCAGCGCAGGAGCCAAAAACTTAAGAATATCAATTACGTTAAAACCGCTAATCTTCGCAATTCCTGCAACAAAAAGATGGAAGAGCCAGGGATAATCTGTGTTAAAGTTGCCGCTTAAAATGCTTTTTATCATCTCATAGTGCCTGACGGCATCGTCGCCAGGCGGAACCAAATAACCAAAAAAGAAAATGGGGAAATATAAAAGATAGAGGCGCAATGCGATTGCCAAAATAATAAAAATCGCTATCATCCAGTTAATCTGATCTTCTTGGAATTTTAAATTCTTATTCATACGGTAATTCTTATTTTACCAAAAAAAAATTTTAATATTTATACTGGGCCAAATAATTCAAAAAAGAATCTTGTTGCAAGGTTGAATTTTTGAAAAAAAAGTATTTAATAATACTGTAGAAAAAACTATCAAAGGAGTAATATGCTTTTCACTTCTGAATCGGTTACCGAAGGACACCCCGATAAAATGGCCGATCAAATATCAGATTCCATACTTGACGCAATTTTAGAAAAGGACCCGCGCGGGAGGGTCGCTTGCGAAACATTACTCACAAACGGAATCTGTTTCGTCGCGGGAGAAATCACAACTGACGCATATGTTGACATCGCCTCCATCGCCAGAAAAGTCATTCGAGATATCGGTTACACGGGGAACGGATGCGGCTTTGATTTCGAAGCTTCAGGAGTAGCGGTGGCAATTAAAGAGCAGTCCTCCGATATCGCCAAAGGCGTAGATTCTTTCAAGACAGATAAGTCGGGCAAAATTGTCAAAGAAGACTTGGAAAATCTTGGCGCCGGCGATCAAGGGTTGATGTTTGGTTACGCTTGCACGGAGACTCCGGAGTTAATGCCGTTGCCAATAGTTCTCTCGCACCGCCTTTGTCAGCGCCTTTCTGAAGTGAGGAAGAAAAAAATTATTACCGGAGTGCGACCTGACGGCAAATCTCAAGTTACGGTCGAATACGACGAAGATGGAGCGCCAAAAAGAATCCATACGGTTCTAATCGCCGCACAGCATGATCCGGACAAGAAAAGCAGCACTTTGAAAAAAGAAATCATCACTCATGTTATCAAGCCCGTTTTAAAAGAATATGATTATAAAATCGATTCAAAAACTAAAATCTATATTAACACAGCCGGGAGTTGGGTCATCGGCGGTCCCCAAGGCGACACCGGACTTACGGGGCGAAAAATTATTGTCGATACCTACGGTGGAATGGCGCGCCATGGCGGAGGTTGCTTCTCCGGCAAAGATCCTTCTAAAGTCGACCGCTCCGGATCTTATGCGGCCAGATGGGTTGCAAAAAATGTCGTCGCCGCAGGCTTGGCCCAAAGGTGCGAAGTGCAAATTGCTTACGCCATCGGCATTCCCGAACCGCTTTCAATCTCTGTCAACACTTTCAGTACAGGAAAAATCCCTGATGAGCAGATTATTTCCCGCATCGAAAAAAATTTTGATCTGCGTCCCGGCATGATTATTAAGCAGCTGGAACTGCGACGTCCAATTTACGCCCAAGTTGCTGCATACGGCCATTTCGGGCGAAAAGACCTCAAGCTCCCATGGGAAGAGACCAATAAGACAAAAGAGCTAAAAAACTCTAAATAATAACCTATGATTGACCTTGTAGTTGCTGGCACGATTGGCCTTGACGATATTGAAACACCATTTGGCCGAGTCCACCATGTTATCGGCGGCAGCGCTATCTATGCTTCCATCGCCGCTTCTTTTTTTGCAAAGCCTGGAATAATCAGCATTGCCGGAGTTGACCTGCCAGAGTCCAACTACCACTTGCTCAGGAGCCGCTCAATTGACATCTCCGGGGTTGCAATAGATGAGAAGACGTTTCGGTGGAGCAGCTTATATGAATTCGATATGAACGAAGCTAAGACGCTAAAAACAAAGTTAAACTGCGTCACAAAGTTTAACCCCAAACTCCCAGAGTCTTACAAAGGAGCAAAATTCCTTTTTTTGGCAAATATCAATCCTGTGATCCAAAAACAAGTTTTGGATCAGATGGAAGAAAAACCATTCGTTCTGCTGGATACAATGAATTATTGGATCGAAAATAAAAAATCCGCTCTGACCAAAATCATTAAACGCTGCGATCTGCTTCTACTAAATGACTCTGAAGCGCGTCAATTGTTTGATTCGCCCAATTTAGTCAAGGCAGCTCGCCTGGCTCTGCAACTTGGCCCAAAATATGTTGTAATTAAGAAAGGTGAGCATGGCGCTTTGCTTTTTTCAAAAGATGCTCATTTTTCCGCACCCGGATATCCGCTCGAGAATACCATGGATCCAACCGGTGCAGGAGATTCCTTCGCGGGTGCACTTGCCGGATATCTGGCCAAAGTTTGCAAAACCGACGAGCTAAGTTTACGCAGAGGCATTGTCTTTGCCAGCGCTATCGCTTCATTCTGCGCTGAAGATTTTTCCACCAGAAGATTGCTAAAATTAAAATACGGCGAAATCGAGGAGAGATATGAAATATTCAAAAAAATCAGGGAATTCTAAAGTCAAAGATCTGTCTTTGGCTAAATCGGGTGCAAAAAATGTTGCCTGGGCGAAAGATCACATGAAAGCTCTGGCGCAAGTTAAGAAAAAATTTGAGCGGGAAAAACCTCTTAAAGATCTATTTGTCGGTATGGCTTTGCATATCACCAAGGAAACGGCCTTCTTAATCGAAACGCTCCAAGCTGGCGGAGCCAAAGTAGCTATTGCCGGATGTAATCCGCTTTCTACCCAAGACGACGTGGCAGCTTATTTGGCAAACACAAATGCAATAGTCTATGGCTGGAAGGGCGAAACAACTGCCGAATATTGGAAGAACCTGGAGAGTGTCGTAGGGCAACTCAAGGCAGCGGTTGATGCAGGATTCAAGATTGCTACCATTGACGACGGCTGCGACCTTGTGAGCTTAATTCACGAGAAATATACCAAACTCTTAGACCATCTTGTAGTCGGCACTGAAGAAACAACTACTGGTGTAATCCGCCTGCGTGCAATGGAAAAAAGCGGCGCACTTAAATGCCCCGTAATAGCGGTAAACGACAATAAGACTAAACATCTCTTCGACAATTACTACGGCACGGGACAGTCAACAATCGACGGCATAATCCGAGCAACTTCTACTATGATTGCAGGCAGTAAATTTGTAGTCGCTGGTTATGGCCCGTGTGGCGAAGGTCTATCTAAATGCGCAAGAGGCCTCGGAGCGATTGTAAGCGTAACCGAAGTTGATCCGATAAGGGCTCTGCAGGCGCGCATGGACGGATTTGAAGTTGTCAAGATGAGTGAGGCCGCTACCTATGGCGACATTTTTGTAACGGTTACGGGCGACATAAATGTGATAACGCTTAAGCATATTAAGAAAATGAAAACCGGCACGATACTCGCCAACTCCGGGCATTTCGACGTAGAAATCGATGTGCGCAATTTGTATAAGCAGGCAAAGTCCGTAGAACAAATCAGGCCGGGTTTGCAGAAAATCAATATGATAGGCGAACATTTTATCTATCTCTGCGGAGAGGGAAGACTTGTTAATCTCGCTTGCGCCGAAGGACACCCTTCGGTGGTTATGAGTCTTTCGTTCTGCGGTCAAGCTCTGGCAATCGAATACGGGATAAAAAATGCGGAAAAACTTGAGAACAAAGTTCACGTTCTGCCAGGCAAGATTGACAACCATATTGCCACATTACAGCTTGAAGCTATTGGCATCGGCATTGATAAACTTACTGCCGAACAAGAGAAATATCTTGCTTCATGGCAATCGGGCACATAGATAATCTGCCCCGCCAAAAACTCATTGAGCCAATGCAATAACCACGCCGATAACTTTTTTCGCACCGCCGCGTTTGAGCACACGGCAAATCTCTTTAAGCGTTGCTCCGCTCGTATAAATATCATCGAGCACAATAACATTTTCGGGCACCTTTTTACCTAAAAGAAAAAATTTTCCCTTGATATTTTCTTTTCTCAGATTATAATCCTCGATCTGCGATTGTGGAATTCTCGACGTGCAAGCAAGCAGTTTTTCAACCGGCAGACCTATTTTGCGGGAAAGCGATTTAGCAATAATTTCACATTGGTTATATCCTCTATAGAATTTTCTCC
>PEZV01000031.1:0-340 GCA_002778735.1 Candidatus Berkelbacteria bacterium CG10_big_fil_rev_8_21_14_0_10_41_12 | reverse complement strand
TCATCCGCAAAATACTCCGCGGCTGCCGTAATATCTTCAAATTTAAATTTATGGATTAACTCTTTTAAAGCGCCATCATAACGATAAAGGGCGAGGAGCTGATCGGGCGAATATTTTTTAAGGCAATCTTCGCAGGTGAGTCCAGCCGGATTATGTTTGGAACAAACTGAGCACTTGAGTTTGGCCGGTTCGAAAGCGCTCTCACATTTAGCACAAATATCCTTGCCTATCCTGTGGCATATCGGACACGTCTTTGGAAAAATGAATTCGACTATCTTCACGGCACTCTTACTTCCCAATATATGCCATAGTCTTCCATCCAAGTTATGCCGTCAGCTAC
>PEZV01000013.1:6320-7340 GCA_002778735.1 Candidatus Berkelbacteria bacterium CG10_big_fil_rev_8_21_14_0_10_41_12 | reverse complement strand
TTGACCCTTCAAAACCAGTGTTAATTTCCGGTCGCGGTCCTCTGTATTTGACACATACAATTGCCGCCGGATATAGACACTACAAAGGTATCCCGGGTGTCGGTTTTTACCAGCCTGCTAGCAAATTCGGACCAGTTAAAACCGAGATTGGTATTTCTCACGAGGAAGAATTACCATTGGGATTGAATTTTGGTGAACCGTCAGAAATTGGCTCAGCCAAAGAACAACACGAAAAGCGAATCTCGGAAGGACTAGCCGGAGTTAAGGAAGGAATTGATAGCAAAAAAGTTGCTTCTGTTGAGGTAAGTGGCAAAGTTATCAAAATAACTTTAGATCGCGGTGAAATTTACAGCGTCTCTGTGCGAGAAGTATTAAAAAGTGAATAAAAATAAGTTGAGTTAATTGCTACAGATCAGCAACTTTTTAGTTGTTTTGTTTGGTGTTTGTTTTCTGTATTCCCTCACCACTAATTTTAGTGTCCCGCCGTCCGCTCGCAAAAAATTCTGGCCGTCCCCGCCGTCGTTGAAACTTTGACGGGCAGGCATTCAGGCGGGCGAAAAGGAAGGGGTTGGGGGGAGGAATTCCGCCACGCCCGAGCTGTAGTCCCGCAGTTGCGGGATAAACTCCGCCGTTTCCGCCGTTTGGCATTAAGCCAAACATCAAAGCAAAACAATTTTCAAATCCTTTTAAAAGAAAAAAGGTCGCGCGAAAAAATAAAGAATTGAAAAGAAAATTGTTTTGCTTTGCTCGCCGAATTTCGGCGGGCGGAAACGCGGAGCGGAGCTATTCGAGCGATTTTTGTTCAAAATAGGTTCGAGCTTCGTTCAGTAATTGCGACCAACTAAAACCTACGAAGGGGTTATTTTATAAATTAAAAGACTTGGGCCTCGACGTATCTGCGCTTTAAGCGCAGGCGTCGAGGCCCGGGATTCCGCCATTAGGACTCTCCGGTCCACTGGCGAAAATGGAAAGGCACGTTGAGGGAGGGTCAGACCGGCAGCGGTAAGGGTATTTGGGCAA
>PEZV01000013.1:0-6297 GCA_002778735.1 Candidatus Berkelbacteria bacterium CG10_big_fil_rev_8_21_14_0_10_41_12 | reverse complement strand
GGTTCGCAACTTGCTTTCCGGCTCGTCTACAGTCTCCTCCGCTCCGCATCTTACAGACCCAGATTTGTCGGTTCTCGCCATCCGGCATGGGCCTGATGACGAGGAACATAGAGTGTTGGCAGCCGATCGCCTTGCAGGGTTTGGTTTGGGGTCGTTGGGCTATTATCACCATCCCACCTTTTGCTTGACAATGGTCTGAGTGTAGTATTTGACGGGGCACTTTGGATTGGGACACCTGAGTCGGGGGACTGTGATTCCGCCAAAAGTTGAGCTGCCGATCGGTACACGCTCAATGACAAGTGGTGTCTGGCAATGAGGACATTTTTTCTCTTCCATCAGCAACCACCTGTCTCGGCCAGCTCAACTGCTTCTGGCTCGCACGTCACCAGATGTAGCCCGGGCTCGCCATTTCCCCGCCGATCCTTTCCTGATCACGGCAGGCAACCACTACGTACCTGCCCCCACACTTCACACATACGGCATAGAAATGAGGAGCAAGCAGTCCGACCAGTGTCAGCTCGATAATCCGCGGCATCTGGCCGCAGATGGTGATGGTGCCGCACGGCGAGATCCAGAGGTGCTGGATCTCGCCGGCGATCTCTCGGGCGATCTCCAGGGCCCGATCGCTGGAGATATCTCCATCTACTACCACCTCGATTCCCTGTGATGCGGTCCCGGGGACGACATAAGCGATTTTTGCTGCGTACATTCTCTCCCTCCGTGTCAATGTGCTTTTTCGCAAATGTTTCTGAGCGTCTCAAGACGCCCAAAAAATTTACGAAAAACAAAAACGGCCCCATGAAGGCCGAAATTATTTCTGGTTTTCTCTTACGCTAAACTATTCGGCCTCCGTGGTCACTCGTAAAGAAAAACCAAAAATAATTTTGTGATTGTGTCATATAAAGATAATTTACCAATTTATCATCTGGATGTCAACAATTAAGCCCCTCGTTCGTAAGTGCTTGTAAGCGTACTTTTACCGACAATATGCCCCCCTATTGTTTTCAGTAGAGTTTCTCTGCCGGAATCGGGACCAATATTAAGCATATTATCTAACGCGTAAAGCTCAAAGATATATCTGTGAGATCCGCTTGGCGGGCAGGGTCCCATGTATGCATTTTTGCCGCTCGATCCTGCCCCAATGACTGCGTTCGGCGATTGGCCTTCTTCTATCCCCAGAATTGATGGCGGCAGATTCCAAATAATCCAATGAACAAACATGCCACTTGGCGCGTCGGGATCGTACATAATGAGCGCGAGTGATTTTGCGCCACTCGGCACCTCCGAAAAACTCAGAGGCGGATTTATGGCATCTCCGTCGCAACTATACTTTTGAGGAAGTTTTTCATTGTCCGCAAAAACGGAGCTAGTTATTTTCATAGCAATCTACGATCTTAGTTCTAATTTACCAATTAATCATGCCTTTTGCAATAGAAGCTGGTTTATTTTATTCTATGCAACAATCAACAACGTTTTTAATGATCTCGCCAATCTTGCCGAAAAATCCTTTCTTCTTTTTATCTTCTTTACTTATTGCTTCATCGTCAATTTTGGCAATATCTTTTGCGTCGATTATTTTAAAGTTTATGGCCCAAAATAATGAATAAAGTTCGAACGATTTATCAAACATTTCCTTGGCTTCGCGATTTTTATTTTGCCCGAGAAGCTTTGTGCCGACTTCCATAAGACGCATCGAAGCGGCGAGAAGGTGTTTGGAAATGCACCAAATTTCGCCTTCGTAATCTTTGATAATTTTTCCAAGCAAGGTTTTTCGCATCTCGCGAACTTCGCGCAAAAGATCAAAGTATTTGTCCTTGCCTGTCTTTTTGGCGGTAAAGAAAAAGTGCTCCTCGATGCTAACCAAGTTCATGATGGCAATAGATAAATCCTGATCGCTCGAGAGATCCAGCGGATTTTCTCTTTTGGCATAATTTATTTTTTCAATAAGTTTTTGGTAGTTGTCGATTGGACTTTCCATTTTATTTGATTATAAAATAAACTATCAAACTTACGATAGCTAAAAGAGCAACCGGAATGATGACTTTTTGGAACGGAATGTATAGTTTGCCCCTTTTATTTTTAAAAAGTATAGAAATATATTCGAAGATCCAAAAAAGCACAAACCCCCCGCCCATGCCAAGAGCCAATTTATCAATACCCCAGATACGATTCATTGGGTGGCCGATTATTTCAAATCTATAAAGAGGTATAACTGCCAGGGCGACCAATACAACGAAGATGATAATCTTGTAGATTACCGACTTTAATCCTTTTTTTGTAAACCAATTTATTATCCACATCGTTGTCGATATAATAAGTGCGCCAATCCAGAGGCCAGTAATAAGATCATCTATTCCAAGCCATCTCGAAAGGCCGACTCCACCGGCGGCAGCTACGGTGCAAATCGGGCAAAAAGCTCGAGCATAATTAATTTGAAAAAGGCTGAAGAATGCAACAAGACTTATGTATTTTGCAATTTTAATTATCACCTTTGTCATTTCATTTTTTCCTCGAAAAATTTTATGATATCGCTATCGCCCACATAACAATTTTTACCATCCCAGAGGAAAGGAACCCCGATATTATTTTGATTTATTCCACACAGATTTGCCTTTTGCGCCATTTCTTGCGCATTATCCTTATTGGAATAAACTTCTTTTGTCTCAAAATTTAATTTGCCTCGAACATTGTTTTTATTGAGGTAATCTTCGACTTTTGCACAATGCGGGCATCCTTCACCATAATAAAGAATGATATCGGTTTTGGGAAGTGTCGCATCGGGCGTGGGGTTGGCTGAATTGACTTGTTTGCCTATCGTACATCCACTGAAAATAAATCCTGAAAGTGCGATGAAGCAAATCAAAAAAATGGATTTTAATCTCATTTATAACCTTAAAATTGACTTTGTGAATACATAATATCAGTAGTTTTCTCTTTTGCAAATTCTAAGAATTGTCAAAAAAAGCTTGAAAAAGATAGGATAATTAGGTATAAAGGTGTAATATTTTATTAAATAAGCTGGGAGGAAAAATGTCAGAACAAATAGTAATCTATTTTGCCTTAGCTTCAGCGCTTGCAGCAATTATTTATGGTTTTATTACATCAAAAGTGATTTTAAACGAATCAGCCGGTTCCTCAAAAATGCAAGCAATTGCTGATGCAATTAAGCAAGGCGCATCGGCATATTTAAACAGGCAATATAAAACAATTGCTTTTATCGCAATTGTAGTTGCTCTTATATTGGGTTTTGCGCTTAATTGGACAACCGCAATTGCGTTTTTAATTGGCGCGACTCTTTCAGCCATTGCGGGTTATATTGGGATGAACATTTCCGTTAGAACAAATGTTCGAGTGGCTGAAGCGGCTCGAAGTGGAATCAAAAAAGCAATGGATCTGGCTTTTAAAGGGGGATCTGTAACGGGATTTTTGGTGGTCGGATTGGGACTTCTTGGCGTGACTGGTTTCTATGCAATTACCAAAGATCCAAAGGCGCTTATTGGTCTCGGCTTTGGAGGTTCGCTTATTTCGATTTTTGCGCGACTTGGCGGGGGAATATTTACTAAAGCCGCTGATGTGGGAGCTGATCTTGTCGGAAAGATAGAATCGAATATTCCTGAGGATGATCCGCGGAATCCGGCGGTTATTGCCGATAATGTCGGGGATAATGTGGGCGACTGCGCTGGTATGGCTGCGGATCTTTTTGAGACATATGCCGTAACGGCCATTGCGACAATGCTGCTTGGATCGCTTATATTTGCAGATTCAAACACGGCTATCATTTTCCCGCTTGCCCTAGGCGGTGTTTCGATTTTAGCTTCGATTGCTGGATCATTCTTTGTCAAACTTTCGGGTGAAAAAATTATGTCGGCGCTTTACAAAGGATTAATCGCTTCTGGCATTTTAGCGGCCGTTGCCTTTTATTTTGTGGCTAACTGGTTGATGCTGGACGATAATCCCCTGAGTTTGTTTTATTGTGCGCTTGTTGGACTTGGCGTTACCGCGGCGATGATGGTCATTACCGAATACTTCACTTCCAGTTCATTTAATCCGGTCAAGTCGATCGCAAAAGCATCTACGACTGGGCACGGCACGAATATCATTGCCGGCTTAGCTGTTTCGATGAAATCGACAATCTGGCCGGTCTTGATTATTGCAGTGGGTATTATGCTTGCATATCAGTTTTCAGGTCTCTATGGTGTGGCAATTGCAGCATTTTCAATGCTTTCTATGACGGGAATTATTGTGGCAATTGATGCTTACGGACCGATTATGGATAATGCCGGAGGAATTGCGGAAATGGCAGGGCTTCCTGAAAAGGTCAGAAAAGTAACAGATCCGCTAGATGCAGTGGGCAACACCACAAAAGCTGTAACCAAGGGTTATGCGATTGCCTCAGCCGGCCTTGCTGCCATTGTGCTATTCGCGTCTTATACTCAAGAAATTGTTAGTGCTGGACAGTCGCTCGAATTTTCGCTCTCCGATCCGAAAGTTTTAGTAGGTTTGTTCATCGGAGGACTTCTACCTTATTGGTTTGGAGCGCTCTCGATGGAAGCGGTAGGCAAAACTGCCGGAGCTGTTGTAGAGGAGGTGAGGAGACAATTCAGGGTAATTAAAGGAATTATGGAAGGAAGTGCTAAACCGGATTATTCTCAAGCAGTTGATATTGTAACCCGTGCGGCAATTAAACAGATGATTTTACCTGCACTTTTGCCAGTTGTTGTCCCGATTTTAGTTGGATTTTTGCTTGGTCCGGTTGCTCTTGGCGGATTGCTAGTCGGTTCGATCGTTACGGGAATATTTGTAGCGATCTCGATGACTTCGGGCGGAGCGGCTTGGGATAACGCCAAGAAATACATAGAAATGGGTAATTATGGCGGTAAGGGTTCGGAAGCTCACAAAGCGGCAGTTACGGGAGATACGGTTGGGGATCCGTATAAAGACACTGCCGGACCTGCAATTAATCCTATGATTAAAATTCTAAATATCATTGCACTTCTGATCGTGGCGTTGATTATTTAAAGCTCTCGGTATAAACTCCAATTCGATTGCCAAGTTTAGGAAAAAATGCTATTATACTCCTGTAATAAAAAATATTTGAACATTTACATTTAATTTGGGATAATAGTACACAAGGGTACGAAATTGAAATCAATAAATATAAAGCAAGAAGCTATTAATTTAAGGGAAAAGGGTGATTCATACAGCATGATTGCCTCCAAACTTCAACTTTCAAAAAGTACCCTTAGCGATTGGCTGAAAGAAATTCCCTATAAACCTAATCACAAGGTGATAAAAAGAATTGGTCTTGCAAGGATAAAATCTGCCCAAAGCAAGCACAACTTAAAAATGGTGAATATTCTTGAGGCTCGAAAAATAGCTAAATCAGAAATTGGAAATCTGACAAAACGGGATTTATTAATGCTGGGTATTGGACTTTATTGGGGCGAAGGGTCAAAATCTAATGAGATTATAAGATTTGTAAATTCCGATCCATCTGTTATAAAAATTGCCGTTGAATGGTTCGAGAGAATTTGCGAAATTAAAAAAAATAATTTTGCACCAAGAATTCATATTTATCCAGATTCGGATGTAAAAAATTCAATAAAATATTGGTCAGGTATAACGGGTGTTTCTCAAGAACAATTTAAAAAAACGCAAATTGACAGGCGAAAGGATAAATCAGGGAAAAAAAAGCATAAATTGCCCAACGGAACACTACATCTGCAGATAAATAGTTGCGGTGAGGTATTAAAGGGCAGATTTTTGCACAGAAAAATTATGGGTTGGATTAATGCTTGTTTAGAACAAATATTGCGGGATTAGTATAGTGGTAGTACTCGACCCTTCCAAGGTCGCAGGGCCGGTTCAAGTCCGGTATCCCGCTCCAAATAAGTGCCCGTAGCTCAGTTGGATACCTGCCCGCAATGCCCCCATAGCTCAGCAGATAGAGCAGCACCCTTCTAAGGTGAAGGTCGTAGGTGCAAATCCTACTGGGGGTACCAGTATGGCAGGCGGGGAGCGACCCCGCTTAGCGGGGTAGGTCGCAGGCTTGAGCGGATGTAACGCTCAAGAACCGCAGTCCGCCCAGGGCGGACGAGGTGGGGCTGCGAGCCGAGCCAGCAGGCGAGGACTTGTGACCGAATCCTGCCGGGCGTACCAGAATTAGATACTGGATTCTAGATATTAGACTCTAGATGATAGATAAATAATATGGTGGTCGTAGCTCAATAGTAGAGCGCTTGCCTGTGGAGCAAGTGGTTACGGGTGCAATCCCCGTCGACCACCCCATAAAAAACA
>PEZV01000015.1 GCA_002778735.1 Candidatus Berkelbacteria bacterium CG10_big_fil_rev_8_21_14_0_10_41_12 | reverse complement strand
TTTGGCTTTTATTTTTTATCTTCTTGTTTGTCTTCGCCCTTCTTTTCTTCCTTGTCTTGTTTATCCTGCGTTTTGTCTTTATTCTCATCTTTTGGTTCTTGCCCTTTGGCTTGGCCATATAGTTCGGAACCAACTTTCTGGATAGTATTTGAGAGTTCTTCAGTAACAGACTTGATCTTGTCGAGATTATCAGATTTCAGAACTTCTTTTACGGCCTCGATTTTTTCCGTTACTTCTTTGCCTGTCTCTTGTTTGACTTTATTGCCGGCATCTTTGAGCGCTTTCTCGCTCGAGTAAACCAGATTTTCAGCCATATTTTTGGTCTCGATTAGGTCTTTCTTTTTCTTATCTTCCTCGGCGTGCGTTTCAGCGTCTTTTTTCATCTTTTCAACTTCGTCTTCGGAGAGACCGCTTGAGGCAGTTATGGTAATATGCTGCTCTTTGCTGGTTGCTTTATCAACAGCTTTTACGTTTAGAATTCCGTTTGCATCGATATCGAATGAAACCTCAACTTGAGGAATTCCTCGTGGAGCGGGCGGAATGCCATCGAGAATGAACCTTCCGAGAGTTCTATTATCGGCAGCCATTTCTCTTTCACCTTGAACGACATGAATCTCAACCTGAGTTTGATTATCGGCTGCTGTCGAGAAGATTTGTGATTTGGAAGCGGGAATGGTTGTATTTCTCTCGATCAATTTTGTTGCCACGCCGCCGAGAGTCTCGATACCGAGCGAGAGAGGGGTAACGTCGAGAAGAAGCAAATCTTTGACTTCGCCTGAGAGAACACCTGCTTGGATAGCAGCGCCAATTGCTACAGCTTCATCCGGATCAACAGTTTTTGCCGGTTCGTGCTCGAAGATTTTCTTTACCATAGCCTGAACTGCCGGCATCCTGGTCATTCCACCGACAAGGATTACTTCAGAAATATCTGATGGTTTGACGCCTGCATCTTCCATTGCTTTTTTGCATGGACCTTCAGTTTTCTCAATCAGATCGGAAACGAGTGATTCAAGCTTTGCCCTGGTCAATGAGGCAACGAGATGTTTAGGTCCGTTCGAATCTGCTGTGACAAACGGCAAATTTATTTCCGTTTCCATTTTGCTGGAGAGTTCGACTTTGGCCTTTTCAGCAGCTTCCTTTAGTCTTTGGACTGCAGACTTATCATTTGAGAGATCAATGCCCTGGTCTTTCTTAAATTCTTTCAGGAGATATTCCATAACTGTTTGGTCGAAATCATCTCCTCCGAGATGCGTGTCACCATTCGTCGATTTTACTTCGAAAACTCCATCTCCTATCTCAAGAATAGTGATATCGAATGTTCCTCCACCGAGGTCAAAAACAGCGACTTTACCTTCTTTTTTCTTGTCGAGTCCGTAAGCAAGTGCGGCAGCGGTTGGTTCATTGATGATTCTTTCAACATCAAAACCGGCAATTTTGCCTGCATCTTTTGTTGCCTGGCGCTGCGAGTCGTTAAAGTATGCCGGAACTGTGATAACGGCTTTGTCAACTTTTTCACCGATATAGTCCTCGGCATCTTTTTTAATTTTTTGCAGAATAAATGCAGAGATTTCCTGAGGTGTGTACTGCTTGTCTCCCATAGCTACAACTACTGATCCGCCTTTCCCTTCTTCAATTTCGTAGGAAGCGGCTTTTTTATCTTTTTGTGTTTCCTCATCGGAGTATTTTCTCCCGATAAATCTTTTTACGGAAGAAATTGTGTCTTTAGGATTAGTGATGGCTTGTCGCTTTGCAAGTTGTCCCACCATTCTGTCACTACCTTTGAGGGCGACAATAGAGGGGACGATTACTCCGCCCTCCGCAGTTGGAATAGTTTTTGCTTTTCCACCTTCCATAACAGCGGCAACAGAGTTGGTTGTTCCCAGATCAATTCCAATTATTTTTGCCATATTTTTGCTCCTTAAATTATCTTTTTATAATAATAATGTAAAGCAAACTTTACATTTTGTCAAGCCCATCTCCGCTATGCGGGGCCGCAGATATTGGGGATCAAGACTTTTAGTAATAATTATTGTGCCACTTCAACTTTAACAGGTCTGATTATTTTGTCTTCCTGCCGATAACCCGTGGCTACAATTTTAGAGATTTGATTATGTTTTAAGTTTGGCGACGGCTGTGCGGCTATTGCTTCGTGGAGATTGGGATTAAATTCATCGCCTATTTTGATTTCGATTTTTTCGACTCCTATATCACGAAGCATATTCTCAAATTGTTTTTGAATATGCAAAATTCCTACAATCCAGTTTGAAGATTTTTCTTGCTGGGGAACATGTGCGATCGCCAGTTCGAAATTGTCGAGAATAGGCAATAATTTCTCTATCAGTTCAAGCTGGACTTGAGCGGACCACCCTTGGCGTTCGCTCTCGATTCTTTTTCGATAATTATCAAAATCGGCTTGAGTCCTTTGCCACCCAAGCTTCAACTCATGAATTTCTTGCTCGAACGTATTTTTCTGCCTTTTCTTCTTCATGCTCTATACTTCCGGCATACCTGGCACTGGCGGAGTGGGAATTCTGCTATTTTCATCGCCAGGCGTTGCTGTAGCAGTTGTACCATCACCGGTGTTATCTGTAAAGTCGTTCAAGAAATAATCTTCAGTTGCCGGACCGCCCGATGTTGATGTTGCTTGAGGCGCCAGTGTCTTTGCAGGAGTAGGCGTGCCCAAATTTATGCTTGTCGAGCTGACATCATTAACTTTATTGGCTGTAAGTGTGACTTTTGCCGTTGAGGGATCAAAAGCACCGGAAGGTGAAGTAATCGAGAATGTAAAAGTTCCCTCGGGTATTTTCCTAATGTACCATTCAACTGTGTTTAATCCCGGGGCAATAAAAGAAAAATCTCTTTCCTTGAAATAAAATTTTTTCCCTTGCTCGGGAGTAAAAACAGCGCGAACTTGCACTTTTCTAATATCGGGTATAGTTACCTCCATGTGGATGTGGGCTGTGGCATACCCGGGCAAGACTGTGTCTGCTCCAACGGAAGAATAACCCAAAATCCCAATTGAGAGGACCGATATCGCCAAAATGCCCGCCACAGCAAGACTGATTGTTTTTCGGTTTCTAATCATCATTCTGATATTATTTTAGACGCAACCACCACAAGTGTCAAAAAAGAATAAATAATGCACGAGAAAATAAAAATTTTGCTATTTTCTGCAGGCGCTTTCGTCCTACTCTTTGCTTTGGCTATGGCCTCAGCACTCTTCCGGTTTGGTTTACTTTTGCCGTCAGCTATATTTTTAATTTTTGCTATTTATTTTAAAAAAATAAGAATTACCATTGCCATTTTCTTTGTTCTTTTTGGCGGAACCTTCGCCGGACTTCTTGCGAAAAGTGAATCCGAGAAGAATTTTACTCCTGAGAATGGTTGCGAAATGCTTAGAGTTGCAAGCAATCCTACGGGCAGAGAATTTTTGGCGCAAAACGGCAAATTAAGGGTAATTTTAAAATCTCAAGAACCGGTTGGCTATGGAGATATAATAAATGCCTGCTCGCTAAAAAAGCTTGAGCTTGATAGAAAAAACAAATATTTTCTTCTCTCGCGGTATCAAACTGCTGCGGAATATTTTGTTGGGAGAATTGAGCTGGTTAAACCCGGCAAAGGGTTTATCAGAGAAATATACGATTTCAAAAAATCAGTGGAGAACAAGTTGAATATTTATTTTACTTCGAATAATTCTGCGCTTGCCAACGGGTTGATATTTGGCGGCAGCGGTCTTTTTAGCAAAGATTTTATGCAATATTTGAAAAACTCCGGCACCAGTCATATCGTTGCGGTCTCGGGATATAATATTTCAATTATTATCGTGGTCTTATTTTTATTCTTCCGCACCGCTTTATCAAAGTACGGCGCAGTCACGCTGACTATATCTACCATCGTAGTGTTTGTGGTTTTGACGGGACTATCGGCCTCCGTAATAAGAGCTGCAATAATGGGCATGAGTTACCTAATTTCAAGGTTAATTGGGCGATCTACTAATGCGCTCTACAATCTCGTATTAGCTTGTGGATTGATGATTATCTTCAATCCCTATACGATTTTTGATGCAAGTTTTCAACTATCTGCGCTTGCCACTTTTGGCATTATAATTTTCGCCGAAAAAATAGAACATTATTTTGAGAAAGTAAAATTCCCAAAAATAATTTCCGAAACGCTCTCAGCCACATTGGCGGCGCAATTTATGACGATCCCGGTACTTATCGGATTTGGCAAGATTTCCCTTATCGCTCCTATTTCAAACGTCCTTATCCTACCCATTGTTCCTTTCGCGATGTTATTTGTTTTCTTGACGATTATCGCCTCACTGACCTCTTTTTATTTGGGGTTTTTGTTTGCCAGTTTTACTAATGTATTTTTAAGTTATATTCTATTTGTGATCAAATTTTTCGGTAGATCGTATTTTGCGCTGAGCATTTCACAAACGGCAATTGTTCTTCTCATCTGGGCAATTTTATTTTTACTTTTAATCAAAATATTTTATGTCAAGCGGCAGAAGATTTAATTTGTTTTTGAATATTGTCCTTATTGTCGGGGCGATACTAACATTTGTTCTGTTTGGCTCAATAAAAGCGCAGCCACAAGATGAATTTGATTTTAAGGTCGATTTTATTGACGTTGGACAGGGAGACAGCGTTCTCGTAAGCTTCGATATCAATAAACAAATTTTAGTTGATGGCGGACCGGATAGTGGAATCACGGATAAACTTAGGGCAAAAATGCCGCCGTATGACAGAACAATCGAATACGTGATTTTGACGCATCCTCATGCGGACCACTTGACCGGTCTGGTGGCAATACTCGACCACTATCAGGTGGAGAAAATTATAGAAACTTCCGCTGAGAGCTCGTCGTTTGTTTATGAAATGTGGCAGAAGAAAGTTGAAGACAAGAAAATTCCTGTTGAGATAGTTGATTCCAGAAGGATAGAAAATTTTGGTTCGGGCGCGCAGGGAGAGTTTTTTTGGCCCGATGGGAATATTGATGGTCTGAGCTTGAATGACACTTCAATCGTTATGAAATTTTCTATGGATGGCGGGAAAATTATGTTTATGGGTGATGCGGAGCAGGAGACGCAGGGAAAGGTGTTGGATGGTGGCAGGGATTTTGAAAGCCAGATTGTGAAAATTGCCCATCATGGGTCGGAAAATGGATTTTTGGATGAATTGATGGAGAAAATACAGCCGAAATATGCGGTTATCTCGGTGGGGAAAAACAGTTTTGGCCACCCGGCAAGCTCGGTAATTGAGGCGCTTGAAAAACTTAGTATTGAGGTTTTAGAAACGATAAAAGAAGGAGATATTGAATTTGGCTGGAATGGGAGTGAATTTATTAGGCAAAAATAAAAACCAGTTTTGCTGGTTAAAGTACGAAAGGGGGTCGGAGTAAACTTGGCTAATCGCCCGAGCTATGTTTGTCCGTGTCTGGGGCAAAGCTCGGGTTCGGGTGATTAGTTAGCGGTTTTACTCGGACCCCCTATTTGGAGGCACTGCGCAGTGCCTCCTCGCGAGGTCGCCTCCAACATCCCGGGTTTGGGGCGGCCTTACGGCATGGACCGTATCAGCCCGTCAAGTTGCCTCGACGTTTACACGCAAGGGCTTGCCCGTTTTGACACGGCCCGCCTGAAGGTTGTGTCACCACACAGGACGAATCGTATTGACTTCGTCTCTGATGGTGACCGTACGTCGCTGCCACGGGGAGACTTGCTCCTCGTAGCGGCGGGTCTCGGTAGACTGGACGCCGCGAGGCGTCTCTGATCCGTACCAGCTACGTCTGTAGCCGGTCGGACCGGGCGCATAGCCCGGGCTCGCGTACGGATAGTACGGTGGTGGCTGGTAGTAGGCCGGCGGTGGTGCGTAGACCCCGTATCCGCCGTAGCCCCCGCACCCGCCACCGATGTAGATGCGGATGCTGATTCCCCCGGCCTGCGCCGGGGCGGCCATCACTATTGTGGCGATGATGGCCAGGACCGTCAGAACTGTCAAGATACTCGCTGTGCGCATGTTAGCGCACCTCCTTTTCCTCTCTTTTCTTTTGGATCAGGATATCATATCATATCTTGCCGCTCCTGTCAAGGGTCAACCATGTGGCACGACTGGCGAATGAACCCTGAAGCCGTTTGAAAGCATGGTGTAGGCTAAACGCGCCAGTTCGCTTGGATCGAAGGAGCGGGGACGTACGGCAGATGCGGACGATATCTTGCGCTCTGGCCCCACCCCGTCTGCGATGACGATAAGCGGGATCAGGTCTCCAAGCGAACTGTGCACCGCCTGGCACTGCCTCTTTATGTCCTCGTCAGATGCGCCGGGAGGAGTTATGATGGCTGCGATTTTCTCCTCGCTCCTCAGCTCCGGAAGCTGCCCGATTGCTGAGAGTAGCATTTCTTCATCAACGAAGTCCACGACGAAGATCAGGTATTCTCTCAGCCGCTCGATCAGCTCCTCGACCCTCTTATTGTCCCTGCCTCCGACAACCACAGCGTACATCATCGTTCTCACCTCCTTAAGGCAAGATGTCAAGATTGCATTTTCGTGCGGCGGCTGAGATACATCGGTAACAAATCTGGTATGATTCAATCTTTGAATCAGCTAGAGAAAGGAACCGATGATGAAAGTAT
>PEZV01000001.1:1659-29255 GCA_002778735.1 Candidatus Berkelbacteria bacterium CG10_big_fil_rev_8_21_14_0_10_41_12 | reverse complement strand
AAAAAGAAGGGCGTCATCCTGAAGCGGTTTAACGTCATCCTGAAATCGTTTCAGGATCCAACCAATAACAAAAACAAACTTATCTTGATCTTTGGCGCCATTATAATAGTTTCTCTCGGCTTGAATGCCTACCTAGCTGACAAAATTAGCCAAAGCCCACCCGACACCCACCAGGTGTTAAAAGTATTTGACGGAGACTCTTTTTCCATCCCGCCCGACCAATCTGTCCGCCTAGCTTTTTTGGACGCGCCAGCCATTGATCTTTGCTATGGGCAGGAGGCCAAAGAGGGCTTGGAAAATTTAATCGCCGGCAAAAATGTTAAAATCAAAAAGATAACCAAAGACCATTACGGGCGCACGGTTGCCCTGGTTTATTCCGGTAATCGGCTCGTCAACCGGGAGATACTGGCAAACGGTTGGGCCAAATATGATAGTCAATCAGCGTCAAAAGAATTAAAAGAAGTTATCGAACAACTAAAAGCCGTCAACCAAAAAGCCAAAGAAAATCAAATCGGCATTTGGAGTGAGCAATGTTATCAGAAGGAAAACAAACAAAACCCGGCCTGCAATATCAAAGGAAACATCAGCACCCACAATGGTGATAAAATTTACCATTATCCCGGTTGTAATCACTATGAACAAACCATTGTCGAGTTAAACACCGGCGAGCAGTGGTTTTGTTCGGAAAAGGAGGCAGTTGAAGCCGGATTTACCAAATCCGAGCATTGTTTTATTAATTATCAAAAACCAAAATCGCCTTCTTCTCCGTCATCCTGAGCCTTTCTCTTTCCCGTCATCCTGAACTTGATTCAGGATCTGACCCCAATTACAAATTACTAATTACTTATTACAAATTACAAGTTACGGCTTACCAGTTACTGTTTTCTTAGGCTATAATAAAAACCAATGAAAAAAAGAACCGCTCTTTTCGTTGATGGTACTAATTTGTACGCTGGGCAATACCAGCTTTTTGGGCCTGAAAAATATCTTGATTTCAAAAGGCTAATAAAATTTATCGAAAAAAATCTTAAAACAGCCTTTAATCACATTTATTTTTATGCTTCTTACTCTCCAAAAGTTTCCAAACCGACCAAAAAGGAAAAAGCTTACCTTAAAAATGAAGCCCTTTTTTATCGCAATGTTAAATCAGCTAAAAATTTAACCTTTTTTAAAGGATATCGTTCCAAGACTAGCGGTAAAGAAAAAGAGGTTGATGTTAAGATGGCTGTCGATGTTGTCGATTTCGCTTATCGAAACAGGTATGACCAGCTTTTCTTTTTCTCTGGCGATGCCGACTTTATGCACGCCATAAAAGTTGCCGTAAGGTTAAAAAAGAAAGTTGCCGTTATTGCTCTGGGAGACAGAATACCATACTCTCTTTCGTACTTATATCCCACCTGTGTTATTTGCGCCTCAAGGGAAACAAGTAAAGCAAAGTTTAATAAAAACCAAAAGATTAAGAAGGTTTTATCTTGCGAAGAATTTGGTAAAAAGTGTTAATCAAAAAAAATCCCCCAATGCATGCATTGGGGGTAGGTTGATTATTAATATATAACACCCAACCCTGTTTGTCAATCTTTTTTTATGACTTTTAAATATCCTGCCGAACTTGCCTGAAGCCCTGCGCCCTGCGTGGTGCGGGGATTTAGGATTTGGTTCTTAAAAAAGAGGGTCATCCTGAGGGCGAAGCCCGAAGGATCTCATTCTCAAAACGGGATTCTTCTCCGCCGGCTGGCGGATCAGAATGACGAAGGGAGTAATGTCATCCTGAGCCTTTAGGTGAAAGATCCCCTTCAAAACAAATAATTAATTATGAGTAAAAATAAGAATGTCATAATGAATAATAAAAAAATAGTCTCATTGTTAATTTCCCTGTTTGTTTCTTTGGTCTTTCTGGGTATCATTGTTTTTATTCTTTCCGAAACTGGCTTTTTGGTTGACCTAAAACAAAAATGGTTATGGCTGGCGGCCTTATGGCTTGTACCGATTGGGGCTTTTTTAGCTCCGACCAAAACAAGGTCTGTTCTCGCTCATTTATTTTCCTCCAAAAAAGGCAAAAAGTTTCTTCTCCTAACTGGTACCAATATTATTCTCACTCTTCTTTTTGTTGTTGTTTATGCTATTTCTCAATACGGTTCACCCCTAATTTATGAAAACCATCCTCAGGGTTTTAAAATAGCCAAAGAAATACCCCTGATTGAGGGAACCACCATCACTCAAGAATTTACGGCCGATTCAAACAACCTTGGCACGGTGGGTGTTAGGCTATCGGTCCAAGAAAAAATCTTAGGCTTTGACGAAGAGGGAGAAATAGTAGAAATAAAACCGGCAGAAGAAATAGAGGAAGAAATAACCGAAGAAGAAACCCAAGAAGAACAATCTATCGGTCAAGACGATCTGGCCGAAGATGAAGAAGATCTTGAAGAAACCACTTATTATGAACCGGCCGAAATCACTTTCCGCATTAAGGAGAAAGGGGAAGAAGACTGGTTTTATGAAAACGCCTACTATTTTGATCAAACTGCCCCTAGTCACCTTTACCCGTTTGGTTTTCCGGTAATTGAAGATTCAGAAAACAAAACTTATCTAGTGGAAATAGCCGGTCAAAAAGAAATTGTTCTCAAAAAAAATAATCTTTTTCTTTTTGCCTCGGTTGATAAAAATAACCAGCCCTATCTTTATTCGCGGTTTGTCTATAACAAAGGAGAGCTAAAAGAAAATATTGAACCAATATTAAACAACACGCTTAGGAAAACTAATCAAGTTCCCAAAGATAATGTTAATAGGGTTAATTTAGTCACGATCTTTCTTTTGTTGGAAATAGCGATTTATTCATTTTTGAATAAAAATGAGAAACATTTCAAAGAAAAAATTATTCCTCTTTTCTCTTGCGCCTTTTTATTCTTTTTGTTCTTGGCGATTATCACCTCACTAAGCCTTAACTTTGCTAAGGTATTTCCTTTTGGGCAGATTATTGGCGGTTTGGTCAAATACCACCTATCGTTATCTTTTTCCACTATTGTTTTAGGCAGTTTAACAGTGCTTTTCCCCGACACTAAAACGAAAAAGAGCGACACACTAACAAAGCAACTTAAAAAAAACAGTTGGACCATCGGACTAATAGTAGGAATTTTTGCTTTTGGACTTTTTTTAAGAATTTGGCAATTAGATTTTTTATATCCTGCCGGCGACGAATATCGACACCTAAATGCCGCCAAACACTTTCTAGAAGAAGGTTATTTTGAATATCCAAGAAGCCCATTAATTACTAATATTTTAATTTTTATAAGAACAACCTTTAACACTAACTCTTTATTTTTGCAAAGATTGCCATTTGCCCTAATCGGGTCATTGTCAATTTTTCTTTTTTATTTAATAGGCGCTACTCAAAATAAAGTAACTGGCTTAATCGCCGCTTATCTTTTTGCCTCTTGTCCACTGGCCATTGGGCTTTCAAGATATATCAGAGAATATGAGGTGATTTTATTTATTTTCCTTATATTTTTATATCTTAGCCAGAAAAAAATACTTAAAAATAAATTTATCCAATTTTTGGCCTTGTTAATTTTATTTATGGCGGCACAAAAAATAGGCCTTAGCGAGGGCTATGAGTCCGTCTTTTTTCTTTTCTGTCTTTTTACTGGCTTTAATTATCTTATGGAGACCTTAAACAAGTTTACCACTAAGCTAAGAATAAACAGCAAGGTAATAATTAAGGTATTGGCCTTTATTTTTGTCTTTGTCGTTGGCTTGAAGATAATTCCCCTTTTTACTGATTATAGGGTTCTCGCTTCTTCCGAAACTCGTTACTTATTTCCCCTAAACTTTCATCATGATTCTTTGCTTTGGTATTTTAGTTTTGTTCCTTATGCTTTTATCGTTTTATTATTAATTACTCCTTGTCTAAAACATCCTAAGAAGTCCTATTTTTGGGCATTATTTTTTACTCTAATGTTTTCTTTTTATTTTTATGTTAATTATTTTGATGCGCCAAGACGTTTTCAGGTTCGCTACATTTACTATGTAATTCCTCTTTTCATTCTTTTGCTTTCTTCAGGAATCCATATTTTCCTTGATTCTTTTAGACAAAAAAAGGGCCTGTTCCCCCTATCGCTGGCACTTATTATTTTGACCTTTTCTCCTTACAATGGGATTAATCATCTTGCCAAACAAGAAAATGGGGAAGTTAATCAATTAACAGAACTGCCGCACTTTGACGCAGGAAAACTAAAGAAGTTTTTAGAGCAAGAAAAAATCAACCCTGATAAAATATTAACATCTTATCCCTACTTTTTTGATTATTATTATAATGAACCATTTTTAAAGACGAAGGCCGAAAAAGAAAAATATGTTCATTTCCCTTGGTCTTATGAATATTACGATCGCACAAGAATATTTAGTATTAATGGCTATTGGAGTGAAGATAACATTGCTCAAATTAAAAACCTTATTCGGTTCAATAAAATTGAATTTCTCGTTCTTCATGGATCCCCCAATGATATAAGGCAAGATAGACAATATAATTTTCTTTTAACCAAAATAAATAAAATTGAACCCCATAAGATAATTGACGCCAATAAAACTTTTGGTTTCTATGTTTATAGGATTGTTCAAGAATAAACGACAATGAAAATAAATAAAAACAGCCATCCGTTTTCCCACCTAATCGGCCGGACAATATCAATTCCTCAAATAGACTGGAAATATTTTATAAAAAATAGTTTCTGGGTCGGTATAAGGCAAATAATTACCCTGGCCGTTGGGTTGCTTGTTTCGGTGGCCTTTACCCGTTTAGTAACTAAAGAACTATATGGTAACTACGAGCTCGTTTTGTCAATTCTTTCTTTGGTTTCTATTACGGCAATTTCCGGACTTAACCCGGCAATAATTCGTGCCGTTGCTCGCGGTCATGAAGGAAGCTATCCCAAAGCTGTTAAAATTAGTTTTCTTTGGAGTTTTCTGGGTAGCGCAATTGTTTTTATAATAGGCGGTTTTTATTTTTTTTATCAAAGCGAGGTCGTGGGCATTGTTCTTTTGGCTTCTTCTATTTTTTTTCCTTTTTTATATGGCCTTAGTCATTGGGAAGCGTTTTTCTCTGGTCAGGAAAGATTTGATCTTGCGACAAAATTTTCCGCCCTTCAAACAATAATTAGCGGATTAGCGACAGCCCTTGTTATATTTTTATTTCCCGACAAATTAATAATAATTGCCCTGGCTCATTTTTTATTATCCAGTGGCTTTAATATTTTATTTTATAAAAAAAGCCTGTCTTTTTTAAAAAATAGAAAAACAGAAAAGGGGATAATATCCTATGGATATTTTTTGACCAAGATCAGTATTTTATCTGTAATTGCTGGCCACCTGGATAAAATTATAGTTGGTATTTTTTTGGGTCCTCAGGAACTGGCCATATACGCCATTGGAATTAATTTTTCTAAGAAAATTCTTGATTTAATTAAAAACTTTTTTTCCATTACTACCCCCAAAATTGCTAAAAAAAATACCGTAAACAAACAAAACTATTTTAAGATTTTTGCCTTATTTTCCGTTTTCGGTCTTGGCGCTTATTTTGTATCCCCCCCTATTATTCTTTTCTTATTTTCTGAAAGTTATAGCAACTCCATTATATTATCCCAAATTGTTTTCCTTTTTATGCCTTTTTATGCCCTTAATCTGCTTTATAAGAACCATATTCTTTTTTATCTTAAGAATGAAAAAACTCTGTTATTGGAATCAATAATCTTTCCTTTGATAATAATCCTATTAACACCCCCTCTGCTATATTTCTTTAAAATTAAGGGCTTAGCCTTTATTTTTGGAGCTCGGAGCGCGATAAACCTTCTTACTCTTTATTTATTGCAAAGAAGAAGTAAATAGTTTTCCTTTGTTGTTTTTAGTTCCTGCCTTAAACGCCAAAACAGAAACCCTGCTCGTTTTTCCAAATAAACTTAAAATAAAAACAAAAGGTTTTATTGCCAATCTTCTAAAAGTCTTGTTGGAAGAAATAAACTTATAGAGCCGTTTTCCCGTATCTTTATACTTATAGCCCGCCGAGGCAATAATATCTCTGTCAAAATATTGGAAGTAAAATTTAATATCCTTATATCCTAACTTAGACAAATATTCTCTCAAGATTTTCTTATTAAAAAAAGTTATGTGGGTTGGCAATTGTAAACCGTAAGAATATTCTCTGAAAACAGAAAACTCAAAGCCTTCAAAATAGGGGATTGAAAATAATAATTGCCCACCGGGTTTTAACCAACCAGTTATTCTCTTCAGGGTACCAAGAGGATCATAAAGATGTTCTAAAACCATACTCATAATGACAACATCAAAACTATTCTTCTTAAAAGACAATTCTTCTATTTTTTTAATTTGAATGTTTAGGCCCTTTTCTTTTTGGGCAAATTCTGCCGATTTTTTATCCATTTCTATACCTTCCACTTTCCAGCCTAATTTTTTTAATTTTTCCAACCGCGCCCCATGAGAACAGCCAATTTCTAAAAGCTTACCATTCTCCATAAAATTAGGTAAAAGGTCTATTTTTAATTTTCTCTTAAAGGGAATCGTTAAAATTCTTTTTAAAAAATTTTTCTTGCCTAAGTTGGAATAATCAAAATGATTAATCAAGGAACTCTTATAAATTATCTTTTTAAATTGACTAATAAAATATAATTTTTTCTTTGGTAACGGAGGATGATAATATCCCAACTCATCGGTATAATAATCGCTAATATATTCTTTTTTAATTCTTGGGTTTTGAAAGACCAAGCCGCAATCAGCGCATTTTGATAAAAAGAAAGTTCCCTTTTTGCTGGTTAACCTGTTAGGCGCAATAAGGAAAACATTAATTTTTTTTGAGGAGCAATACGGACATTTATCTAATCTTTCAAATAGGGCCTCATTTTTAAGCAATGGCATTTTTTGTTTTATTTAAAATATCTCTGGCAATTTTTTGCGGTGTTAAATATTTTTCAAAAATACTAATACATCGATTATGAATCTCTTCAAAGCGATTATTTTCAAGAAAATCTTTGTATTTTTCTTGAAAGTCGGCAGGATTGCGGTAGCAAATACCTATTTCTTCTAAGGAAATAGGCGCAGGAAGATCATAACTACCTTTGGGCAAAAGCGACGGTAAGCCTATAAGAATATCCTCATAAACTTTATGTATTATCTGGCCTACTCCAGGCGGACAGAAATTTAGCTTTGTTTGAGAGATGTTCTTGATATAGTTGTCAAACGAAACAGATGGAGAAAAAACACTTCTGCTCTTGTCTAAATTTAGTTCATCCCAGAACTCTTTTCTTGATTTAAGAATACGCATCCTATCCCAATCACTCGTCGAAATTTTTTGATGAAATATTCTCTGGGCTTCAATTAAAGAAACAGGGAGATTAAACTTTTTAGTTAGTTTGATATGAGGAGGATAAGAATAATAATTTTCAGGGTTGCCATAGAAAGCAACATCCCACCTCTTTGGCATTGAGGCGATTGTTTTTCTTATTTGGTTTTTATTTTGGAGAAAGTAATCGTAGGATTTTTGATAATAAGACCAGGGAAAACATTGCCGCAAAACGCCGTTATTTTTATAAAGTAATTTTTTAAGAGTAACGCTTGTTTTAGGCGAATAGTTCATTCTGAAAAAAACAATTTTTTAGTCGGTTTGGCTAAGGTTAAGAATTTTAACAAAACTCCCGTGTATTCACTAATATTTTCATCATCTCTTATGCCAGCGTGAAGATCAACAACCACATAGCATTTCGGCGTGTTAATAATTCCCGTTTTTTCTATCGGAGCAAATTTCACTGGGAGAGTTTTGCAACCAAAACCTTTGGTAATTTCCTCCCGAATATAATAAAACTGCTTAGAAAGAAAAGCGGTATTTTCTCGATTGAGTAATCGGAAAAACAAGTCTTTATAGGGCTGTGATAAGAGTTTTATATTCATAATTTTTCATAGAGATTGGTTATTAGTAATTTTTTGGCAAATGGATATCCACTCTTTTTTTTCTTTTTCGCCTCTTTTTTGAAGGAGATATTTCCCCAAGACAGGAACTTTATAAAAGTATTTTTGGCTTCCCCTTGAATATTTGTTAGCTCCTAAAGTAGATCCTCGGCCAAAATGAGAGGCAAATATTGCTTTCTCGCCGTCAAGATAGTATTCGCCAATACCACAAAGACAAGCAAAAGGCCCCTTTTTATAATCTCTGGTATTTTTTATTTTAATAACTTCTCCTTTATAGCCTGCGCCTAAGTATTTTTGCTTTAATCCCCAGCCGGTATCCTGATTTTTTTCCATGTCTTGGGGCCGAAAATCAATATTTAGTTTCTTAAAAGTTTCTGTTTCCAATAAAATCGCAAACATTAAGGGAAAATCCTTAGGTTTATCGCCGGAAGCCTGGGTGCCGGCAACTTTAACCTGATTATTAATTTTTTCAATTAATATCTGATCCCAATTTTTTTTAAGCCAAGTCGCGTCGGCGTCTAAAATAGAAAAATAGGGAGTGTTAACTTTTTTTGCCAAGGCGTTAAGAGCGGTACCGTGAGCCATGCTTCCGGTTAAATTTGTTTCTATCCTTTCTAAAAGAACATTGTCGTATTTCTTAGCAATTCTTTTTAATTTTAGAAAATCTTGGAGCTTAGAGTTATTATCTCTTATAAAAACTTGATATGGATTTTTAGTTAGCTTTTTTAGGGCGTAAAGAGAAATCTCTGCAAAATCAGCTGAATTGTAATTAACAATTAAAACTGATAATTTTGTTGTTTCCATGTTTTATTCAGTTTTTATTCCCACTCTTCCGGTGGAGTCTATTCTGTTTAGTAAAATGCTTTTGTTTTTAAAATATTCATCCACCGCTTTTTTGGCTCCCGCCCAAGAACCATAATCATCTAAAATTAAAACCCCATGTTTGGTTAAAACCGGAAATAGATGTTTTAGCTCGTGCTTGGTAGATTCATACCAGTCTGTATCTAATCTTAATAGGGCAATTTTTGAGGGCATTATTTTAGGAATTGTGTTTTCAACTTTACCTTTGAGAAAAACGAGGTTTTTTTTGGGATAACCGGTAGAAAACAAATTACTTTTCACTTCCTTTAGAGAGGCAAAACACCATTCGTTGTGTTGTTCTTTCTGTTTACTTTTCCATTTATCAACAGCAAGAGTGTCGCTTGAGATTTTTTTATCTTCTCTTGTCGGCTCCGACATTCCCTCGTAAGTATCATAAAGATAGATTTTTCTATTAATTTCCTTCATTTGAAGAAGCGTGTAGGTCATTATCATTGCGCTTCCGCCTCTCCAAACACCACACTCGACGAAATCACCAGGTATTTTTGCTTTTACAATATATTCTACGGCCTTATGTAGGGCATACATTCTTTCTATAGAGGTCATGGTAAACTCCTTACATTCTTCATATATTTCCTCAAATTCGGCGTTAATAACATTATCGCCCTTATTCTTATCGTCAAGAGGAATAATTTTATAACCCCAAATTTTAAAAAAAGACTGGATAGATTTAGTAATTTTTTTGCTAATCATAACAGCTTCAAAAGTTTAGTTCCCCTTTTGGGCTTCGTTTATTTTCTTTCTTAACCATTTTTCGCCAAATAATTTTAAATCTCGGTCGTGAAAGCTGAAAAAATGGCCGTTCTGATCATTTTCAAAAGAAATGCTTTTCATTTTTTCCTGACTATCAAGCATATAATTAGCGCTGATAACATTTTTAATGTTTGTTTTTAAAAGCGCTCGATATGTTTTAACGCTCCAAACATTTCCGGGCGGAACAAAGATTTCTACTTTTTTATTAAAAAAACTCTCTAAGATCTTTTGAGATCTTAATATATGATCTTCGTGTGTTTTTTCGTCTAATTCCGGCCAAAATTCACGATGAAATTTTCTGTTAGAGCCCAAAAAACTGGGCAAATGTTTACCTACTACACAATGAGTCAAACCATGATTAGCGACCACAATATTATTTTTAATAAAGGCTTTTTTTAATACTTTAGCCTCATCGGAAAATTTTTTAGGAAAAGGTATTAGCTGAGAATTTTTATCAACCCAACAGGCAGTAATCGCCACAATTGGTTTAATTTTATGCTCTTTAAATATTTTTAAAAACCCCTGCCATTCTGTGGCGGTTAATTCTTCATATTTTCCCCATTCCCTAAAAGGCTCAATTCTTTTAAAAAACCAAAAATTAGCTAAAAGAAAATAAAAATAGGGTATTTTTTTATATTTAAAAACTTTTTTTCCATGCTGATTATAGTATTTTGTTGAAGCGCCAACATCATCGATACGAAAGGTGATCATTTATTCTTTTTCTTTTCCAAAATAAAAAATAAACCAGAGTAAAAATTATCCCTTATCCTTTCTATTTTAAATAATCTTAAGATAAGAAGATAGGGTAAAAATATAAGAAAAGCCAAATATCTTAATGATCCGTATTTAATTAATTTTATTTTTTTTCTTATAATGTCCCAAATAAGAATATAGCCATTGCCGATTCTAAAAGCTTTAACAATAAAAAGTTTTTTTATTTTTTTAGTAAAATGTTCTTCAGTAAATCTTTTTTTATCTTGATGATCAGGATACATAAAAGGAACACTAATTATTGCCTTTCCGCCCGGTCTCAACACTCTATGAATTTCCTCAATGGCCACCCGGTAATGATCAAGATATTCAAAGACTTCTAAGCAAATAATAGCGTCAAAATAGTTATTATCAAAAGCCAAACCTTTCTCGATATCTCCAGCAATAACTTTTTTATTTTTATTAGGAATAATATCAACAGCAGTCACATGGCCATCAAAAAGATAATCGTATCTTCTATTTTTTGAGCCAATATCTAAGATGCTTCCTGAAATTAAAGAAGCATTTTCCTTAATGAGTTGCTCTAAAACGTTCCGATGATAAGTTTTTCTAAAAAAATCGATTAGCATGTTTTAACTTATTAATTTTAGCCAAAAGATAAATAAGAAAAAGGGCAATTTCTATTTTTAAAAAAAGAAAAATTAAATTAAAAGCGCAGAGTGATTTGGCTCTCTTTTGATAAAAACCCCTTTTAATTGATTTAATATAGTCATTTCCTATCTCATCTATCGTCTTTACCGAGATATTTTCTTTATATTTAGAGTAATTTTCTCTTACTTTATCAATTTTCTTTATCATCTCTTTTTTGTTGCTAAAAAGTTCTCCTCCCCGGCCGATAATTTCCTCGTTACTGCCGCTATTAAGAGCGACCACCGGCAAACCATAAGATAAAGCCTCAATTATTGAATTGGAGCAGGCATCTTTTTCTGTGGCAGTAATAAAAATATCATTTTTGCTCAGTTCTTTAAGTAGTTTTGGGTTTGATAGAGGGGGAAATTGCTTGATGTTCTTAAATGGTATTGGTGAATTACCGATAAAGGTCATTTCATATTTACCAAAATCCAAATTATTATCTAAAAATTTATAAAAACCAAAACCCTTTTTCCAATTTGATGACCAGCTATCAGAAAATAATTTTACTTTTTCTTTGTTAAATTGGTGCTTATCATCATTGTTTCGACCGTTTTTTACTATTGTCGTTGCATTGCCGATGATAGAAAAATTTTTACTTTTATTAAAACCTAATTTTACCGCTTCCACAAAAGACCAATTTGATTGAAAAATAACCGAGTCCGCAATTTTATTTACGGTTTCAATAACCAGTTTATCTATCGTTTTCCAAGAGGAGCCTCTGTGGTAATAAAAAATTGGACCCAGACGAAAAACAATAAACTTGTTGGTGTGAATAATTTTTTGCTTTATCGCCTGTTGCAGATTCTGATAACTATTAAACAAAAGAATATCTGCCTCTCTAACATCCTCCTGATATATATCTCTTTTTATAAATTCTTTTTTTAAAAGATTAAGAAATTGGTTGCCACCCCCCCAGGATTGATTGCGAAGATTATAGGCAATAAAGACAGATATTTTTTTAGATTTGTCATTCATCTTTGTTTAATACTAAAAAATAGTGATAGGGGTGATCTCTATTAAAATAACTTTTAGTTATTTTCCACCCTGCCTTACTAATATCCTTTCTAATTTTTTTTAGAGTAAAGCCAATTTTGCCAATTTCCCAATAATGTTCTCCGGTAAACTGATGTCTTTTTCTTTTATAATAAAATTCCCTTTGTAAACTAACTCTTTTTTTAAGCAAAGGCACAACAAACTCTAAATAAAGAAATGCTGCCCCAGCCCTAGCATAGGGAAGGGTTAACAATAATCTTGGGGTTATTGTTCTTAAATTCCTTAATGTTTTAACAAAATCTTTATATTGAATATGCTCAAGAACTTGGGAAGCAACCACCAAGTCGAAACCCTCTTTCTTAAGATTAAGAATCTCATCACTGGAAACATCTATGACATAGTCTGGTTTTATTTGGGGGTCAAGATCTAATGTTTTAACATTATAGTTAAGCAATTTTAGAGTTTTGGTTAAAAAGTAGTTTCCCGGTCCTATTTCTAAGATCTTCTTAGGGTCTAAAGAGGCAACTTCTAATAATAATAAGCAATAAGTCGAAAGTCTCTTTGGGGCAAGATAAGACTTGAGAGAATAATAAGATTTATTTACTTGAACCGGATATTTCATGCTTGATAAAGACTAGGTTTCAGAAAAAAATAAAATAAAAAAGATGCTATGTCAGCCTTTGATAAATTTCTTTAAAATATTTTTTTATGATGATATCCTGCTCGTAGTTTTTAATAATTAGAGAAGCGTTATTAATCAGTTTCTTTTTCAAGTTTTCGTTGTTTAAAAGCAGAATTGCTGCCCTTACCAAATCTTTGGTACTTTCAACATCAACAATCAAACCGTTAAACTTATCTTCTATAATATCTGGGGCCATTCCGACTCTTGTTGTTGCCAGGGGAACACCGCAAGCCATTGATTCTAATATCGCTTTTGGACCCCCTTCTTCTCTTGAGGCAACTAAATACAAATCTAGGGCATTATAATAATCAACAATATTGTAATAATTTTGAAGATAGTCGTGGCGGTAAGGAATTCCCATTTTTTCAAGACCCCTTTTTACATAACCCCTGGCTGGTCCAGTCAATAAAACAAAAATAGGAATCGTTTTTGAAATATTTTGAATGACTTTCAAAAAAATATCCGGTCCCTTAACCAGCTTTGGCTTTAAACCTTCCCCCCACCCCTCGCCGTCTTTTTGGAAAGAGCCGATAATGATTTTATCATTGGGAATGTTCAATTTTTTTTTGATCTCCTCTCGTTCCGCTTTTATTTTAGGCTTAAAAATAGACAAATCAACACCAAGGGGGATAACAACGATTTTATCTTTGTCTAAACCATAACTTATTAACTTTTCTTTGGTTAAATTACAAGAAGTGTGGACAATATCGGCATATTTATTCAATAGGGGAATATATTTAACACGCATATCATCAGGGGGAACATGGAACCAAGTCACCACCACTTTATTTTTTTGTTTAATCTTTTTATTTTTAATTCCATTTTCATCCAAAAAAGTGTTAATCGAGCCATAATGAACAATCTTGCCTTGTAAGAAAATATCGAGGGGCGTAATTCTGGCGCTAATTAGTTTTTGTTTATTTAAAGAGTCGGTTATTTGCTTTCCGTCCCATTCAATCACCCAACCTTTTTCAATTATGTAAGCTAATTTTTTGGTGCTTAAAAAATTATTCACCGCACCGCCAAGATTTTGCAAACCAAAAACTATTTTTTTATAATTGCCCATATTTCACCAAATTGAATTGAATAACTTTCGATTTTTAAATCGGCTTCTTTTATCTCTTTTCCAAAAGATTGTATTGTATATTCTGTAAAATGAGTTTTATCTAACCGATATTCCACTCCTTTCTCTTTTTTATATAAAACTAACCAATCACGATCAATCATCGGTACCCTGATCAAAATTTTTGGAGCTAATCTTTTAATTCTCTTTAAAAAAACAACCCTATTTTTGATATGCTCCAAAACGTTGCTTAGAATAATAACATCAAATTTTCTTTTAAACTGAAATTTTGTGGCATCGCCGACAATAAAATTTAAGTTTTTATGCCGGTAATGCTTTTTGGCAGATTCAACATTTTGCTTATTAATATCAATCCCCAAAACCGATTTAGCTTTTTTAGCCAAATCATAAGCGACCGCGCCATTGCCACAACCAACATCCAGGACCCTATCGCCTTTTTCTATATTATCAACGAAAAACTGATGGTAATTCATTATCCTGTGTTTGGGGTGAATACCATTGTTTTCTAATATGGCTAATTTAGAAATTTTTTTGTAACAAAAATTATCCAACCCTAAAAAAAACTTCAGTAATAAATTGATTGTTTTTCCCTTCATTTTAGCAGCCTATTATATATTTCTATTTCTCTTTTTAAAACCTTTTTTAAGCTATATTTTTCTTCTATGGTTTTGCGAGCGTTTTTGCCTAATTTTTCCCTCAATTTTTTATCGTTCATTAACCCTCTTATACCCACTCTAATACTCTTGGGGTCAGTTTTAACTAGCCAGCCATTCTCTCCGTGCTTGATCACTTCGTTAATGCCGCGAACATTGGTGCCTATGCAAGGCAATCCGCAAGCCATGGCTTCAAGAATTGTTTTCGGATTACCCTCCCAAAAAGATACTTGAACATAAATGTCATATTGGTTATAGATAACTGGAAGCCGACTGTTTTCAACCGTTCCTAAAAAATTAACCGGCAAGTTGTTTTCTTTTGTGTAGTGCTCAAGGGACTGTTTTTCTTCCCCTTCACCAATAATGTCAAGGCTAATATTATCGAGGCTCACTAAAGAAGAGAGAAGGGCTTTTAAATTCTTGACCCTGTTAAGCCTGCCAACAAAAAGAATTCTAATTATTTTATTCCTTGGGTTCTTTTTTTTCTTAATAGGCTTAAACGTTTTAGTGTTTATTGGGTTTGGAAGAACAAGGAGTTTTCTATAATCAAGTTTATATTTTTTAATAAGATGTTTTTTTTGCCTTTGGGTAGTAACAGTAGCCAAATCGAAAGAGGAATAGGCAATTCTTTCCGCCAAAAGAAGAAACAACCCCTTAACTCTCTCTTTAAGATTACCATTTTTGTAGATACTTAGGCTCAATGTGTATCCTGACCTCAAAAAAAGGGGTTTACAATAAATTTTTTTGGCTAAAATAGCACTCCAGGCTCCTAAAACCTGATTTGTTTTAACTAAAAGAGAAGACCTTATCTCCTTTTTATAAACAAAAGGAAGAATCAAAGAGTAAATAAAATTAGGAAGGTGATATTTTTTAGGCAAAATAACAATTTCTTTAGGAGTTTTTTTGGCAAATTTCTTATCTTCCTCTCCATAAGTAACCCAATAAACTTTATCAAAGCCAAAAGACTTAGTCAAAGACTGATAATAGTCTATTTCCCGATAAGCACTACCATTGCCGAACCACTCTTTTAAAGAATTACCAAAAGTAAAAAGTAAAAATAGGTTCTTCATAGATTTAAAAATCGACCAATCTTCTTTTTAAGAAACATAAATTCTGCCTTGGGAATAAAAGCACTGCCGTCTAAAATAAAGCGATTGTTAAATTCATTATATTCATCTTTTCCTAAAAGGGTTTTCTGTTGATAAAACTTTTTAGCAAAATAAGCAAAATAAACTTGTTGTTTTAACTTTTCAGAAGAAATAGAGCCTTTAGAAAGACGAAAATTTAATAATGTTTCCTCAAGGTTGATGATTTTTTTACCTTCAGAAATTAATCTTAAATAAAAATCATAATCCTGGGCATAATAAAATTTTTCTCTATAAAACATCTTCTGATTTCTAAACATAATTGACGGGTGGCTAAGACAATTTTTCTTTTTTAAGATGGTTTCTACCATCAAGCGGTCGATAGGCGCTCTTTTTCTGCCGATTATTATTCCTTTTTCATCTATAAGATTGATCTGGCTCCCCGTAAGGAAGATATCTTTATTTGATTCAAGATAATCAAACTGTTTTTCTAGTCTATCTGGAGAACTAGCATCATCAGCGTCCATTCTAGCAACATACTTTCCTTTAGCCAACCCTAAGCCGACATTAAGAGCTTTAGTCAAGCCGATATTTTTCTTATTTCTGACCAAAATTATTCTTTTGTCTCTTTTTTTATAAAAGTTAAGAACTTTCTCAATATCAGAGTCATTAATAGAGTCGTTTATAATAATAAATTCAAAGTCAGTAAAAGTTTGCTCTAAAATAGAAGAGATCGACAATCTGAGCCATTCCTCTTGGAGCATAAAAACCGACATTACGACCGAAACTTTTGGCGACGACATATTAAAAAGATGGTCTTTTAATTTTCAAGAAAAGGTCTGATTTAATCACTCTTTTCCCTTGAATTTTTCCCCTTTCCTTTATAGTATCGGGGAAAGATTTAAGAAAAAATAAAAACGACCAAATAAAACTCTTAATTACTAAGAAGGACCTTCTCTTGACTGTTTGGTAAAGACTACCGCAAAAATAAAAAAGAAAGATTGTAGGACTAAATAAAAGAGCATTTTTTAAGGTAAAATTTTTCCATAAAATTCTCATTGCTCCAGGAAACATGTACTGCAATTTCCAAGCCCACTTTTTAGTATCAACCTTCCTCTGAACTCCTAAATGAATAAAACAAAGATTATAAAGAGAATAGTTCTTCTTACCAGTCAAAATATAGCTTCTTATGTTTATATCGCCAACATCCAGATAATATGGCTGTGTTTCATCGTACAGGCCAATGTTGAGAAAATGGTTTTTTTTAAAAAAAATGGCTCCACCTTCAACGCCAACAACCTCAATATAATCCCTCTTGATAATATTCGACACCTTTACTGTTGGTCTTGTTCCGTAAGCGAATGGCCCCCAAAAACCACCATACATAGAGGTAGCTCTTTCTCCCTTATTAACCAGGACAGGGCAAATAAAGCCGCACTTTTTACTTTCGTGGAAAGAAAGGAATTTTAACAAGCAGCTTTTGTCTGTCACTAAGATATCTTCATCCAACAACAAAACATAAATACCCTTTGCATTTCTAACGATTTGATTCTTTCCAACACAATAACCTAAATTGTTTTTATTTTTAATAATTCTAATGTTGTTAAGCTTACTTAAATACTTTAGGCTTTCATCTTTAGAGCCGTTATCAACAAGCAAAATTTCATAATCAGGGTAATTTAAAGAAAAAAGGGGGGGTATTGTTTTTCGAAGATAATCCAATCCGTTATAATTTAAAATACCAATAGTGATTTTAGGAAGTTTTTTCATCTTAAATAAAGTTTTTATACCGGTAAGCAATCTTTTTTAAAGCAAAGCTTTTACTTCTCGATAAATTATTCTTAGAAAAGCTTTTTGCTGTTTTTTTGTTTTGATATATTTCCAATATTACTCTTGCTAATTTTGTAGAGTTTTTAGGACTGATCAATAGCGCATTTTTGCCATTTTCTAAAATATCAACCTGGCCGCCATTATTAGTAGCAACAATTGGTAGGCCAACTTGCATGGCCTCTTGCAAAACAATCCCGAAACCTTCATGTAAGGAAGGAAGAACATACAGGTCGGAACTAGCTAAATACTGAAATTTTTTTTCTTCGGAGACAAAACCCAAAAAGTGAACCCTGCTGTTTACTTTAAGTTTTTTAGTTAAACTTTTCAAGTTCTCTTCTAGCGGGCCGTCGCCAATCAAGCTTAATTCAATCTCCTTGGGTAGGATTTTCATTGCCTGGATTAAATATTTAAAACCTTTTCTTTCCACCAGCCGGCCAACGGAAATTAAATAGAATTTGTCTTTTTTCATTCCTAATTTGTCTCGAGAAACCTTCTTGAACTTAAACTTTTCGTAGGGAAGGGGAATAATGTGAATTTCTTTTTTGGGATTAAAATATTTTATGGTGTTTTTTTTGGTATTGCTTGACTGACAAACTAAAATATCAGAATTGTTCAAAATAAACCGCACAATTTTTCGCCAATGCCAGTGTTTGTGAGGAGAAGACTTTTTAGAGGGATCATAAATATCACCACCGTGAAGAGAAAGAATATTTTTAATTCCAAAAAGCTTTGACAACACTAGCCCCACCGGACCGGTAGGAACAGCAAATTGGGTATTAATAAAAGCATATTTATTTTTAAGGCACAGTTGAATTCCTTTTAAGACTGCAAAAAAATCGTAAGTTAGCATTGATAAAAAGGTGGCGGTAGCTCGATCTTTTCTAAAAAAAGTTGGCACTCGATAAATGTTAATACCATCGACAGTTTCTTGTTTTTTAAGGCCCTTGTAACCCGAAGTAATATAATCAACCCCATGACCCAACTTGACAAAGCCCTTGGCTAACTTGTAAGAAGCGACTCCACCACCGCCACCAACGGGAGGAAACTCGTAATTAAGTATTAAAATCCTCATGTTAGATTTCATAATCAAATTGAATTTTGCCTATTTTTTTATGATTAACGGCTTTTATTACTAAATCATAAGTCTTGGATTTTATTTTGTTTTTTTTAATGTTTTCATATCCCCAAATTTCTTTTTTATCTACCATTGGCTCAAAAAACTCAACATCACAGCCGTATTTTCTTAACTCATCAGCTAAATCTCTAACTTTTGAATTTCTCATATCTTTAACATCCGGCTTAAATGTCGCCCCCAAAATGAGAATTCTGGAGCTTTTAACAACAATTCCCTTGCCTATTATAGCTTTAATTATTTTGTTGGCATGATAACTGGCCATGCCGTCGTTTACTCTTCTTCCGGCTAAAATTATTTCGGGATGAACTCCCAGTATTTTGGCTTTTTCGGCCAAATAGTAAGGATCAACCCCAATGCAATGACCGCCAACCAAGCCAGGATAAAAGGGTAAAAAATTCCATTTTGTTTTAGCTGCTTCTAAAACATCAGCAATATCTAGGTTCATTTTATCAAAAATAATCTTTAGTTCATTCATTAAAGCAATATTAAGGTCTCTTTGGGTGTTTTCTATTACTTTGGCGGCTTCGGCCGCTTTAATTGATTTGGCCTTGAAAATCTTAGTAATAGAGCCGTAAACTTGAGCAATAACGACTAATGTTTTCGAGGTATCACCGGATACTACTTTAACTACCTTATCAATGGTGTGAATTTTATCTCCTGGGTTGATCCTCTCCGGAGAATAACCAACATTAAAATCTTTTTTGTATTTTAAGCCACTTGTTTTTTCCAAGATGGGAACACAAACTTCCTCTGTAACTCCTGGATAAACAGTTGATTCTAAAACAACGATGGAACCAGAAGATAAATTTTTCCCGATTGTTTTGGCCGCTTCAATCACCGGAGTTAAATCAGGCCGCTTAGCTTGATCAACTGGTGTGGGGACAGCAATAACAATAAAATTACATCCTTTTATTTTCTTAGAGTCGGCACTAAAGTTTAAGTTTTTATTCAAAATAAGAGATTTTTTTATTTCATTGTTTCGGTCATACCCTGTTTTTAGCTCTTTAATCTTACTCCAATTAATATCAAAACCAACCACAGAATAATTTTTTGCTAAAGCAGTTGCCAGGGGCAAGCCAACATAGCCCAGGCCAACAACACAAATTTTGATATTTTTATTATCAGGCTTCATAATATTTGCGATACCAGTCGATAAACTTTCCTACCCCTTCTTTAATTTTAATTTTCGGCTGGTAGCCTAGTAGCTTTTGGGCTTTGCTAATATCGGCATAGGTATTGGGGACATCGCCGGGCTGGAGGGGTAAAAATTCTTTCTTAGCCTTTTTGCCCAAATTTTCCTCAATTGTTTTAATAAAGTCTAATAGATTAACCGGGTCAGCACAACCCAAGTTAAAAATCTCATATCCAAGATCCGAAACCTTATCCAAAGAGGCCATTATGCCGCTAATAATATCGTCAACATAGGTAAAATCTCGTTTCATTTGGCCCTGGTTAAAAACTTTGATTGGTTTGTTTTCTAAAATGGCTTTAGTAAAGAGAAACAGGGCCATATCAGGTCGCCCCCAAGGGCCATAAACAGTAAAAAACCTTAAGCCGATAGCGTTTAGTTCATAAAGATGGTGGTAAACATAGGCATAAAGCTCATTAGCGGCTTTGGTAGCGGCGTATAATGATATTGGCTGATTAATAGTCATATCCTCAATAAAGGGAACTTTTTTGATACCGCCATAAACAGACGAGCTGGATGCATAAACTAAATCTTTAACCTTATGCTTTCGCATTAATTCTAAAAGGTTTAAAAAGCCAACCATATTAGATTGTTCATAAATATGGGGGTTTTCCAGGCTGTAGCGCACACCGGCCTGGGCGGCCAGGTGGCAAACTTTGTCTATTTTATTTTCGGTAAAAACTTTTTCAAAAGAGGCAAATTCGGCAATATCAAGCTGGTAAAAAGAAAAATTGGAGTGTTTTTTTAAAATTTCTAGCCGGGCTTTTTTAAGCTTCGGGTCGTAGTAGTTGTTTAAATTGTCAACGCCAATGACTTGATGATTTTCTTGGAGGAGCTTTTGGGCAAGGTGAAAACCGATAAAGCCGGCTGAACCGGTAACGAGGTAGACCATTGTTGATTATTTTAAGATAAAAAAAAGTAAAAAGGCGCGGGCTAAAGCCCGCTAGTCCATTTTTTGAAGTAGCAAACTTTAGTTTGCGTCGAGGGTTGGCGCGCAATAAATTTATACTACTCCAAGCAGGGCGTTTTGAAAATTAATGATAGAGGAAAACTAAATATTTGTTTGTTCTAAACTGCCAATTCTTTCTTCGTGATTATCTAATTGACCCTGCTCTCTTTTATGGGTCATTTTGTGTATTTGAAACTCTTCTATTTGATCTCTGATTAATTTGGCTAAACCATCAATCTGATTAGATATCTCATTTTTAAGTTTTTCAAAACTTGCGGCCATTTCTTGTTGTAATTCCGCTATTTCCCGGTGCAAACCCGCAATTTCCTTATGTATAGCCACAATCTCTTTATGCAATTCCGCTATTTCTTTGTGCAAACATGTAATTTCCTTCCGCAGACTCGCTGTTTCTTTATGCAGACTAACGATATCTTGTTTCGTGGCGGGCCGTGGTAAGATTTTTTTATCTTTCATTAATTTTAATATTAGATTCTTTTTCTTATCCTGTCAACAGAAAACAACCCCCAGAGTTGATGAGCCTTTGAACTCCGGAGGAAACGTAACACGTACGTAATGCGTAATAAGTAATTAGTAGTCTGTAACTAGTAATTTGTAATATGTAATTTGTAATCAGTAAACCGTAATATGTAACATGTAACTCGTAACATGTAATTTTTTTCCTTTATTACGAATTACGTATTACTAATTACAACCCGCTTTTGCTTATTTACGGAACGAATAAGACCGTTAATCAGCATTTCACAAGATTTAATTTCTTGACAGATTTTTTCAGCTTTTTCGCCATCAAGATGATATCGACCAAAGCCTTCGGCGATGTTGGCCCGCCTAGCTGGCGAGGCTGGCTCCAGCAGAACTAGCCGCCCTTCTTAGCTGATCGGTCAAACCGTATTTTTCTTCTTTAGGAAAATCTTTAGTTATTTTATAAATTAAAATTGTTAATTGGTGACTTTTCTCCCAAGCCTTAAGTTGATAAAAATCTTTAATTTTAGACATTTTAACCCCTGTTACGGATTACGAGTTACTGATTACTTTTTTTATCCTATAAAAATCGTGTTTTTTTTCACTTTTAATAATTAAATTAGCCAAAAGCCCAAAAACCAATAACTGAATGCCGGTAATGAAGCCGGTAACGGCAATTAGGGGCCAGATTTTATCAGCGAGACTATAATTAAAGAACAATCTTCTTATTACCAGATAAAGCCCAAAAAAAGAAGAAAAGCTGATTAAAAAAAGGCCGGCACCGCCAAAAAGATGCAGAGGCCGAGCTTGATACTTGCGCCAGAACCAAACATCCAGCATATCTAAAAAACCCTTGAAAGTCCTTTGCCAGGAATACTTAGTTTGGCCGCTTTTTCGGAGACGATGGTTAACTTTAACTTCCGTCAAGCGAAAACCGTTCCAGGCTAAAAGGGCCGGAATCATCCGGTGCATTTCCCCATACAGTTCTAGGCCGGCAAAGCATTCTTTTTTATAAATTCTCAAAGTACAACCGGCATCATGAATTTTATCAGCCACCAAAAAAGAACGGAAAAACTTGGCTCCTTGGGAAATAAATCGTTTGCCGGGCGAGTCTTTTCGCCTATATCGCCAGCCGCAAACAACATCAAAACCATCTAGCTTTGCCAACATTTTGGGGATATCGGCCGGATCATTCTGGCCATCGCCATCCAGGGTAATCAAGATTTTCCCTTTAGCCGCTTTAATACCGGCATCCAAAGCGGCTGATTGGCCGGAATTTTTTCGCAAGATTAAAATTTTAACGGGGGAGAGCTTTTTTAGGTTTTTTAAAGTGTTGTCGGTTGAACCGTCATCAACAAAAATAATCTCGTAGGGTTTTTTTAATTTTTTGGCGACAGCGACAATTTCTTTATGGAGGGGGGCAACGTTGTCTTGTTCGTTGTATGCCGGAACAATAAAAGAAAAGTAGGGTTTGGTCATTTACTTTCAGATTGTAGCATAATTGATAATGTTCTTGGAAAAACGACGAATCGGCTTAAAAATTTATCAAGAGGCTAAAAATGATAAAATAAAATTATATGAAAAAATTATCTTTTTCCGTAACTCCGGTAAAATTAATTAAAAACGATAAAGGGCTGTCTTTTGGTACCGGATTTTTTTATCAAGCCGCTTGGGGAAATGAAAATTGTATTTTTTTGATTACTAATTATCATGTTATCACTGGTATAAAAACTGAAGAAAGAAAAACCAAACAACCAGAGGGTGATTCTATCTCATTTTATTATCACATAGATAAAAATGATCCTAAACCGGTGGTTGAAATTAAAATGCCAATATTCACAAAAGATGGACAGGCAATATGGCTTGAACACAATAATTCTAAAGTAGATGTCATTGCTATTCCGATGTTGTTCTCTCTTCCGGCACCACCAAAATGGCACACCATTAGAAAATCTCTAAACGACAGCGAGGCAGGGTTTTCACCGTGTGACCCTATAACTATAGTTGGTTATCCCAAAGGCTTTCTCGATTCAGTAAACGCTTTGCCAATTTACAAAACAGGAAATATAGCAAGTGAATACGAATATGATTTCGACGGTGACCCTTGTTTTATTGTTGATGTTGCTGCCTTTTCTGGCAACTCCGGATCGCCAGTGTTTTCAATAAGGAAAAATGCTCAAATAGCATCTCAGAAAATTATCTTGCAGGCCCCTGGAGAAACGATTGATTTTCTAGGAATTTACTCCGCTGGAATGATCGTAGTAAGAGGTCATAAAATTCCAATAAGAGAGATCTATAATAACCCTCGGGGATCACATGGAATAATTACCGACTTAGACTTGCAACTTGGTGTTGTCTGGAAGGCAAAATTGATTGAAGAAATAATAGAACAAGGCTCTTTTACTAATTATAAAAAAATCGTCGAAAAATATATTAAAGAGGGGGGGTTTAAATTCAAAATAACTCGAGGTCTAAAGATAGAGGAAGATAAATAGACCAGGGTCTTGTTCAATTATTTTTATTTTTTTGCAAAGGATCTTCGAGGAAGATTTCTTAAATATTTATCAACTACCACTGCCAATTCTCCCAATTCCTCAGAAGAAAAAACCTCAACTGACTTTCTCAAAAACAGATTGGCTAGATAGCATAAAAAAAATTGCTGGATTGTCAGATTGCTGGCGCAGATTGTAAGTCCGCTAGTCCATTTTTTAAAGTGCTAGAGCACATCAAATCAATACGAGTAAGGAAATTCAGCTCTAAACCCCTGCTATCGACAGGCAGGACAAATGTCAAAGCACAAAACGGCAATTCAACTCCCTAAAAAATTCGTTTCACAATTACTATAAAAAATATAGTATTTCTAGAACAAGAAAACAAAACAATAGGCCCTCAGAAAAAATTAATTTATTGATAATGTGGGTTGATATCAACAATCTCAGCTTTGCCGTCAGGCAAGATAATAAAAATTACCCGCCACTTTTTATCTAGCCGAAAAGAATAGATGTTTAGGCTTTTAGGGGATAGTTTTTCGGTGTTCAAAGAGGGATGACGAGGGTTATTTTCAAATAGCTTCTTTTGTTTGGTAAATTTACGAACCAAATAGTGTTTCTTTAAAACTTTTTTTAGATCTGCTTTTAGAGGAACAATTTCCATTGTTGAAAATAATCATTTTTTATAAAGAGAAGATTTTTCTAGCCCCTTGACCACGCTGTCAATAAAAGCTGAGGAATATTGGTCGGTAGCAGTCAGCTCTTCTTTAATCTTATTAAGGGATTTCTTTTTAAAGGGAACAAAAAAAGAACCCTGTTGGGTAGCGTTGGTTGATCTTAGAGTAAAATAAAGGCGAATTAAGGTTCGGAAAAATTCCGAACGAGAAGCATAGCCCTCTTTTCTAATGGCCCTATCAACTTGCTGGTTTAACTCTTTTGGTAGAGAAATATTAACAGTCCTCATATGATTTTTATTTTACTTTGATTGTCAATTATTGTCAATTACTGTCAATTTTCTAACTCTGAGGTTAATAATTCTCTATTTTGTATAGCCTGACGGGGTCGGATTGGTAAACCAAATCAAAGTCCTCTAAATTTTTGCTGACAACAAGATAATTTTGGCAGTTAGGATCAAGAGAAGAGCTCTCATCAAGATAATCCAGCTCGCCAACACGAGAATAGTAAAGAATTGCTTCATAGGGAAAATCTTCTTCTACCCAAAGGCATTTGGGGTAGGGAAGAGTTTGAAAAAAATGGCCGACCTCTTTGGTTTCGTAATGGGTGGGAGAAGGGGAGGGAAAACGAAGAGAAAATAGGCTAAGACTAGTGGCAAGAACCAATATAAACAGTAAATTTCTAATTTCTAATTTCAAATTTCTAGCAACTGGTAACAAGTAACAGGTAACACGTAATACGTAATTAGTAACAGGTAATATGTAACCAGTAATCCGTAATAAGTAATCAGTAATAGGTAATTTTAGAATCAGAAAAACCAGGGCTGTGGTGATAAAACCATAAGCTAAAGAAACAGTATTGGTGCGAAAAAGAAACAGAGGAAGAGAGGCAAGAAAAATAGCTAAAGATAAGTTAATCAAGCCATATTTTCTTTCTTTTAAATAGTCGCTGATGGCAAGATATAAATAAATGGAAATGGCCGGAATAATCGGCAAAACATACCACCAAACCTTGCTTTTGGCGTAAGAAAATAAGCCAAAGCCACCGAAAATATAGGCAAGAAGGGCAATTTTTTGCCAAGAGAGTCTTTTTTTGACTAAATCATAAAGAAAGAAAGCGCCAAATAAATATATCCCCGGTCGCAAAGTATCAAACCACCAGCGCAGATACCAAAAGATAGGTGCCGCTTGGGTGGGGTCGCCGCCGCCAATTTTGGTTGAAGATGGACTGGCGACATAACCACCGAAGTAAGTTTTAAACCAAGCGCCAAAACCAAGCTGGCGGTCAAAACTAATTACCCAAGGAGAAAGAACAATCAGGGTAGTCAAGCCTAAAGAAAAAGTTTCTTTAAGACTGATTTTTTTAATTAGCAAAAGATAGATTAAGGGAAAAAGAAAAATCACCGCCGGCTGGCCTTTAGAAAGAATCGCCAGGGCCAAAGAAATACCGCTGGTGGCCAAAAAGAATTTGTTTTTATTTTGAGCAAAAAGGATGAGCAAGAAGACAGCCAAAGCAGTAAAAAGCGACACGGCCGTGTCAAGGTGGGCCATTTGGGCTGATAACCACCAATCATAAGAAGTAATTATGGCCAAAAGGGCAACAATTAGAGCCAAAAGATTAGGCTTTTTTTTAGCCAGAAAATAAACACTTAAGACGATGGCCTCAAAAACGGCCAGGCCCAAAAAAAGGCTTGGTAAGCGATACACCCATTCATAATCACCAAAAAGACTTGACGAGAAAGCCATTAAGTTAAAAACTAAAGGCGGCCGGCCGGTTTGGGCGTAAACAGTTTTGGTTTCGTCTAAAAGATAGGGAAAGCTTATTTTGGCGTTTTTACTATAAGGGTTGCCAACCAGGGGAGATAGAAAGAAGTTATGTAATCGCATGTTGCGTGCTCCTTCAGCCCGATGAGCTTCGTCATAATCATGAAAGGGAATAGTGGTAATGTTGGTAACTGAACGAAATAAAAAAAGAAAAGAAAAAAGAACTAAAACTAAAAGAGGGAAAAGTCTTTTATCCATTGGCTATTATGATAGCAGAAGTAATTAGTAATAAGTAATTAGTAATCTGTAACAGGTAACTGGTAATTAGTAACTGGTAATTAGTAATTAAAAAAGCATTTGTTCACAAAACCTTCTGTTTGTCATCTTGGGGGACCCCTCCGTCATCATTTAAAAAATTTAGATATTAAAATATTTAAAGTTTCGTTAAAAATTGGAATTTAATAATTAGTTATTTAGGGTTTTTATTTGTTACTGGTTACTGGTTACCAATTACTTATTTCTTTTGCTATTATTAAACTAATGGAAAAAAGGATTACCAGAAACAGTTTATATTTAGTCTTAAGCCAGGTTATCGGTCGAACCATTGGCTTTGCTTATTTTATTTTTTTAGCTCGGTCACTAACGGTGGAGAATTTTGGTATTTACGCTTGGGTTTTAGGCTTTGTTTATAATTTTTTACCGGTGGCCGATTTAGGCATTGAGCGCTACATTTTAAAAAACCTGCCCCGCCATCTTGATCAAACCAAAGAATACTTCCGCGATTTATTAGGTTTAAAGATCGTCATCGCCGCAGTCACCTTTGTTTTAACCGCCATTTTAGGACTAATAATGGGTCTTTCAGGAGAAAAGTTAATTTCATTATTTATTTTTTCTCTCATCTTTTTGCCTCACAATATTATTCACTTAATTTCTTCCTTCCAAAATGCTAAAGAAGAAGTAATTACCGGCATTGTCGGTAATTTATTTTTTTCTTTCTTGGGAGCTCTAATGGGAGCGGGAGCGATTTTCCTTAATTTAGGAATAATCTGGTTATTTATTGCTTATTTATTTTCCCTATTAATTACCGCCCTGGGAATTATTATTAGAGCCAAAAAGATAGGCTTGCCCTTAAGCCCAAGATTTGAAAAAGAAACTATCAGCTTAGTTTGGCAAGAATGCCGATTTTTTGCCATTTTAGTAATTATGGCCAACTTCTATATAAGGATTCCCCTTATTACCATTGGTCAAACTATGGGTAATTACTGGTCGGGCATTTATGGCTCGGTGTCGAAATTCCTTGAGGCCGGAGGTCTTATTCCTCAAGCGATTGCCTTAGCAATAGCGCCAACTTTTTCTCGCTTGTTAATTTCTGACAAAAAACAATTAAAAAAGATTTATTACCAAACTGGCTTGGGCCTCTTAGCGCTTTCTTTACCAGCCTTATTAATTTTCCTTTTGATTGGCGACTTTTTTATTAACTTAGTTTACGGATCTCGGTACCTGCCGGCTGTGCCGGCTTTAAAAATCCTGGGGTTAGTTTTACCTTTCTTCTTCTTTAATTATTTAGCGGCTAATATTATTGAAA
>PEZV01000001.1:696-1555 GCA_002778735.1 Candidatus Berkelbacteria bacterium CG10_big_fil_rev_8_21_14_0_10_41_12 | reverse complement strand
ATCAAAAATTTATCGGTAAAATTTTGAAGTAATTAGCTTCTATAGATGCCCAGAATCTTTAGATAAAATATAATTTCCCGGTAGAAAAACTTGCCGGGGATTGAAGGGATTATCCCAAAAATTAGTCCCGGCAACAAAGGTTGTTGCCTTAGGAGTTTCCATAATGGCATCCAAAGCATCAGTTTCAGGTGGGTAGATGGCTAAAATCTCAAATTTACCATTAATGTCTATTTGGTCACCAACATTGGGAAATTTTATTTCTTTTCCGCCAATCTTGTTTAAATCAGTGATAACATCAGAAACATCAGGATAATTATCGGCAGGTAGTTGCTTTAAGTGATCAACAACTACCTGATAGTGCTTTAAAACATTATTCTCTACATCTTTGGGAAGATGAGCTTTTTTTTCTTCAGCTTTACTTAAAAGAAACTGCCTAAGGAAAACCCTTGGTTCTTTTTCTTTGATACTTTCTGATATTTCCATTGCCAATAATTATATGCCCGGCAAGGTTCGGCGTCAATATATTAATAAAGATAGTTAAAAGTTCAAAGTCAAAAGTTAAAAGTAAAGAAAACAAAAAGAAAGAAACATTGTTACATTGTTAAATTGCTACATTACTACATTGTTGCATGTCGCATGTTACATGTCGCATTGTTAAAGTTGTCATTCTGGTAAGCCGCCGGTTGGCGGCGCATCCAGAATCATCCCGCCGTGGTACCAGGCGGTGCCGGGCCAAGACAAACCAAGACGATCCTGGACCCTGTACCATTCGATACAGGGCTAGAGCAAGCCAGGATGACGGTATAAGCAAGTCAGGATGACGGTATAAGCAAGTCAGGATAACGGGTGAGAAGAGGCA
>PEZV01000001.1:0-686 GCA_002778735.1 Candidatus Berkelbacteria bacterium CG10_big_fil_rev_8_21_14_0_10_41_12 | reverse complement strand
AAATGAAGATAAAGAAAAAATTGCTATGTTGTTGCATTGTTATATTGTTGGTTTTATTCATTGGTTTGGGTGGTTATTTTTTGGTGGGACATTACTTTAGGGTGAAAACTAATCAACTTCCTACCGAGAAAAGTCCCGATAAGCAAGCATTAGATGTTTCTCAAGTCACTATTGAAAATGTTGAATTTAGCGTTGAATTGGCAAAAACGCCGGAAGAAAGGGAAAGGGGGCTTTCGAACCGATCCAAGCTTTGTGATCAGTGCGGTATGTTATTTATTTTTGAAAACGACGATTATCATTCTTTTTGGATGAAAGACACCCTGATCCCCTTAGATATTATTTGGCTTGATAAAGATTGGCGGGTCGTGGATTTTGTCGGTTTTATTCAACCTCAAGGAACGCGAACAGACAAAGAATTACCTATTTATCAACCGCAAAAATTAGCTCGATATGTATTAGAATTGCCCGGGGGGACAGTTAAAAAAATCAGGGGTTTTAAGATTGGCAGCCAGGTGAAAATAAATAATGAATAATGAAACACCAGACACCAGAACTGGATAATAGATAATAGATATTAAATATTAAATATTAATTACTGATTCTGGTCCGCCAGCTGGCGGACAAAGTTAAAAATAAAGAACATTGTTGAATTGTTATATTGTTACATTGCTAAAATCATCGCCGTC
>PEZV01000041.1 GCA_002778735.1 Candidatus Berkelbacteria bacterium CG10_big_fil_rev_8_21_14_0_10_41_12 | reverse complement strand
GGTACTAACATAACACCTAATTATGATGCAAAATACGACCACGTCAGTGCGAACATCAACCCGAAAGTAGCGGCAAGTATATGTCGTTATACAGAACCGGGCCTTTATACCGCAAAGGTTATTATAGAGCGTGGTAGTTCAACGGCTGAAGCGAGAACGACAATAGAAGTGTTAGAAAATACCAATGTGTCGCCGACTCCAACTTCAACAGTATCTGCGACGACAGAAAAGAGAGACTTTACCTTCAGGCAGGGATATAATATCTTTGGCCTACCTGATGCTTCTGCTTCGCCTAAGACATTCAGCCAGAAAGCGTTAACGACTTTTGCCTATAACATTGCTAACAGAAAAAACTGGATTCAATGGCCGGCGGATGAGAGTTTGTTCACGATGATGCCGGGCAAGGGATATTATATCTACAACCCGTCGGCTGAAACGACAGTTAAAGTTCCGGTGATGTTGAAATCTGACGAGAGAAGGATCTATCCTGGCTGGAATTTGCTTTGGACAGGCACGGATGCATCTCTAAGTGATATGACGGCAACGGTCAGCGATTCGAGCCCGAAAAGCTTGCTTAACCAAGGGAACAATAAATGCATTGTTCACGGGGTTACCCTGCAAGACTTAGTTAGCAAAGGCCTGGCCTATAAGTACACCTATGTTATTGCGGATGATAGTGCGACGACTGTCTGTAAAGCATTTAAGATCTTGAGTGATCATGATAGCGAACCGGCCGCTAAATGTGATGGGAGCATCTCTACACTTGGGACAGTAAGTAAAGTGCCGGCAGGTAAAGGCTTCTGGTTTTATATTAGCCCGAACAAGATTGATTCTGTAGGAGAGAGTTTCCCAGATGAAAATAAATGCTAAGAACACAAAAGTATGAGTTAATTGCTGTCGTTACGCTTGCAGTTGCAGTTATAGGTACGTTTGCGCTGCTTGGTTCGTCTTCAGTTATAATAAGAGCGCAAAGAAATCAAGCAGCGGAGATAACGTACAACCTGAAAGAAGGATGGAATCGATTAAGAAATGACTCCGGATATGTGATTGACAAGAAGAGCAAGATAGTTAGATGGGAAGATGTATCGATGAGCCTTGAAGAAGCAATTAGGCAAAATCTCCTTACGCAAGTTTCGTTTGAGAAAGATTCATCTTCAAATGATATTCCTAAGATTATGCCGGGTGAAACTTTCTGGATATATGCAAATGGGATAGACAGCATGCCAAAAATAATGATGTGAATATATGGAACAAGAAAAAGAATCGAACGACGGGAAAACAAAGATAGGTAGAAAGTCAGTCTATACGGTAATGGGTATATTTGCTATCGGGTTAGTTATCTTCTTTTCAGGATATATATATATGAAAAGCGCAGTGAGTGCTGATGTTGAGAGTGTCAGTAACCCTCCCGTTCCGGCAGATCCTAATGTGTCCAATCCACCGAATCCACCTGATCCGAATGTGCCAAATCCGCCAAATCCCCCGACGCCGGATGTCCCAAATCCACCCGAGCCGCCTACACCAACTAATCCCGGAAAAGTGTTCCCTAGTGGATGGAGCATGATTAGCGGGCTTGAGATAAAATATTTTAAGTTAGCATCACTAACATCCAAGGGACTGCAAATGTTTAGTTTTAACGATCCGATGTTTAATAGTCGCACATGGTTAGTATTTCCGCCTGATCCCTGCACCTCCCCCTCGGATGAGCTTCAATGTGTTCAAGCCCACTATCCCAACAGTTTCGATTTTAGGGAGCCGTATGCATATTATATCTACAATCCTGGGTCCGAGGTGGAGATTGCATATGATAATACGATAACCACCAGTTCAAAAATTACGGCTGTCGGGCGAGGGTGGCATGTATTCTTTTGGGCCAGAGACGGGGCTGATTACAATACTCTTGCCGATAATATTATCATCACCTATCAAGACGGGAAGACACTTACATGGAAAGAAGCAAATAGCGAAAAAAACCATACGGTTAGCAACCAAATATATGTTGTCGTCAATGAGGCCTCAATCGACCTCTCTACGGCGGTTAAAAGATTAACAGGCAAAGATACGGCAACCGAAGTCAGCAAAATCCCCAAAGATGCATATTTCTGGGCATATTTGCGCAGGACCAAAGTACCGGTTAAAAGCATAGAGATAAAAGATTCTACTTATGTTCCGTATGAAGAAAGAGTTTTAATTGATCAATGGCTGGCGAAAAATAATTTGAATGAATGCGGAGATCCTAAAAACACAGTATATGCGGGTGGCAATTGTCTATTTGATGAGGCAACGGGCAAAACAATTGACAAGTATGAATATTTAGTCAAAAAGTTTCCGGATAAACCATGGCTGAATATTGAAAATCCCACACCGACACCAACTCCAACCCCAACCCCAACGAGTACTGAGTCGGTCTTGTCTCCTCCGCCCCTGCCTACGGTTTCAAGTTGAATATAAGCACTCAAACTTGTTCCATACCCATAATTCACAACTTTATGTTTATATATGAATGATGACATTTTGGAAATGAAAAAATATTTACGTAATACCAATTTGAGCACGGGGGATAATGAGTTTAATTGATACTCATTGCCATCTGAACTTTGGAGCCTTTCGAAACGACTATCTAAAAGTTGCCAAAAGTGCTTTGGAAGTCGGGATTAATAAAATAATTATTGTTGGCTCGAATGCTCAAACGAGCAAGAAAGCTATTTTCGTTGCTAAAGAAATCAATAATAAAGCTGGTCGTAATTTTGCTTTTACGGCAGTCGGAATCCATCCGATGCATGTTGATGAAATAAACAAATTTCAGGAAATATCCAAAATTGCTTCCGATCCATCGGTTGTGGCAATCGGAGAGACGGGATTTGATTTTTATCATGATGTGGATAAAAAAACTAAAAGTGCGCAAAGAGATCTTTTTATAAAGCACATTGATTTGTCAGCAAAAACGGGGAAACCGCTTATAATTCACAACAGATTAGCTGATTTAGAGACAGAAGAAATTCTTGGCGCAAAATCAAATCTTAGAGCTGTTTTTCATTGTTTTTCATCCGATCATAAGTTCGCCGAGCGGATGCTAAAAAAAGGTTTTTTTATCTCGCTAACAGGCAATGTTACTTATGGCAATAAAAAGCTGAAAAGAGTTATTGAGGAGGTTCCTCTTGAAAGGATAATGACTGAGACGGATTCGCCATATATTGTTCCTGAGCCGCTTAGGTCAAGCGGAATTAACCGGAATGAACCGAAGTATGTTATTGAAGTTGCGAAAAAGATTGCTCGGGTAAAAGATATTGAATTAGATGTGGTTTCAAAGGTAACAACAGAAAATGCCTTAAATTTTTTCATTTTTTCTTAACTTCAAGGAAAATCTGCTCTGGAATATTGAAATTAAGAGGGAAAGGGCCGGTCCCGCTGGCAGGACCGGCCCGGACTGTTCTCGTCGGCTACAGGAACATGATCAGTAGCTCCGGGAAGTACTTTCTCAGAGTGCGCGCTACCTTGTCGCAAGGTACTTTGTTCCCTTTCAGCTCCAGATAGAATACTGCCTGTTGGTTCGGGAATACGAGACAGCATCTGGAGGGCACATGCTCGACGATTACATCAACGGCGTCGCCGAACTGGTCTGCTGGTTCACCTGGGAGGACTTTAGACAGCCCTTCCCCTAGACAGGTTTCCACCCCATCGCATTTCCCTTTTCCCATCCCATGAGTAATGACGATCACTATTTCCTTCACTGGAGCCTCCTTGTATGGGCAATTTTACACTTTGAAATTAGAGTTTATATAGTCGCTTGTCAAACATAGATTTGACTTACAGGAGAATTTATATATAATCCTATATAAAGTTCTCATGGAGCATAGAGCTAAGATGAAGAATATAAATATTAATGAACTTCAGGCTAAGATTTCAAAAATAATGAAAGATGTTGAGAAAGGAGAGGTGTATGAAGTGATGAGGTATTCGAGACCGGTTGCTGTTATTTTCCCCAAAAGCCAATATAAAGAGAACTCAAAAAAATGCGAGCAGTGTATTGCGGATTTTCGAAGGATTGCCGATTTTATTAAAGAGAAAATTCAGTAATTTCAAATAAGTCTTGAGTGTGCTAATATCGTCTTGTGTTTAAAACGAAATTAAAAAAAGTCTATTTTATTTTAGCCCTTGCGGGGATAATATTGTCTTCTGGCGTTATAGGATTTTTTGCAGGGAGAATTTTTTATCTTAATCCCGATTACAATAAAATTGGCGTAGATCTTCAAGCAATCAATCAGGGGCAAGGGGATATTTTTTCTAAAGTAGTGGGATCCTTAAAAACGGGCTTCTTGGGTTCCGTTGACGCAAAAAAATCATATTATGGCGCGATAAAGGGCTACGTTGCTTCTTTGGGTGATCCTTACACCGTCTTTTTTGACCCGGAAGAATCCAAAACTTTCAAAAGTGAGCTTGCGGGTGAACTGGAAGGAATTGGAGTAAAAATGGTTGAAGATGGAGACTATCCGGTTGTTGTTGCGCCGCTCTCTGGAACGCCCGCAGCTCAAGCAGGGATAAAGCCAAAAGATAAAATAGTCGAGATTGATGGGAAAAGCACTCAGGGAAAGACTCTTGATGAAGTCACATCATGGATAAGAGGTGTGTCGGGGACTAAGGTTAAAGTTGTCGTGATACGATCTGGCGATGAACAACCAATTGAGTTTGAGATAACAAGAATGCTCATCAAAGTACAAAGTGTCGAGGGCAAACAGATTGGAGATACGGGATATATCTTATTAAGCGAATTCGGCCCCGATACAGCAGAGCTTTTTCATAATCAAGCACAGAAATTAAAGGATGCAGGTGTATCAAAATTTGTTATTGATCTGAGAAATAATCCGGGGGGACTACTCGATCAGGCAATTCTTGTGGCAAATGATATTTTTTCAAGAGATACGCCGGTGGTAATCGAGCAGGATAAATCGAAAAAAAACGATGAGACAAAAACAACCCAAGACGGTTTACTTAAGCAGGATAAAATTATTGTTTTGGTTAATGACGGAACAGCATCTGCTGCGGAAATTTTGGCCGGAGCGGTACAAGATGACAACAGAGGTAAAATTATTGGCGAGAAGACGTATGGAAAAGGTACAGTTCAACAGTATGAAGAATTTGATGACAGGTCAAGTTTGAAGGTTACAATCGCCAAATGGCTAACTCCCAAAGGACATGATATCGACAAAGAAGGAATATCGCCCGACATTGAAGTCAAGCTTAACAGAGCGCCGGGGGAAGATGAGTCAGACCCAGTGATCTCGAGAGCAATCAGCGAATTAGGCAGGAACTAAAGTATAATTAATCTTTTCTATATTCACATATAATTTGATTTGATATAATGAAATAAATCAACAAGGAGGAATATGGATACACCAAATTCAAGTTCTTTTAATGATGAAAGTCAGGCTGCTAATAACAAGACGGATACGAAAAAAATTCCCCTTTCGGATCCAATTGAACAATCTCCTCTTGAACAACGCTCCGGAGATTTTAAAACTCCTGCGGAAACCAGCCCTGAGTCAAATGTTGGCAATGCGTCTAACGTACAGAGTGAACCAGATGCCGTTATACCGCCGACATCACCGGGGTTAAACGAAACTCCGAGCTCTCCAGCACGAGATGTAAATCAAGCACCACCTCAAACAGAAGACACAGACTTGTTCCTTCAAAGTATTTTGAATGATAAAAAAACTGAACCGCCTAAGACTGATACAACTCCAGGAGGTTATAATCCGCCTGAGCAAGCTCAGCAGGAGGTCCCAATTAATAGCCAAAATGTTAGTTCTGCCACAAATGTTGACTTAGCGGGGCCCGCGACAAATGTACCAGAGAATCAACAGGGGACAGCAAATGTTGCTAGCGAGCAAACTCAAGGTCCAATAAATCCGGCGGCACCCACAGATTTAACTGGTGCGCAGCCGCAACAGAGTACGGGTCCGACTATGCAGGATATTGTGCCTGCGGATAAAAATGCCAAAACCAATGATAAGGATAATATATTTGCCGGCAATCAGCCCCCCAAAGGAGGCAGTAGTTTGAAGATAATTGGGGCAATTATTATCGGTTTGATTATTATCGGAATTGTTTTTTATCTCTATAGCGCTTTCTTCTCAGGCAAGTCTGCAACGGTATCTCCTCAGAATGCGGCGTTGACATCCCCAGCCGCGTCTCAAAGTTCATCAGGTCTTAATACGAACGATACTAAGAGAAAAGAGGATATCACCAAAATACAATCGGCGCTGGAAAAATATAAAACTGCAACTGGTTCGTATCCACAGGCCAGCAACATTATTTTTCTTTCCGATCCGGGCAATGTATTATCGGTCGCACTCATACCGGATTATTTAAGTGCTTTACCTTCAGATCCGGATCCGTTGAGAAAATATGGTTATAAAAGTGACGGTAGCACTTATGAATTAACGGCTGTTTTTGATAGCGCCGATGATCCGAACGTAAAAGTTGAAGGAAATCTAAATGTTTATACGTTGACGCCATCTTCTCCATCTTCCGATACGACTGTTCAGGCAACCGACACGTCAACCGCGAGTGATTCTAATGCAATTAACTACAATAATGGATCTTTACCTCAAGAATAAAGGAGGATCATGATTATTTTATGGATTGTCTTAATACTTGTTGCCGTTTTGTTGCTTTGGGTTATAGCTGTCTATAATGGTTTGGTAAATCTTGCGACGCGAACTGATGAAGCGTGGAGTGATATAACAGTCCAATTGAAAAGACGATATGATTTGATTCCAAATTTGGTCTCTGCGGTAAAAGGATACGCTAAACATGAAAAAGGGGTATTTGAAAAGGTAACGGAAGCCCGAGCGGCAGCTATTGGAGCAAAAGATATGAAAGATAAGGAAGGGGCAGAAAATCAATTGTCAAAAACCCTAAAATCTCTTTTTGCTGTCGCAGAAAATTATCCTCAGCTTAAGGCCAATGAGAACTTCCTCTCACTCCAAGAAGATTTGACGGACACGGAAAATAAGATTGAAGCATCTAGAAGATTCTATAACGCCAATGTCAGGGATTTTAACATCAAGATCAAAGTTTTTCCTAATAATGTCTTTGCCAATATGTTAGGTTTTACATCGAGGAAACTCTTTGAAGTTGCTCCAGCAATGGCTCAAGAAATTGAAAAAGCACCAAAAGTTGAGGCTTGATAAAGATGAGTAGGAAATATTTGATAATAATTGCTGTAATAATTGTTTTAATAGCCGGCTATTATTTCTTTTTTTATAGAAGAAATGGTTCTTTGAGTTCAGCTCCGTCACAAACAATCAGTGATCAAGGAATAAGTGTTCAAAACGGTGCTGAGACGGATTCTTTGACATATATCAAAGAACCGGACAAAGAAAAATTTTCGGTTGACGTTTATCCCGGAGCGCAGGCGAAAGAGAGTGAAATCGCCGCAAATTTCGATATTCCGGAGGGGAAATTTAAGACCGCTACGTTTTTCACCAAAGATTCTGTGCAGAAGGTTGTCAATTATTACTCGTCTGCGTTTGGCGGCGATTTGGGAAACCAGCAATATAAAGCCGGAGGAGTAGATTATTACGTGGTCTACAATAAAAATACCCTGAAAACATTTATTATTATTTCGTCTAAGACATCTGGTGAAACACAAATGCAAATAATTGATCAATTATAAGCAAGTGAGAGAAACAAGCTTTAAAAAAATTGCCGTCAAATCATGGGACGAAGTTCTCGATTATTGGATTTTTGTTTCAACCCTAGTATTAACTCTCACTCTAGCGCTGTATTTTATTAGATATTTTTTACTTCTTGCGCTAAATTTGTTTCACGGCGAGTGGCTGATTTTTTTCTCTATAGTGTTTTTGCTGATTGAAGTTGTGCTTGTAATATTTGCGATCGAGTGTATTATTCTTTGTTCAATTTTATTGCACGAGAAAAAAAGAATTTCGATCTTAGATGTTATCCAAGACTCCTACGAGAAATATTACCGTTTTTTGCCAACCATCCTTTTGTTCATTGTTGTTAGCGCTGTTTCTCTTATTCTATTCGTTATTCCTGCTTTTTTTGTTGTGCCTAAATATTCGCTCTCGCTTGTAATTTGTCTCAGGGAAAGTAACGACCCAGTACGTGCATTAAAAAGGAGTGCAAAATTAACAAGAGGGAATTTTCCTGCTTCTTTTTGGGTTGTAATAACATCAGCAATTTTGTTTCTTGTGATTAGGATACCAATTGTTGGTTGGTTATTCGGTGTCTTTTTTGCTGTGCCTTTTATTGCAAACACTCTCGTGTTACTCTATTATGAGTTGAAAAAAACTTACGTATAATCCGTGGACGAAAAAGAAGCAAAAGTTAGAATCAAAGCACTTAGGCGTGAAATTAAAAAACAACGTTATTTTTATCATGTTCTGAACAAATCTGATGTTTCTGATGATGTTCGGGATAGTTTGATGCATGAATTGGTAAAACTGGAAGAACAATTCCCGCATCTCAGAGACCTGAGTTCTCCGAGTCAGCGAGTTGCAGGAAAACCGCTCGATAAATTTAAAAAAGTGAAACATGCAGTCAAGATGATATCTTTAAATGATGTTTTTAGTAGTAAGGAACTGAATGAATGGGAAGGGCGGATTAGACGAATTTCCTCGTCTGAAGCCGTTGATAAATCTGGATATTTCTGTGAATTGAAAATGGACGGTCTTGCTGTTTCTATTATTTATGAAAAAGGACAGTTGATTCAATCAGCAACGCGAGGTGATGGAGTAACGGGTGAAGATATTACTAATAATATTAAGACAATCCCCTCAATTCTTCTTCAGTTAAATAAGAATTCTAAATATTTTTCCAAAGTGAAAGAGGGAAATTTTGAAGTACGTGGCGAAGCTTATCTGGAAAAGAAAGAGTTCGCGAATCTCAATAGGATTCAGAAAGAGAGGGGGCAAGCTGTTTTTGCTAATCCTAGAAATGCTGCAGCGGGATCTCTGCGCCAGCTGGATCCTTGCATTACAGAGTCGCGGAACCTAAAATTTGCTGCATATGAAGTTATTACAAATTTTGGTCAAAGGACACATGAGGAGGAGCATGAAATTGCCGAATCATTTGGCATCCCGGTCATTAAGGAAAATAAATTTTGTAGGAATATAGAAGAAGTTAAGAACTTCCACAAGAAGATATCGAAGTTTAGAAATAAACTACCTTTTTTGGTGGATGGAATTGTGGTAGTGGTAAATGACGAGAAATTAAGAGCGCATCTTGGGATTGCTGGAAAATCTCCGAGAGGAATGGTTGCATATAAATTTTCTCCCAAACAGACAGAGACTGTCGTTAAAGATATAGTTTTACAAGTGGGACGAACAGGTGCAGTTACACCGGTGGCAATTTTCGATCCTGTAGAAGTTTCAGGATCAACGGTTTCCAAAGCAACATTGCACAATTATGACGAAATCAAGAGAAAAGATGTGAGAATTGGTGACACAGTCATAATTCAAAAGGCGGGTGATGTAATTCCGGAAGTTATTAGTGTCGTAAAATCTTTACGGTCAAGCTCGGCAAAAGAATTTACTATGCCAGAGACGGTCCACGGGAGCAGGATAGTCCGTCACGAGGGAGAAGTAGCCCATTACGTTTATGATAAAAGCATTCGCGAAGTTGAGAGAAGAAAATTTGAACATTTTGTTTCACGTTCGGCATTTAATATAGATGGTTTAGGACCACAAATAATTAAAAAGTTTTTAGATAACGGTTTGATATCGGATTTTGCTTCAATTTTTAAACTAAGAGGCGAAGACATAAAGAAATTAGATGGTTTTGACGATAAGTCATCTCAAAATTTAATAGATGCAATTAATAATTCAAAGGAAATTGAGTTTTCGAAATTTTTATATTCACTCGGGATTAGATTTGTAGGCGAAGAAACCGCATTTGATTTGGCAAAATATCTTATTGAAGAAAAGAGCATAAGCTGCTCAAATATGATAAAAATTCTTGAGAATATAAAAATTGAGGATATTACCAGGGTGTTTGATGTTGGGGAAAGAGTAGCTCGGAGCGTTGTCGATTATTTTAATAACAAAAAGAATATTGATCTGATTGAAAGATTGTTAGATGCCGGGATAAAAATCACATTTCCCAAGTTGAATCGAAAAAAAAAGAAGTTAAACAATCAGATATTTGTTCTAACAGGAACTTTGGAAATAATGACGAGAAATGAGGCGGAATCTTTGATTAGAGATAATGGCGGCAATGTCTCGTCGTCTGTTTCGAAAAAAACGAGCTATGTTGTTGCTGGCTCAGATCCTGGGAGCAAGTATGATAATGCACGCAGTCTCGGGGTCCATATAATAAGCGAACAACAATTTATCAACATGCTTAAGTGAATAATTCTCTTGTGATATGGTTCAAATAGTGATATATTTTGATTGTGAAAATAACCGAGCAAACAATCAAAAAGGTAGCCGAACTCTCCAGGTTAAAATTTGAAGGCAGACAAACAACGGAATTTCTGGCTCAGTTTTCGTCTATTATTGAATTTGTCAATCAGATAAATGCGGTTGACGCAAAGGACATTAAAGTTACTTATGAGGTAACAGGATTAAAGAATATTTTTAGGGAAGACAAGATAGAATGTCTTGATTTTGATCGTGGAAAATTGTTAATTAATACACCAATTTTAGAAGGTACGGAAATAATCGTCCCGGCGGTTTTCGGAGAGAAAAATGATAAATGAGCTGTCAAATGAGATTGATTTAGGTAAAACAACGCCAAGTAGATTGACGGCGCGTTATTTACGCCAAATAAAAAAAATTGATTTTAAACTAAAATCCTTTTTGCGAACCAGAGAAAAAGAGGCGTTAGCCGAAGCGCAAGAAGCCGATAAAAGAGTGAAGTTGGGTAAGAGAATGTCTAAAATTGACGGTCTCCCAATTTCTATCAAGGATATTATTTGCCTTATGGGCGAAGAGACTACAGCAGCATCAAACATTTTAAAAGGATTTATACCTTCATATGATGCAACAGTGGTTAAAAAGCTTAAAGATGCCGGAGCAATAATTATCGGCAAGAATAACTTAGATGCTTTTGCTCATGGATCTAGTACGGAAAATTCTGATTTTTTTGCAACGAAAAATCCTTGGGATCTTAGTAAAGTGCCAGGGGGATCGTCAGGCGGTTCGGCTGCTGCAGTATCAGCCGAACTTTCAGTATTTTCAATTGGGACTGACACAGGTGGATCGATTAGGCAACCGGCAAGTTTTTGTGGAGTTGTTGGGTTTAAGCCGTCTTACGGTCGTGTATCAAGATACGGTGTTATCGCTATGGCGTCGAGCTTGGATGTGGTTGGGCCAATTACCAAAAATGTTGCAGATGCAAAGGAAGTATTTAACATAATAAAAGGTGTAGATAAGTTGGATGCTACGACAATCGAGAAGAAAAATAGGGGAAATAAAAAAAGTTCCGCTAAAGCAAAAGTTGGAATTATTAGGGGCATCGAAGACAGAATTAAAGATAAGTCAACGAGAGTGGCATATTTAGGATCAATCGAGGTTTTGAAAAGATTAGGTTATCAAATACAAGATTACGATTTTGGTTTTCTCGATCTTGGTTTGCCGGTTTATTATATTCTGCAGACAGCTGAAGTAAGCTCCAACTTATCAAGATATGACGGGATGAAATATGGATATTCTCTCTTGAGGGAAGAACAAGATCTTACTCTTAATGATGTTTATTTCAACTCGAGAACGATCGGATTTGGGGAAGAAGCAAAGAGAAGAATAATGCTGGGAAATTTTGTTCTCTCAAGTGGCTATTATGATGCGTATTATAAAAAAGCAATGCAAATTCGAACGCAAATAATAGATGGGTATGATCAGATATTTAACGAATGCGAGTTTATATTAACTCCGGTGAGTCCTTCCATTGCTTTTACCCAAGGCGAAAAGACGTCGGATCCGGTAGAAATGTATTTGGAAGATTTATTCACAGTTGTAGTAAATTTAGCAGGACTGCCGGCTATCAGTATGCCATATAACGTTTCTGAGTCTGGCTTGCCAACTGCAGTGCAATTTATAGCGCCTTATTCGATGGATGAAGAACTGTTAGATTTTTCGCGAGAATTTGAGAAAAAAGTTAATTTTAAAGAGAAACCACAGATATGACAAAAAAGAGATTTGAAGACAATTTAGCGCAGAATATATTTTCCGCGATTGAAAAAGGGTTCTCTTTTGTTTCTACTCTTATATCAGGGAAACCAAAATGCGCCTCTGAACTTGCAAGTACAATAGAGAGAAAATTGAGCGAGATAAATAGTCTTGATGACAAATCGAAAATTATTGAGTATGACAAATTGACTAGTTATACATTAACGAAGATGGGTGTAAGAGGCGAGACTTTTTCACAGAAGATAAAAAATTATAAGAAGTATATAAGGGAGAGTGAATATAGAGATATATGGAGGGCTCATATTGTAAGGAATAAAATATCGCACGAGATAGATTATAACCCCCCACTTAATGAGTTAAAAGACGCTCAGATAAAGTTCTATAAATTTTTAAGGAGAGTAAAAAGTGAGTGACTTTAAGATAATAATAGGTTTGGAAATTCACGCCCAGCTTAATACTAAAAGTAAGATGTTTTGCTGCTGTGATAATGACTCTCAAGGTAAAAAACCTAATACCGTTGTTTGTCCAATCTGCCTCGGAATGCCTGGAACACTTCCTATGCCGAATAAAGAAGCAATCCTCAAAACGCTTAAACTCGGGAAAGCTCTTTCCTGTGAAATTCCTAATTATTCAAAATTTGATCGTAAGCACTATTACTATCCCGATCTGCCAAAAGGCTACCAGATTTCCCAATATGATATGCCCTTATGCATTGGCGGCAATGTTAGTTTGGAATTAAATGGTGTGATGAAATCGGTTAAGTTGAATAGAATCCATCTTGAGGAAGACGCTGGTAAATTAATTCATTTGAGTAAAAATACGATCGTAGACTTAAATAGGGCAGGTACTCCTCTTGTCGAAATTGTAACAGAGCCAGTGATATCTTCCCCGGCGGAGGCAAAGGAATTCATGAGATCATTACAAAAGATATTGAGGCAACTTAATGTTTCGAATGCGGATATGGAAAAGGGGCACTTGAGGTGTGATGCTAATATCAGCGTTATAAGAAGCGACCAATCTTCGAAAATAATTGAAATAAAAAATCTTAATTCGTTTAAATTTGTGTATAGGGCATTGGAATTCGAGATCAATAGACTCACTTCAGATTTTGAAGGAAATATTGGGCCAGGCAAGCAAACACGAGGGTTTGATAGTAAGCGTTCACAAACTTATCCCCAAAGACTGAAAGAAGAAGCCAGTGATTACAGATATTTCCCGGAGCCCGATATCCCGACTATAGATACGACGCTCTTGAAGATAGAGGAGGTGGATAGTGAGCTGCCATCAACTTTTGTTCTTAGAGTGCATGAAGAGTATAATCTTTCAAAAGAAGTAGCCAAGAAATTGACACATAATCTTGAACTGATGAGCTGCTTTATCGTGCTTGAAGGGAAGTTAAATCACGACTCGTTAAAAAGGTCAGCAAATTGGTTAGCAAATGAAAAAATTCTCAGGATAAACCCAGATTTGCTTGTTACCTTGAATAGGTCAATTGAAAAGAGTGAGATCAACTCCTCGCAGGCAAAATCTATTTTAAGATCTGCTGTGGATGAGGAAGATATTGTACAGCAAATCAAAAAGTTTCGATCTAACGATGGTAGAGATATCGATGGGGTTCGAAAAATTATCGATAAAGTAGTAGAATCAAATAAGAAGGAAAAAGAAAAATATTTGGCAGGCAAAAAACAAATTTTAGGTTTTTTTATCGGTCAAGTTTTGGGTGAGTTGAAAGGCAATGGTAACCCGGAAGAAATATCGCAAATGTTAAAATCTAAACTGGATGGGAAATAATATGGAAGAAGTAAAGGAAAAAAAGAAGAGTTCGAGAGTTGTTAAAGGACTTCGTGAAATCAAATATGAATTTGCCAGAACACTTACAGGTTTAATTTCTTCGGCTTTTGCTCTTATTGCTGCTCTAGCATGGAATGACTTGGTGAAAAAAGGTATTGATAGATTTTTCCGTACCGAAGAAGGTTCATTAAAGTCGCAATTAGTTTATGCAATTATAATTACAGTTATTACAGTTTTCGTTTCTTATTATTTGGGTAAGTTTGTAGCAGAAAAGAAAGTTGAGAATTCCGAAAATGAATCATGAAGGTTACGCAAGAAGGAGAATAAATTGGACGATATAAAAGAGAATAAAAGGACACTAATAACTTTTATTGTAGTACTTAGTTTGGTTTGTGGAGTAGTCGGTGGAGTATTGGGTGTAACTTTGACTATTAATTCGAGTTCTTTGCAAAAAATGTTAGGGATTGAAAATAGCAATGGTTTACCAACAGTCACAAAGGAAGAAAAAATTTCTGTTAAGGAAGACTCGGCGGTAGTAGATGTAGTCAATAAAGTGTCCCCCGTTGTGGTAAGTATTGTATTTACAAAAGATGTCCAAACGATTGATCCTTTCAGTATGTATTTCGGCGGAGACGGATCGACAACGCAACAACAAGGAAGCGGGAGTGGATTTATTCTTACCTTAGACGGTCTTGTCGTGACTAATAAACATGTGGCAGATGTGGAAGGCGCTAAATATACGGTGATTACTAACGACGGAAAGACGTACGACGCAAAAGTATTGGCGCAAGATCCGATTATGGATATGGCGGTGCTGAAAATTGATGCAAACGGATTGCCGGTCGTGGACTTTGGCGATTCAGACGAACTTGAAGTTGGACAGCGTGTTATCGCAATCGGTAATGCTCTTGGTGAATTTCAAAACACTGTTACGGTTGGCGTACTATCCGCCAAAGAAAGATCTGTTGTGGCAGGAGATGCGACTGGCCAGGGTTCAGAATCCTTGGATGGTCTCCTGCAGACCGACGCGGCAATTAATGAAGGAAATTCCGGCGGGCCAATGTTAAATCTTAAAGGTCAGGTAATTGGCATAAATACAGCTACTGTATCTAAGGGTCAAGCCGAGGGAATTGGTTTTGCAATACCAATAAACTCGGTTTTATCGGTGCTTGAGTCTGTTAAGAAAACTGGCAAACTCGTTAGGCCATATTTGGGTGTAAAGTATGCGTTAGTTGACAAAAGAATCGCGGGAATGAAAAATCTAAAAGAGGAAACTGGCGCGATTCTGGTAAGCGGTGATACTGATAATGCACCGGCTGTGATTCCCGGTTCCCCAGCGGATAAAGCAGGTCTAAAAGAAGGCGATGTAGTTTTGAAGGTAGGAAATGATACTATAGACCAACAACATTCTTTAGTTAGAATCCTTACCAAATATTCGCCAGGTGATAAAGTGACGCTAAAAGTATCCAGGGACGGGAAAGATATGAATGTGGATGTAACTTTGGGGGAAATTAGTTCGTAACAGCCAGAACTCTATTGTAACCGGACGGATCTTTCATGATACTGATTTGAGATTTTGGAAATAATTTTTTGCAATATTTTTTTAGATTTTGTTGGTTGTATCCAATCTCGAGGATAATATATATAGATCTATTCATTTTGGAGATTTGCATGAGTAACTTTTCGATCAAGTAAGTTGGATATCCAGGAGAAACAAGAGCTCGTTTCGGATCGGCCAAATTCCGTGCCTCACTTTTATTTAAATAAGGCAAATTAGCGATAATTATATCGGGCAGGATATTAACGCTTTCAAGGAGATTACTTACGATAAAATTAATTTTTGTATTGTGCCGGAGAGAATTTTTTTGGGCAATCTTTAGAGCTTTTTTTGAAATATCTGTGGCAAAATAATTCTGGTATGGTGCTCTCTTTGCCAAGCTGATAATCAAGGCTCCACTCCCCGTTCCTATTTCAAGAATTTTCAGATTTTTCTTTTTACCGATAATTTTAAAGGTTTTTTGCAAAATCAATTCAGTTTCTGGTCGTGGAATTAGAACATTTTTATTTATAAAGAAAATATTCCCGTTAAAAGACGCTTGAAAAAAAATATATTCTATCGGCTCGCCGGATTTGTATCGATCGATGTTTTTTTGAACTCTACGCAATTTAGAATTTGAGAATATGAGATTTTCTTTTTCGATAAAAAATCTCTCCGGAGAGATTTTAAGGGTTCTTTGGATAATCTCTTCGGTCTTATTTTTTTCTACAGTCGATTGTTTGGTAAATTCAGACGCTTTCATCTTTGAGCTGGCTAAGAATATCGGCATCAATTAATTGGTCTATAATCGGCTTGATTCTTCCGGCGAGTATATTTTCAATTTGGCTGAATGATTTATTGATTCTGTGATCGGTAATCCTATCTTGCGGAAAATTATAGGTTCGGATTTTTTCGCTTCTATCTCCTGAACCAATCATCGAAAGGCGCTTCTGACGTAAATCAGACTGTTTTTTGTTATGTTCTTTTTGCCATAATCGGCTGCGCAGGATTGACATCGCTTTATCCCGGTTTTTCAATTGCGATCTTTCGTCTTGGCAAGTGACTACGATTCCGGAAGGCGAATGCGTGATTCTTACTGCCGAGTTTGTAGTATTGACTGACTGACCTCCGTGGCCCGAAGAATGGAAAGTATCAATGCGAATATCCTTAAGATCCACCTCGACTTCTCGGGATGTTATTTCCGGCAGGATAACAACACTTGCCGCAGAGGTATGAACCCGACCTGATTTTTCCGTCTTTGGAATTCTTTGTACACGGTGAACTCCCCCCTCATATTTTAAATAGCCGTAAGCATATGGTCCTGAGATTGTGGCAATTAATTCCTTAATGCCTCCAATAGACGAATCATTTTTGGAATTGATCGTAACTTTCCAACCCATAATTTGCGCGAACTTGAGATACATTCTCGCAAGGTCTGCAGCAAAAAGTTCTGCTTCGTCCCCACCCGTTCCAGATCTGATCTCCAAAATAGCATTGTGACTGTTTAATCCATCGGATTCGAATATATCGGTTTTTATTTTATTGATTTCTTCGGAAATGAGCTCGTGGAATTCTTTATCTTTGGAATTATCCAATAATTCCAAAGATTCTTTCAGTTTGGATATTTTTTCATTCATGTTCGGTCTCCTCGAGTGCTATTTTGGTTCTTCTTTTTTGTCAGACGAATTTTTCTTAGTAGATTTATTTTTGAGCGATTTATTTTCAGTATCTTTTGAAGCCGGAGTTTCTTTGAATGACTTTGATTTTTCGAGTCTTGCTCGGAATTTATCGACTCTTCCGGCGGTATCTATCAGTTTTTGATTGCCGGTGAAAAACGGATGGCACTGAGAACAGATTTCTGTTTTGATCATTTCTTTTGTCGAGCCAACTTCAAATTCGGCCCCACAGCTGCAGACTGCCTTAGCTTTATCAAAATATTTTGGATGAATGTCTTTTTGCATTTTTATTTTTTATAAATTTAGTAACAAAATTATCTTAACAGATTCATACTTTAGTTTCAATAGTCGAGACAAGAAGATAAATGACTCTTTGCGGGGAAGGTCTATTCGAAAACCGCTTTACTGTATTATAAATAATAAGAGTCGGCATATATTAATTTTTGGGCTTTGATTTATCATTGTTGACTATTCGCTTCTTTTACCCTATAATTCTCTTGAAAGAAAGGAATTATTTTTTATGGTTAAAACATCAGAAATTCCCTCAGTCAAAGATTTGTTTAAAGCTGGCGCCCATTACGGTCACCGCAAAGATAAATGTGATGCGAGAGCTAAAGATTATATTTATATGTTTAAGGACAAAATTGCCGTTATTAATTTGGCAATGACACAAAGATCTTTGCAGGAAGCTCTTGATTATCTATCTTGTCGGGCGAAGGAAGGAGCGAGTTTTATGTTGGTCGGGACTAAGACACAGGCAAAAGAGAAAATTAGGAAAGTGGCCAGCGAGCTCAAGCAATTTCATGTAACGGACAGATGGCCGGGCGGACTTCTGACCAATTTTGCCGAAGTGAAAAAATCAATCAAAAAAATCGATAGATTCAAGGAAATGCTGGAATCGGAAAAAGGGAGCTATCTGACGAAAAAAGAAAAGCTCAAGATGCAAAAGGAACTCGATAAAATGATGAGAACTTTTGGCGGGCTTATTGGGCTGGACGGTAATCCCGATGTGATTATTATTGTCGATCCGGATACGGAAAAAATTGCGCTCAAAGAGGCGATGTCTGCGGATATTCCGGTCGTAGCTCTTACCGATGTTAACTTCAATCCTCAAAAAATCAGCTATCCGGTCGTGGCTAATGATGATTCGGTTGCCACAGTCGAGATGTTTCTTGATTTGATTAAAAATGCAATCGCAAGAAATTTGAGGCCAAAAAAGATTGAAGAGGATGGAGCGAAACCGGAATCGCCGAAGAAAACAAATAAGGAGAAGGATGAATAATATCGATTTAATTAAAAAGATACGAAGCGAAACAGGTGCGGGCGTGGTGGATATTAAAAAAGCGCTTGATGAAGCGAAGAACAATCCTGTAAAAGCGAAGGAATTATTGAAGAAAAGAGGTCTTGAAATTGTCGCCAAAAAATCGAGCCGAAATGCTGGGCAAGGAATAATCGAAAGCTATGTCCATCTCGGCAAAATCGGTGTTTTAGTGGAAGTGAATTGCGAGACGGATTTTGTGGGGCGAAATGAAGAATTTATCTCTTTTGCACACGACCTGGCTGTTCACATTGCCGCTTCCGAAGCGAAAAATATTGATGAGCTAATGAAAGAATCTTATTTTAAAGATGAAACACAAACAATTGAAGATGTTCTAAATGCACTTGTTGCAAAAATCGGTGAGAAAATTGTGGTCAAAAGATTCACTAAGTTTGTTTTGGGGGAATAAAGGTGAACAAGAGAGTTGTTCTTAAGCTCTCTGGAAATGCATTTGGTGTTAATGGTCAATATAATTTTGGGCTAATTTCGGATGTGGCTAGGAGAGTTATAGCTGCATGTAGATCGTATGAACTGATATTAATTGTCGGAGGCGGTAATATTTCACGTGGCAAGGATTGCCACAAGAACGGATTTGAAGAAGAAGTTGCGCATAATATCGGGCTTCTTTCGACAATTATCAACGGACTAATTCTTAAAAATGAACTGAATAAAATTGGCGCTGATGCACAGCTTCTGAATTCATATGGCTCGATTCCGTCTATTGAAAATTATTCGCCAGAAAGAGCAAAAGAAACTTTGGAAAAAGGTAAAACGCTGATTTGTGTAGGCGGAATAGGGATTACCGGTTATTCGACAGATTCCGGTGCCTTGTATCGGGCACGCGAGTTGAATGCAGATTTGGTTCTTAAAGGTTCGAGAGTTGATGCAATTTATGATGATGATCCGGAAAAAAATCGGCGGGCGAAAAAAATTAAAGAAATTTCGTATAATGATTATTTAAAGAAAGATCTTAAAGTGATAGATAAAGATGCGGCTTTAATTGCTAAAGAGCATAGAATAAAAATTCGAATTTTTAATTTGTTTAACGAGCAAGATCTTGCTAAAGTAATATCAGGTGACATTGGAAGTACAATTTGTTAAAGCAGGGCGGGAATGGATATTATTTCAAAATCATTAGACGAAAAATTTAGAAAAATTGAGCAACGGCTTAGGGAAGATTTTGGAGGATTAAGAACAGGACGAGCTGCATCAAGCTTGGTGGAAAATATCCAAGTATCCTATTATGGTTCTACTGCTCCGCTTAATCAAATGGCTTCCATATCTACACCGGACGCATCTCAAATTATTATCCAGCCGTGGGATAAGAATTCGCTTGGTGATATTGAATTGGCGATTCAAAATAGTGATTTGAATATCGCTCCGATTAATGATGGGTTGAGAATACGAATAGTACTTCCTCAGATGACAGAAGATAGGAGAAAAGAACTGACCAAAGCAGTAAAGTCAAAGGCGGAAGAAGCAAAGATTGCGGCGAGAAATGTAAGAAAAGAAATATGGGATAAGATACAGCAACAGGAAAAAAACGGTGAAATTACCGAAGATGATCGTGATAGCGCGCGAGATAAATTAGATGAGAAGATTTCCCTATTCAACGACAAGATCCAAAAAATTTCAGATGAAAAAGAGAAGGATATTTTAACAGTATAAGATGTTTTTACTGACACTTATTGTTTTTATTGTAATAATCGGTATTTTGATTTTATTCCACGAGTTAGGGCATTTTAGTGTGGCTAAATTTTCAGGTGTAAAAGTCGAGGAATTTGGGATAGGATTTCCACCTCGATTGCTCAAGATAAAAAAAGGCGAGACCATTTATAGCATAAACGCGATTCCTTTCGGTGGATTTGTTCGGCTTTTAGGTGAAGATGGGAAATCAGATGCCAAGAACTCGTTTAATTCGAAAAAAACCAGAATCAAGATTGCAATTATTGCTGCTGGCGTTGTTATGAATTTTATCTTTGCCGGAGTTTTATTCTCGATCGGGTATATGATTGGCATGTCCCCAATCCGACTTAATCCAGATAAGTTTGGTGGGACAAGGAAAGATATTGTAGTAGTTGGTTCAATAGTTGATGGATCGGCTGCTCAAGGAGCTGGTATCAAAGTAGGAGATGAAATTCTTGGATTTGCCTCGCCGGAAGATTTTAATACTTTTACGACGTCGCACAAAGGCCAAGAAGTTAAGATTGATTTAAAAAGATCAAAGAAAAATGAAACAAAAGATGTATTTCTTGGCCAAGGGGAAGTTCCACTGGGGGTTGGATTAATCAGTATTCCAATTGTAAAGCTCGGCTTTTTAAGAGCGATTGCAGCTGGATTTACAGAACTCGTTTATACAACTTATTTTGTTTTGAAAATGATAATTATCATTATTGGGCAATTACTTTTTCAATTTAAATTATCTCAGGATATAGCTGGACCGGTCGGTATTTTTAATATCACTGGCAGGGCTGTAAGTTTTGGGTTAGTTTATGTTTTGCAATTGGCGGCGATATTGTCGATTAATCTCGGAATAATTAATTTTATTCCATTCCCGGCTCTTGACGGAGGCAAAGCGGCTCTTCTTTTTGCTGAAGGAATAGCCAGGAGAAAATTGATTAGAGCGGAGCTCGAGAATATTTTAAGCTTAATTGGTTTTGCGCTTCTCATAATATTGCTAACATCAGTAACTGTAAGAGAAATTATTAAACTATTATGATTCATCCAATAGTTGTTGGCAATTGGAAAATGCATAATAATTATGCCGGTTCAGTATTGCTGGCTAAGGAAGTAGCGAGATATAGCGAGAAGATTAAACATATAGATATCGTTCTTGCTCCTCCCTCAATCTTTGTTTATCCCATTTATGAAAGTTTAAGAGCAAGGCCTTCAAATTTATATCTTGGTGTCCAAAATATGATGTGGGAAAATGAAGGCGCATATACAGGGGAAATATCCTCGATAATGGTTAGGGGTATCGCCGAATATGTAATTTTAGGGCATAGTGAAAGGGCGAAATTCTTTGGGGAAACGAATGAGCAGGTTAACAAAAAAATAAAAAATTGCTTGAAAAATCATCTGAATTGTATTGTTTGTATTGGCGAATATGATAAATATGATTTGGAAGATGACTACGAACGTGAATTAACTCGAATGAAAAGCGACAAAGGCATTCTTAGCGGGTTGAAGGAACGCCTTACAGGGTTGAGTGCCGAAGATTTAGAAAATGTTAGTATTGCTTATGAACCAGTCTGGGCAATTGGGACCGGCAACAACGCCTCGGGTATGTACGCTGGTGCCATAGCTTCAATAATAAAAGAATTTCTCCATAAAGAGCTTGGCATATCATCCAGCTGTCGCGTATTATATGGCGGCAGTGTTGATGATAAAAACGCGCGTGAATTTGCTGCTCAGACATCAATTGACGGCTTGCTGGTTGGTGGAGAAAGCTTAAATGCATTAAGATTTGCAAAAATTTGCAAAATAGTCTCGGAGGTAAAGAGTGGAAGATAAAAAAATTGTCAGGATCCCGTCGAATAAGCTCCTCAGGGCGGCAAATATTTCGGGCAAGAATATTTTAATTAGATTTGATTTTAACGTTCCAATTGAACAAGGCAAAATAGAAGACGATAATCGGATTATCGCAAGTCTCGAAACACTAAATTATGTAATCAAGAAAAATCCCAAAAATATTTATTTAATTGCTCACCTTGACAGACCCGGGGGCAGATTTGTTAAAAGTTTGGCTATGCTGCCTATTGCGAAAGAATTGAAGAAGTTATTAAGACTACGACATAATATAGATAAAGTTAAATTAGGCGAAAACAGAGTTTTGAAATCCGTATACAAACTATCCCCCAATATATTTTTACTGGAAAATTTGAGATTTGAGCCAGGGGAAGAGAAGAATGATCAAGGATTCGCAAAAGAAATAGCCGATATTGCCAACATATATATTATTGATGCCTTTGCGACAATGCACAGGGCTCATGCATCTACTGTCGCGATTGTGGAATTACTTCCGACATATACTGGCTTCCTAGTAGAAAAAGAGGTAAATGCGCTATTAAAAATAATCCATAATCCGGAACATCCATATATCTTTGTTATTGGAGGCGCTAAAATCGAAGATAAAATGCCGTTGATTGAAGCAGTAAGGCAAAAATGCGATCATGTCTTAGTCGGGGGAAAAGTTGCGAATGAGTGGATAATGCGGGGGCACGAACAAGGTGAAAAAGTACGACTTCCAGTTGACGGGATTAACAAGAAAGGTATCATTGTGCCAGTTAATAGTGCGACATTGAAAGAAGGTATTTTTGATATAGGTCCGCAGACAATTATGAATTATAAAAAGTATATTTCTTCTTCAAAGACTATTGTATGGAATGGGAGTCTCGGCATGGCGGAGGAGGAAAAATTTGCCTTTGCGACAAATGAAATTGCAAGATTTATTGCGAAGCAGCATGCAGAAAAAGTTATACTAGGCGGAGATACTGCAGGGGTAATTGATAGACTGAGACTAAGCAAAAATTTTGATTTTGTTTCAACAGGAGGTTCCGCATCCACGGAATTTCTTGCTGGCAAGAATCTACCGGGACTGGAAAAATTATTAAAATGAGAGAGTCATACGATATTATAAAAGACGCTTACAGTAATAAGTATGCCTTGGGAGCGTTCAATATCTTTGATGTTGAGTCTATGCGCGCTGTAATAGAAGCAGCAGGGGGACTTAAAAAAAATATTTTTATTCAGATTACAGAAAAAACACTCGAGTATATTGGTTTTGATGAAATAGTTGCAGTTATAGAAATAATCAGAAAAAAAACTAATCAAAAGTTTTTGGTTCATTTGGATCATGGGAAAGACATCGATATAATAAAAAAAGCGATGTTAAGCGGATTTGATTCAGTTATGTTCGACGGATCGCAAATAGGTTTGGACAAAAATATTTTGATATCCAGAGAAATCCGCAAAATTGCAAGAAGGAAGAATATATTATTCGAAGGTGAAGTAGGTAAAATCGGTTCGGATGATATCAAATTGCGCCGAGATTTGCCGTTTAAAACCAACCCTCCCGACGCAGTTCAGTATTGTGAGCAAGTGAAACCAGATATGGCTGCGGTTGCTTTTGGAAATATACACGGATCGGTTAATAGCAAAGAGATTCTTGACTTCTCGCTCCTTGCCAAAATTTCTGGTTTGATTAAAACGCCGCTGGTGATTCACGGCTGCTCGAATCGAAATGATCGCGAGTACAAAACCATGATTTCAATAGGTGCTGTCAAAATAAACATTGATACGGAACTTAGAGAAGCTTTTGCAAGGGAAGCAAAGAGAGTTATCGCGAGACATATTGTAGATCCGCGAATTATTATTGGACAAGGATGTGAAATGATCTCTCGAAAAGTGCGGGATAAAATCAAATTATTTTCTCTTTATAGTTAATCGCAGGATTTGAATCATCGAGGTTGATTCTGAGGTAAAATCATGCTATCGTTCCTATGTTAAAGATTTATTATGACAAAAATAGAAAGATTATCCAAGACAAGAAGGAAAGCGGCAATCAACGTTCCGGCGCAGGAAATGTTTGATCTGTTTGAAGCTGAATTTGTGAGACTATCTCCATCGGTTAAAATTGATGGCTTTAGGCCGGGTAAAGCGCCGCGAATTATGGCGATTGAGAAAATAGGCAGAGGTAAGTTAAGTTCGCTTGCGATCGAAAAAGCTGTAAATAAACACTATATATTCCTGCTTAAAGAACATGGACTTGTTCCAGTCTCACCGCCATCCGTCTCGGTTAGAAAGTACCCTGCATTTTTAGGATCACAAAGTGACGAAAAGGATGTACTGGAGTTTGAAGTTGAGTTTGATGTAATTGATAAAGTGAAAATTGGTGACTATAATAAAATAAAAACAAAAGAGATCGATAAGTCAAAATTGGAAGTATCAAAAGACGAAATCGATAAAATAGTCCAGTATCTTGCTAAACAGTCGGCTCAACTTAAGCCAGCACCCGCTGATAAAGTGCTTGAGATGGGCGACTGGGCGGAAATAGATTTTGAGGGTTCAGTCAATCACGTGAGAAAAGATCAACTCTCGAGCAAAAATTTCCCGATAATTGTTGGAGACACAAAGTTTATTCCTGGGTTCGAGGAAAAGATATTGGGCATGAAAATAGGTGAAAAAAAGACTTTTAGGATGAGGATGCCGAAACAGATTCCTGACAAAGATATCGCTGGCAAGGACGTAGAATTTGCAGTTGTGCTAAATCAACTTAAAGTGATGCAATTGCCAAAAATTAATGATGCCTTTGCGGAAAAATTTGGACATAAAAAGGTCTCTGAGATGACCGAAGCGGTCAAGAAAAATGTTATGCAGGAAAAGAAAATCAGGGAAGAGAATCAAATCAAATCGGAGATTATCAGTCAGCTGGTTAAGATGACTAAGATTGATTTGCCACAAAAATTGATCGAAGACGAGGCGCAGAGATTGAAAAATTCGCTGATCCAAGATCTTGCGACTCGCAGATTAACCATCGAATTGTATACGAAAAACATAGGTATTGACGAGGCAAAACTGTTCGCAGACCTCAAGGAACAAGCGAAAAAAAATATTATTGCCGGGATTGCTATCGGTGAAGTTGCCAAGCGAGAAAATTTAAAGGGGGATAATCTGTCAGAAGCAGTCTTTGCATATTTTACGAAAAAGCCCTAAAATATAATTATAAAGAGGGGATATGCAAATTAGAGTAAAATTATTTTGGTTTTGTATTATTGCTGGAGTTACTTTCGGGATATTTTGGTGTGTGTTTGTCCAGAGAATATATACTTCGAGGATTAAAATTGATGTTGATGTCCGCAATCCTGACAATGCAATGTTTTATGCCCCTGATTTTAAGCTGATGCGGGAGTATCTTACATTTGGGATAAACACACAAAAATTCCAAGATGACTTTAATAATGCTTATTCGGATTTAGTGTTAGTCAATCCGGACTATAAAATTTTTGCTCAAAATGACAATGATAACGAGACGATCGATATTGTTGTCAGATCATACAACCGGGCACAAGCAAAACTTATTGCTGAATCAGCTGCAAAATATTTGTCTCAAAATAGAGATTATTATTTGCCAAAAACAAGTTTCGAGATCATAACACTGCCTGAAAGCGCCACGACCAGGATACAATTTGCCGATTCCTGGTCTTATAGACTTTTTATCTCAGTATTTTTTGGTCTAATTGTCGGCTTCGTAGCGGCAATAGAATGGGAACTGCAGAAAAAGATATCTAAATAATAAACTTGAAATTTATTACTGCGCGGGAGTTGGTGCGGATTGTTTTTCTATCATTGCCTACCACAAAGGCATAAAAACCTGGGGAAATGAGCGCGCTTGCCCGCCCATGTTTATCTGTGTGCAGAATTGATATTCTGCGATTTTTGTCGTCGAATATTTTTATATCATAATTCTTGATTGGTTCGTTGTCGGAATTTCTTACTTCCATTTCGTATCTGAGAGTTGATAAGAAATAGATAATAAATAAATCGATAATAAAGATGACAAAAAAATTGTATGAAAGTCCTTGGAAATATAGAAAGGCCAGCAGGCTAACCAATCCATAAACAAGAATAACCAGCCAAAACTTGCGGTTGATCTTTATGTAATCGACAATAAGAGGATTTCTCTTCACTTGGTTTACTCGGTGAAGTTTTAGAGTGATTGTTTCTTTCGGGAGATTTAGGTTAACTTTCAGGTCGCGAATGAGACTCTCGTAGCCAAACTTAACTGCGCTCAAGTAAATTTTCTGCCTTTTTATTTTGAAGCGAAATTCCCCGAGATTATTGGTTAGGGTTCTTCCCAGTAGCTTTCCGCTGATTGAGCGTGCTTCGACAAATGCTAAAGTAACGGGTTGATCCGACTCATCCAAAACTTCCCCGTCTAAATTGTCTTGGAAAGTGAAATAATTTCTAAGGTAACTAATAGATAATTGGCTGGGCATTTGAAGTGCGCAGTCAACCGGACAAGAAAGCATATTTAGATTCGCGACAATATAAAGAATTGATTGTATTGCCACCAATATTAAAAATAATAGCAGGACAATATCTAACATGCTCTTATTATATCTGACAAACACAAGTTCGGCAAAGTATATTGCATCTATCCGCGTATTGCTTTTTTGCAGTACTTATCATATAATTGACTACTAATACTAAATATTTTGGAAATGTCATACTTGATACCCACCGTAATAGAAAAATCCCAGTTTGGGGAACGTGCCTACGATATTTATTCCCGACTTTTGAAAGAGAGAATTATTTTTCTTGGCGGAGTGATTGATGATGATGTGGCAAATATCGTGATTGCCCAGCTTCTTTTTCTTGATTCCGATACCAGCGAAGAAGAAATACGGCTTTATATAAACAGCCCCGGAGGCGCAGTTACTTCAGCGTTGGCCATTTTTGATACGATACAGCATGTCAAAGCAGATGTCTCAACAATGTGCGTTGGCCAGGCTGCCTCTGCCGCGGCGCTCCTTTTAGCGGGCGGGAAGAAAGGTAAAAGATTTGCGCTCCCCAATTCGAGAATTATGATTCATCAACCTCTCGGAGGCGTGGAGGGACAGGCAAGCGATATTAAGATTCACGCGGAAGAAATTATTAAGACAAGAGATCGTCTCAATGAACTTTTGGCGCGAACCACTGGGAAAACTAAAAGGCAGATTGAGCACGATACTGAACGAGATAGGTTTTTGACCGCTGAAGAAGCGAAGAAATACGGCATTATTGATAAAATTGTTAAATAAGGAGAGATAACATGAAAAAAGGCAAAAAGAAAAGTTTGTTTCGTCTCGGCACGGCAGCTTTGGCGGCAGGGATTGCATTGACGGTTTATTCGTTATTACAAGCTGGCCAAGTGAGCGCGAATATATTGAATTACTCAGAGTCTCTAAAGGCCTTTGAAGTTGTTTTTGCGATCGGATTAACTCTTGTTGTGATTTCAGCAATTTTATATATTTTAGCTTTCACGTTAGACAGTTAATAATTAATAAAAGGTGATTAGATGAATACACAAGAAATTTTTGATTTAGCAATAAAAACAGGGATTGAAAATGATCCACGAGGCCGTGCTGGTGTTAAAGATGTCTTGGCACAAAATAAAAAAGATTATGAAGATTTGCCAAAGAGAAAACAAGCGGAATATGACAAAGAAAAATTTGTTAATCCATATTCTGATAGCCGCTTTTTAGTTGGGGATCGTAAGAAGAAAATTAAAAGAGTGTTGGTTGGGATTGATATTGGTGTAGGGGAGGTGATGTTGGCTAATGAATTGGAGCGCCGTGGCAAAAAAATTGATTTAATTATTGCTCACCATCCTGAAGGCAAAGCATTGGCGCGTTTG
>PEZV01000040.1:6965-8546 GCA_002778735.1 Candidatus Berkelbacteria bacterium CG10_big_fil_rev_8_21_14_0_10_41_12 | reverse complement strand
TCGCGGGTACGTTCATGCCTACTACTCTTCGTCGCTGTTGCTATTGCCCTCGTCCTCGGCTTCGGGCTCGGGTTCCGGCTGGGGCTTGGCTTTGGGCGGGGATGGCGGTTCTCTAGGAGGACCCTGAGGCCCCTGCGGACCTTCTGGTCCGGGCTCTCCCTTTTCGCCCTTCTCGCCTGGTGACCCGTTGAAACCGTCCCGACCGTTTTCGCCGGGATCACCCTTTTCGCCACGCAGGCCGCGTTCTCCTTGGTCGCCTTTTTCACCTGGGCGGCCGTTTTGTCCGTCTTGGCCGCGAGGTCCACGTCGGAAAAAGGCAAGGACTGCGACCAGGAGGGCGAGGAGCAAGACGACTAGCGGAGCTGCTGTTGCTCCGGTTGGTCCCTCCTTGCCTTGGGGCCCAGGAGAGCCTTGCTTGCCGGGTTCTCCCTGCGGTCCTTGCGGACCCGGGATACCCTCGGCCGTAGGGGCTTTGGGTTCGGCCACTGGTGCCGGTTCCGGGGCTGCCTTTGGCGTCCCCGCTGCCGGCTTACTCGGGATCGCTTTTCCCCAGGGACTTGTCTCCTGGGCGAAAGTGTTGGTGGCCGCCACCGCAAGGATGGCGGCTAGTGTGAGAATGCAGACGAGATGTCTCATCTCGTCCACCTCCTTTTTCCCCGCTCAGCGGGGTGGCGGCCACTGGTAGGGCCGCCGTCCAGCTTTCCGGTGCGCCAAACGCCTTCCGGAGATGCTGTACTCAGTCCCGCTTAGCGGGATTGGTTGCGATATAGTAACCCCTGCAGAGCGTTTCTGGCAGGGGAGTAAGTTGTAAAACATCACACCGGAGGCAAGTTGCTCTCCGAGTGTAAGACGAGGATTATAGCACAAATTAGAAAAAAGTCAAGCCCAAATCCTTTTCGTGGCGCAGACTCTGCACTCCACGTAGTGCTGGGATCAATAGTTTAATAAGCGCGCGACAATTGCGCGTAATAGCCATTTCTTTTTTTTGGGATTAATTTGATTAAGGGATTGGAGGCCGCCTTTGCATACCCGTGGAGATATGCAGCGACAAGGTGGCCTCGGGGACCACTTCGGTTAGGGGCTGCTAACCGGAAGTGGGAAAAGGATGCCCTTCGTACTCATTACCGAAGGTGGCTACAGCAGGATCGCTGCAGTGTACAAGAATGTCCCGCACTTACTGCACTTTTCACGCGGCTTTCTTGGGATGTACCCGCAAGTCGGACACTGCTTGAGAAGATTGGGAGGCCACTTAGCCTCGTGCGGCTTTTTCGCCATACTGTAGTTCTCCCTCCGACTTGGATTTGCGCTCTCAACTAAGAAATATCACGTGATGAAATTATTGCAAATAGATCAGGTTTCGCTTTCATTTTTTGAGAATTTTTTGTTGTGCGTCATAAGGATGTTCAATATTCTTGATGATAATGGCTGCCTTGGCACCGGCAGTTTGGATCTCAATGTCGCCAAAATCGAAAATCATCTGAAGTAAACCTCTCTTGACGTGAGAAATGTTTTGAATGTTCTTAAGTAAAATTTCCGAGGTTTTGCGGCTCAAGATCTTATCTTGTTCTACTGCCAGCAAGC
>PEZV01000040.1:0-6949 GCA_002778735.1 Candidatus Berkelbacteria bacterium CG10_big_fil_rev_8_21_14_0_10_41_12 | reverse complement strand
TCAAGATCTTATCTTGTTCTACTGCCAGCAAGCGAATATTTGTAAGGATAAAAACCGTGTTAATCCAGTTATAGTAACTCATTCCCGTATAGATAACTGCAATAAGGATAAATAATGTCAAAAACGGCAAATCCCAGCTTGGCTGCCAGATAAAAAGCGGAAGCGACCCGAAGAGTATTATTGCGACAACAATAAAGCCGGATTTTGAAAGTGAAAGCGCACTCCGGTGCCAGACGTTTTCGATATCTTCATTTTCAAGTTGTCCGTCAAAAGAATCAAAATCAGTCATTGTTCTTTCTTTTTGTATTTGAATAATCAAGAGATATAAACAGCAATAAGCTTAATATGACCAAAATGATTATGGCAAATATTTTAACTTTTGGGGCAAAAATTAGGGCAGAGAGGCCGAATAGTAAACTGATAGCGCAGATGATTATTAAGGTTTGCGCCTTGGAAAATCCGGCTTCGATAAAACGGTGGTGGATATGGGTTTGATCAGGAGAAGTAAGTGGATTTTTCCCGCGAATCAGGCGTTTTGCGATAACGTAAAGCGCGTCGATGATAACCAGACCGTAAACAAGGACAACGGTGGCAAGTTTTCCTCCTGTTATAAAAGTGATGACGGCAAGCATTAACCCGATGAACATACTGCCTGAATCACCCAAGAAAATTTTGGCGTTTGGCAGGGGAAGATTGAAAGGAAGGAATCCGATTAGCGCGCCGGCGAAAATGAAAGATAGTATCGCAGTAGCAATTTGGCCGACTTTTAAACTGAGAATCCCAAGTATCAGGGAAGCGATTATGGCAAGAGTAGCGGCTAGCCCGTCAAGTCCGTCAATAAAATTTGTTACATTTGTCAGGATTAGGACCCAGACAATTAGTATCAAATCGGCCCAGACGACGAAATGAAATGTGTTTGCCCCAATTGAAAGGGGAATTTTGAAATTGTCGAGTTGTATCGCCAATCCGAAGGGGTTGTTAAGATAGGTGATTCCGAGACCTGTCAGCACCAAAATGAGTGCACATAAGATTTGCGTAGAGAGTTTTACAAATGGGTTTAATCCTTTTATATCGTCGATCGTCATAACGCCGACGAGGATAATTGAAGCAAGGATTATCCCGAGGAGCCGTTTGTCGATAGAAAAACCTAAGATTGCATATGGGAAACCAAAGTCGGTCAGTTGCGGGGCAAAAATAAGGAGCAAAATAAAAACCAACAGCATAGTGCCAAAGATTGCCAGTCCTCCGATACGAGGAGTGGGGGACTCGTGCAGGTCGCGTCTGCGGGGAGTCTGCAGGGCAATTTTTCTCTTGAGAGAGTAATTTTTAAGATAATATGAGAACAGGAAAGCGACTATTATCGAGGCGATTCCCCAGAGGAAGTACATTAAAATCTCCCCGTTAAATAAGATTTGAGCCGATTCTTTATAAACATTTTACCCGAATATGGTTTAAAGTATTTTATAGTTGCGCAATGTAAATTATTTAACGGGGTAAACCTCGTTCTTCGGCGCTATAGATTTCTACCCAGTCAATCCTGTCATAGCTGAATATTTCGCTCTCATCAAAAAATCTTTTTATCTCGATTTCGGCGTTTTCAGGAGAATCAGAGGCGTGGATAATAGTGTTGGATCGGCTCATCGAGAAGTCGCCTCTAATTGTTCCGGCTTCAGCTTCGATACCGTAAGTGCTTCCGGCAAGCTGCCTGGCGGCGTCAACTGCCCTGACTCCTTCAAAAACCATAAAAATATTCGGGGAATGTTTCATAAATTCAACCAAGTCTTTGAAAAACGGTTTATCTTTATGGTGGGCGTAATGCTCCGCCAATTCTTCATCCCGAAGATGCTTCATCTTGATTGCCACGATTTTCAATCCTTTTTGCTCAAATCTTCTTATGACTTCTCCTGTCAGAGCGCGATTGATGGCATCCGGTTTGATAATTACAAACGTTTTCTCTATGGTGTTTTCCATTTTCACCCTTTCTTTATTTGGATAAATCGATGGTTTTTTTCAGTTCAGTTGCAACTTTCGAGCTGATTACCGATAATCCCATTCTATCAGATTGGAAGACTTCTTGACAGACCTTTTGAATATCTTGTTTGGAAACTTTTTGCCAACCATTTATTATTTCTTCAGGTTGTCTCACTTTGTCCGAATACAAAAGCTCTTCCGCCAAGAATGAGGCGATCTCGAAAGAATCTTCGAGTCCGAGTGCCAAATGTCCCCGTAGATTTCTTTTGGCCCGTTGCAATTCATCCGAATCGGGTCCTTTAGTTTTTAATTTTTCGATTTCACGGGTTATGATTTTCAAGCTATCCGTTAATTTGTCCTGTTTTACACCGGCGGAGAATTGAATCATACCCGTGTCCCAATAAGCGGATAGGTCGGATTTGATGTAGTACGCCCAGCCCCGTTTTTCCCTTATCTCTCTGAAAAGTCGACTCGACATTCCTCCTGCAAGAATGGTGGCGATAAGGGAAACAATATATCTGTTTGGGTGTGATTTCGGATAGGTTATTGTAGAGAGGACAAAATGTGCTTGGTCTACTTTTCTTGTTTCACTTGAGATCGGTGTGGCGATTTTGATCTTTTCGATTTTTGCAAATTTAGGTTTTACAGAAGGAGATTTTTGCGAAAAGATTTTTGCGGCTAAACCTGTCCAGTTAAATTTTTTCGGATTTCCGGTAATAATGATAACCGTTGATTTGGGGCTATAATTGCCAAAATAATCCAGAATATCATTGCGACTTATTGATTTTATGGTTTCGGGTTTTCCGACAAGATCTTGACCAAGAGAACTGTTGCCAAACATTTGTTTTTGGGCAAGAACTTGGACGAAATACTGGGGTACGTCGTGGCGCATATTTGCTTCTTCTAAAATTACGCCTTTCTCGCGTTCTATCTCTTTTGCTGCGAAGATTGGGTTTAGAAATAAATCGGAAATTATCCCGAGCGATTTTTCGAAGTCATTGGCATCGGACTGAATATAAAAACCTGTATATTCTTCACCGGTAAACGCGTTTGCCGATGCTCCGAGGCCATCGATTTTCTTGGAGAGTTCGTAAGGGGAGGGATTCTGTTTGGAACCCTTGAAGAATAAATGCTCGAGGAAATGGGAAATGCCGTTTTGCTGTGCCTTTTCATATCGTCCACCGACACCGACCAATATTAAGATTGTTACCGCCTCGGAGGCAGGTAAGGGAGCGGTGACCAGACAGATTCCATTTGGCAATTTTTTAATTTTGTAATTTATCATTGCTCTAAATTATGAGATTCTTTTTATTTCTTCACTCGTTCTACGTATTCTCCCGTTTCGGTATTGATTCTCACTAAACTACCCGGTTTGATAAAAATCGGAACTTGAATTTTAGCGCCTGTTTCAAGTATAGCAGGTTTGGTGACTGAGCCTTGAGCGGTGTCACCTCTGATGCCCGGCTCAGTTCCGGCTATTTTTAGTTCGACTTTGATCGGCAAACTGATATTAATCGGCTCGTTTGCAAGAAGCAAGACATCGACCATTTCGCCTTCTTTGAGAAAATCGGCGTTTGTACCAATTGATTGCTTTGTGAGTTTAAATTGCTCGAAATTGTCCGGGCGCATAAAATGAAAAGTTTCACCTTGGCGATACAAAAATTGTGTCTTGCTCCTTGAGATATCGGCTTCGGTAATTTTATCTGCGCCTTTGAAAGTATAATCAATAATTGCTCCGGAGCGGATATTTTTGAGTTTAGTTCTCAGCATTGATCTGCCACGGCCGAGTTTTGAGTGTTCACAATAGGTGATGATGTGCGGATCGCCCTGATGCATTATGAAAGTGCCGATTTGTAAATCTGTAAGATTAAGCATAATTTCAATCGAAAGATGAAAGTAAAAAGTACAAGGTGAATCGAGCTTTTGACTTTTTACTTATTTTATCGATTCGTATATACCACTAAGCTCAAATATCTTGCTCGTTTGATAGCGCAAGCCAAGCTTCTTTGGTGAGATGCGCAAAAACCAGTTTCTTTTCTCGTTTTAATCTTCCCCCAATTCGTCAGATACCTTGAAAGGGAAGGATCCTTGTAGTCGATTTCTTTAACATTATTTTTACATGCGTAACAAATTCTTGCCATTTTTTACCTCTTAGAATGGAATATCATCTAAGTTTATTTCTTCGTCGTTATCTTCTTGCTTGTCTTTATTACCCTTGTCGCTGCTTTTTTCATCTGCTGTGTCAGCAGATTTTTTTGGTTTTGCTTTGATTTCTTTCTTGTCCTTGTTAACATCAACTTCAACCGAATCCCGCGATGCGGCGATATCGCCTGACTTTGGTGAAAGAAGAATAAAATTCTCGGCGATAATTTCCGTTTTATTTCTTTTGGCGCCATCTTGGCCTTCCCAAGACCTTGTTTGAAGCCGTCCCTCGACGTAAACCTTCTGACCCTTCTTGGCATATTGGCCGGCGATTTCGGCAAGTTTTCCCCAAGCGACAATCTCGTGATATTCAACCGCTTCCTTTTGGTTGCCATCGGAGTCGTTCCATCTTCGATTTGTGGCTACGCCAAAATTTGTTACTGCCTGTCCGTTCGGCGTATATCTTACCTCAAGGTCTCTTGTGATGTTCCCGATAACCATAGCTCTGTTTAAATTAAGCATAATAACCTCATTTTTTAATCTTCGACCAATGCTTTAAGTTTCTCATCTAGTTCATCTTTCTTGACTTTCCCTTCTTCCCTTTCGGCTTTGACAGGCTTCGTCTCGGTTTTGACGGGTTTTATAGGTTCTTTTTGGGTAGGTGCTGGCGCTTTCTCTGTCGTCTTTTTAATCTCTTCCGTTTTTTTCTCGGGTTGTTTTTCGGCTGGCGCCAACTTCTGTTCTGGCTCTGGCTTGGGCGTTGGTTTTATCTCAACTTTACCAGCCATAGGCTTAGATTCTTCCCTTTTTGGTTTTTGTCTGAATGATTCAATTTTAGCTGATTTTGGCACTTCCGTAACGATCAAAAATCTTATTACTACACTCACAAGCTGTAGCTCTTTTGTAATCTCAGCGATTGATTGATTTTCTGCCTCAAAATAATAAGTATATAAATCTGCTGCTTGAAGACCCTTAATTTTATAGGCCAGTCTTTTTAATCCGTAATTTGTCTTTTCGCCGATTTTGGCGTTATTTGAAGATAAAATTTCTTCCAATTTGTTCGGAGAATTGCCTTCTTTGATTAGAAATGTAATTTCGTATTTTTCGCCCACTGTTTTCCTTTCTGGTTCCTTTATCCCCGTGGCTTTCTTGACTCGTGAAGAGGACGCCGGACCTCTTGCCCTTTAGCAAAAGGAAAGTTATTTTCCATTACTCTAATCTAAATTTAAGGTTGCGTCAAGAACTGCTGTGAAAATTAACCTAATTGATCTACTTTCTAATTAATCACCAATTCCCGAGTCCCAATGACGCAAATATCCAATAAATCTCAAATCATAAATCACAATGACCATTCAAATCATAAATCATAAATTACAAAAGTTTTTATCCTTTAAGCTCGGTCGAGAAATTTCTTTTTGTTACCTTTCAAGTATCATCGAGAAGCTCCAAACTATTAATAGTTCTCGACTTCTCCTACTTATCGTCGGAGTTGTTCGAACAATAACCTTAAATAATTATACTTTTTTAACGATCGTTAATATTGTATAATAGGAATATGAGGAAAATTTCAAATGCTACCAAGCTGCTTTTGGCCTTGTCAGATATTACCGAGGTGACGGCTAATCATTTAGACGCTTTTCTATTTAGCGCTCGTTCAGCAACTCGACTTAGGAGAAAGTTGAGGATGCTTGATAAGGAATACACTTCGTCTTTTCAAGGGCTTTGCCGGCATGGATATATTAAGCGAATCAATGAAAATCAATTTCTGATTACCCCAAAAGCTCTCGGAAAAGTTAGGATTGCCAAGATAGAGGCGAGCGGCTGGGAAGAAAATGTGTGGGATGGATATTGGAAAATTATCTCCTTTGACATCCCCGAAACCAAGAAAAAGGAGCGGAATATCTTTAGGTCGCTAATCAAACACAAAGGTTTCATCGGTGTTCAAAATAGTTTCTTTGTCTCGCCGTACGCTGATTTTGAAGATCTCGCCGAGTTGAGAGAAGATCTGAAAATCGAAAAATATGTTTCTTTCTTTTTGGCAAGAAGTTACAAAACTGACGATGACACAAATTTGAAAAAGAAGTTTAACCTTAAATAATTATACTATTTTAACGATCGTTCATTTTGTATAGTTGTATAGATGATAAATGTTAGCTGAATGACAGACGCCTGCGGGATTGAATAATATTCCGTAATCAATACTCCACAAAGAATACTTCACAAGAACAAAGGTCAAGGGTACGTTCCTTGTAACCCTTGTAACTGCGCTCTGCGACCGACCGTCTTTAATTCTTTGCATTTTTGCATTAAAGAATATTTTTGTTTATAATTTGCATTAGATTTACATCAGGTAGTAGAATTTTCACTACCTGAAAGGAGGGATTATTGGTCGAGGTAGTTTAAAGCACCTTCTGAAATCGCGAGTTTTTGTGTATTGGAGCAAAATTCGCAAGTTTTGTAGTGGCAAGATTCGTCAATTTGGTAAATTTACTTGGAAAATCTCTGGGAAAATTATTAACGCGGTTGCTAATTTATTTATCATCAGGGACTCAAGCAATATTTTCAAAGTTGAATTTGCGCAAAAACCCACAACGCTCCTTGTTATAATCACTATTGTTGGCATAGTGATGCTTCAAGCTTATGCCCCCTTTTTCTCCAAAGCATCGGAGCAGACTTCTATCGAAAAATCCACCACTGCTGATTGGGAGTTGGGGACGACGAACAATATCAATACTGCTTCTGATGAGATGAAATTGATGCCGAATCCGAGAACGGCTTGGTACTCTACCGGCGGGACTTGGAACTATCGCAAGAAAATCGTCATTGACCACACCAA
>PEZV01000009.1 GCA_002778735.1 Candidatus Berkelbacteria bacterium CG10_big_fil_rev_8_21_14_0_10_41_12 | reverse complement strand
AAAAAACTCGCCAGAAGCGAGGAGTTTTATATTTGTGAGCCGGAAATTACATAACTTTTATATAATTTGGCATTTGCCGACAGACCCCTATATTGTCTATTGCCAACGACTACCACGTCTTGAAGCAACCCAGCCGATTTCTGAACTTCGGTGGCTCTTTTTTGGACTTCTTCGAGAACACATTTATTAAGAAAATCTAGATCTTCCTCGTTTACTGCAGATACCCAATCATAGAAACTAACATTCGGTGCTAATTCCCGATGCTTTTGACGAACGATATCTCCAGTTTCTACGGCAATAAAACTACGTTGGGCCAGCCAATTCGCGAGGGTTGATTTTCCTACATTGTGAGGACCAGTTATAAATATCATTTAAAAAAGACCATTAGTGGATCTCGATAAAATTCTAGATCAAGAAATGCTATTTTACAAGGGTTGGCAGCTGTATTTAATGACAAACAGTGTGATTGAAATATTATGTTACAATCGCCTCAAAAAAATGAGACTCCTTTTTTATGTGTCTCATTTTGTCTCATTTTTTACCCTTATAAGGAGTGGAAGGTTCTAGACCGGAGTGTCCCGCCACAACAGTTTGGGACTTTTTTAAGGAGTAAAAGTAGGTAAGAAAGGTGTGGGGTTGGGAAAAGACCTTGTGTGATCTTTTTTGTTTGTAAATAGGTCTGTTCTGGCAGCTTTGCCAAAGACCGCCACTTGACACCGGCAATATTAGACGATAATCTGGCAATAGTGCAAAAAATAACCCCGCGCCAATACTGAATGAAAGGAGCAATTCTGTGATGTAGGCGTCAGGGGTCTTTTTTTTGTACCTTGAAATCCAGGACAGGAGGAAAAGCCAAAATGATCGATTTTCATGTACATCTCGATCGCGCCCGAACGGCCGTAGACCGGTACTGGGAACACACCAGACATTCTGTCAGAGAGGTGAGAGAATGGCCGCTCGCGCTCAAACGGAGAGCCATCGGCAAGCTTCATCTGGGACCAGCGTACAAAGAAGACGAACTCTACAATAGGATGAAAGCGGTCTTGATCGAAAAGATCGCCGCGGGTGAAACTGAAGTCTGGGCCTGCACCGACACCACGCCTGATATTGGGCTGGTCGCCTTTAACACCGTTCTCAAGCTTCGTGACGAACTCTCCGGCCAGATCGACGTAATGGTAGGTGCCTACTCGCCCTTCGGGCTCAAGAATCGAGGTTCTGATCGGCACGAACTCATCAGAGAAGCTGCCAAGCGAGCGCATTTCATTGTCGGTCTACCCGAGAGCGACGCCGAAGCAGACCACCCGATCGGCTTCGACGGCCATCTCCAGTCTCTTTTCGAGATCGCTCTCGAAAACAACCTGCCAATCCATGTCCACGTGGATCAAGTCAATGACCCGCTGGAATGTGGTACCGAAACACTCATCGAAGCAGTCCGTTGGCTCGGTAGCCCGCGCGTTGAGGGAACCACTGGCCCGACAGTCTGGGCGGTTCACGCCATTTCCCCATCGGCCTATGACGAGGAAAGATTCAACTGCCTCGTCGACAACCTCGTCAAGTACAACATCGGCGTGATCATCTGCCCGCACGCCGCGCTCTCAATGCGCCAACTTCGACCAATTGTCGCCCCCACCCACAACTCGATTGCCAGGGCTCGTGAGCTTCTGGCCGCCGGAGTGCCAATACGGCTTGGCGACGATAACCTCGAAGACATCTTCGTTCCCCTACCTCGGCGAGTAGACTTGGGACGCGAACTCGAGATCGTTGGCTCGGCCACTCGGTTTTACGACGAAGTCATCTGGGACAAAATCGCCCGTGGCAAGCCACTCGATGACGTTGACGTCAAGTTCATACGCCAGTCTCTCGCCGAAGACCAGCTTGTCTACGAGGCAATCTGAATCCGGCAACTCTTGTCCTAACCCCCAAGCTCCCTAGCGGTACATCCGTTAGGGAGCTTAGCCAGTTAGAGAGAAGATTATAAGCGCAATCGAATTTTGAGGTAAATTTGGTAAAATCACTCCGGTAGAAGGTCGCGTAGCTGATCCAACACAAAGATTTGCTAAACCCCAAGGAGGAATTTTTTTCTCGCGAATTCGAATCCACCCTCTCCGCCATTCGACAAGCTCATGGTCTTCGACCAGGGATAATGAATAAAAAGTCAAAGGGTCAGGAGTGGAGAAAGATGATTTGATAAAATAAATTTAGATATAAAGAGCGAAATGAACAGAAAATTTTTACTTATATATTTTTAAATTCAAAAATCTTTGTATTTCTCGCACAACTCTTCGCTCGCTTTCCAGAGTTCTTGGGCAATTTGCGTATCGTAAGACTCCGGTGAAGACTGACGCTCCGTCTTTCTAAGATCGGACTTAATATATTTTAGATGGTTCTGCAAAGCAAAAAACTTACCCGAAACTCCTTCTAGTTCTGGCGATTTCACCAGATAAATTATCAACTCAGCCGCCTGCTCCGGAGTTTTTAAAAGTGGCACCGCCAAGCGGAAAGCTTTTGTTGCAAGGTCATTATTGCACTGCCAGATATTGGTTGCCACTCCACCGGGACAAATTGCGTTGACATCAACATGGGTGCCGGCTAATTTCTCAGCTAACTGGTAGGTGAACATAAGCAGGGCAAGTTTAGACTTACCATAAGCAGTCTTTGGATGATCGATAGCCCTTTCTGTCATTAGATCATCAAGGTCAATTTTTAAACCCCGATGAGAGTTGGAGGAAACATTAATTATCCGCGCCGGCGCACTTTTTTTGAGAATCGGAAGCAATAAGTCGGTTAATAGAAATGGTGCCAGATAGTTGACGGTAAAAGTTAACTCTAGACCCTCCTGGGTCAATTGGCGATCTTTAAGATAAACTCCGGCATTATTGATGAGAACATCAAGTCTTTTGTAGCGCTTTTGAAATTCCCGTGCCAAATCACGCACCTCCCTTAAAGATTGAAAATCGGCCGAAAGATAATCGACTTTAGGACAATTTGTTTCATCGGCGATTGATAAGGCCACCGCCTGACTTTCCTTTTTTGAGCGTCCCACCACTATCACGCAAGCCCCGTCTCGGGCCAATTCTTTGGCTGTCGCGAGTCCAATCCCAGAAGTCGCCCCAGTGACCAGACAAACCTTATTATTGATTGCCCATTTCCCCATATTTTCATTATAAACATTTTGAGGATACTTTGACCATAAGCCAGATTGTACTGGATAGAGTAAGAAAAACATATGTAAAAATATCTGTCAAGGCCGTCTATGCCATTTAGCTAAAATTCGAAAAGAAAGAAAATCAAACATATATCCCTGTAGAATAAACTAAAAAATCAAGTGTAATTCAGAAAAACGACGCGAAATGAGAGAAAATTTTATTTCTGAACCTGCAAATTAGCTCTAATCACACCATTTGGTATTACGGTTTTTGATATAGGATTTGTCCACGTGTTGGCGCAATCTGACGGATTGCATGCCTGGAAGAAAACAACTTGCCCGCCGGGGAGATTTGCGAATTGCTTCAACCCTCTGTAATTTGTCTTGCCTGCAGCCGAAGACCAAGTGCCGTTAGCATTTTTCCAATATACTTTTGTTGTCGCATTCGGGAATGGCAACCAGACTCCTAGAATCTTTTGATAAACATAAACATTGGCGATACCTGTCGCTATCGGCGTTACTGTCGGAGTCGGTGTAGGAGACAAATTCGCCCTCAAGGTTAGATAGATACTGCTTGTTTGGTTCTTAACAATAGTTGTCCTTACCGGCGTTGCATTATTGTAACCACTTTTGCTCGCGGAAATTACCCAAGTCCCTGTCACAAGAGTAGAGCGCAAAATGCCAGACGAATCAGTCGTGCCAAGCGGGATTACAGGTTGGGTGCTGCCTCCACCCGAATTATCTTGTCTCACACCTGACACGCTCGCGCCAGAGAGAGAACTACCATTTTGATCTTTTGCATATGATGTAGCAAAGCCAGACTCAGGTGGTGTCGGCGTCGAAGTTGGCCCCGGCGTAGAAGTTCGAGTCGGAATTGGCGTTGGTGTCGGTGTACCAGTGCCGGGACACGGCAAAGTAACCGTAACATCGCTATCTCCCATCGCAACATGGCCCGTAAAATCAGACTTTTTACAAGGATTATTCGCATTATTGAGCTGAATTCTGATGTCATATTCGCCCGGCAAAAGATAGTTCCACTTGACTCCACTGCCCGAAACGGCACCATCATACGTAACCGCATTGCCGCCAATCGTACCTGTTGCCTGTGCGCGTGCCAAGTCGATATCGGTTATATTCTCGATTTTAACAGTAAGAGCACCATGCGATGGGCAGATATAAGGAACGTGAACGGTTGAAGTTTCCCCATTATGCGGCACGGCAAAAGGCCCTACTACAGTCGGCCTATCGCAAAACATTCCTCCGGCATAATAGAGTATTCCCGGTTCATACGGTACTGGTATAATTGCCCATCCTTCATCATTAGTTATCCCTGACAACGCAAATATCTCATTATTACTTCGTCCTACACCTACTGAAATATTCGCTTTGGGCGGATCTTTGTCAACATATATTTTAAAATAACCATTGGGGTCATTGTTGTCGCTTGCTGAAGAAGAAAATTGGCCTGAAATATATAAATAAATTAGCACTACTGCAACAATAAATACTGCAATAATGCCAATAATAACCCACAATTTCGTCTTTTTGTCCATGACGCCCTCCAAAAATTATTCATTTAAATTATCTCTGGATGTCGATCCCTTGTCAATGCCCGCTGCATCAGTTAAAAACTAAAAGTCCAGCCAAGAAATACTCCGACACAAAAAGCCATTTGTTCTCTATCCAAGTTCAGGTTTTTCTATCAATCGAAGTGATTTTTGAAGAAAATTACACAGGAAGACATAACTGCGCTATAAAATTCTGAATCGCTCTGCGCGATCCAATCTGCGAGTTTCTGCATTCTTTGAGATGTCGTGTTAAGTACTCTTGCGTTTAACCCCAAAAAACACCGCAGAATCAAGATAGAAAACTCGGCATTTTGCTGATAAAAAGGACGATTTTTAATCAAGAGATAAAACATTATTGCCGCCTTTTCTTCAAGTGGATCGTAGAGCTCGCGGCGCTGACCGCGCAAAAATGGAGTATTAAGGCAATTTTGCAAGATAGCAGGATTGTATTTGGCATCATTGCCTATTTTCTCTAAGACATAATCAATCTGATCAGTAGAAATCTTCTTGGTGAACCGGTGCACTGGCACAGGGCGATTTTTTAGCCCGAAATCAACTATTTCATCAGATTTGTAGACTTTTATAACATCATCGAGTATTTTCTTATTTTTACCAGTTAAAACACCTTCTATCTGATCCGCAAAATCTCGGGAAATTTGATAAGATTTACCCGATTTGCGCGCCGGTATCTCGCCTGATTTAACTTTGCGAAAAACCTCGATGCGGCTGAGATCCATTATTCTGGCAAACTCCGGTATATGATAGAATTTCTTATCTTGCATAAAATTATTGTTACATTTACTAATATAATTTAACATAATTTACATTTGAAAATCAATATTTTGGTGGTAAATTGAGTTTATGAAAACAAAACTGACTCTTAATTCTCCTCTAAAAGAACTGCAAAAATACACGGCCGAGATGAACATCGAGAGAGGGTTTAGCGATGAAACAGTCCAAGAAAAGATCATGCTTCTTATGGAAGAAATTGGCGAACTTTGCAAAGCGATAAGGAAAAATGCAACAAATGTGAAATCCGCGCAAGATTCCAAAATTCATAGAATTCAAGATGAATTTGCCGATGTGATGCTCTATATTATGGCGCTTGCCAACAAACTCGACATCGATCTGACTCGAGCAATTATCGAGAAAGAGAAAGAAAATTCCAAACGAACTTGGCGTTAAATTCCCTTGCCTATCAGAAGAAAAAGGGATAAAATAAATTGAAGATGTACCTGTAGTTCAGTGGACCCGCCTGCAAAAGCTGATGCTTTAGCATCTGCGGGCAGGTAGAACGTCGGCCTGCACCCGCCTGCCAAAGAATGTCCCCGTAGCTCAGTGGATAGAGCGCCAGATTGCGGATCTGGAGGCCGGAGGTTCAAGTCCTCTCGGGGATACCACTCGAATCGCTCCGCTCGCTCATGGCCGTTGGCCACCAAAAATTTGTCAAATTTCGTTACAAAAGCAGATTTGCCGATAGGCCCCTATTTTGTTAAGATTTGCTCGTGGAAAAAGATTTAATAACAGAACTTAATTCGGACCTCGAAAAGGTTTCTAACCCTGATGATCTCAAGAGAATTTACGATAAATATCTTGGCAAAGAGGGGCTGATTAAAAGTGAGCTCAAAAAATTAAAGGGTTTGTCCCCCGAAGAACGACGAATAAAAGGGCCCCAAATTCAATCGCTTCAGGCAAAAGCTCAAGAATTATTTGATAAAGCGCAACAAGACACGATGCAAAAAAAAACCGAGAAGACTTTGGAAGAACAAAGGGAATCTCTCGACGAATCAGTCCCGAAAGTCGGCCATCTTCACCCGATCACTCAAACCGTCAGAATGCTTAATCGCGTCTTCGAATCAATGGGTTACTCAGTTATGGAAGGGCCGGAAATTGAAACTGACGAATATTGTTTTAAGCGGTTGAATGTCCCCGAAAACCACCCCGCCCGCGATATGCAAGACACAATTTATATCCAAGAACCGAATATCTTGCTTCGAACACAAGCTTCCTCGGTCGAAGCGCGAATCCTTGAATCGTACAAACCTCCATTTAAAGTTGTTGTGCCCGGCAGAGTTTACCGCAATGAAAAAGTAAACAAGAGCAATCATTTTATTTTCCATCATTATCAGGGCGTTGTTGTGCTCGAGAGAACAAACCTAAAAGATTTGTTTGGAACTTTTACACATCTATTTAAACAAATGTACGGCGAGGATGTCATCGTAAGGTTTAGAAACAAATATTATCCCGAAGTCGAGCCAGGAGTCGGGCTGGATATGCAATGTTTTAATTGCAAGGGACAAGGTTGCGCGCTTTGCAAAAATATCGGCTGGATTGAAATGGGCGGCGCCGGAATGGTTCATCCCAAAGCTCTTGAAATGGCAGGGATAGACCGAAGTAAATGGATGGCGTTTGCCTTTGCCCTTGGGCTTGATCGCTGGGTTATGGCAAGATATGAAATTACCGACATCAGGACTTTGCTTGGCGGAAATTTAGCATATAAAACAGATAAAAATGAAAATACTTTATAGTCAAATAAAAGAATTGGTGCCGGGTTTAAAGGCGCAAGATGGAAGTGAAGATAAAAAAGTTCACGAGATTTGCGATGCATTCACCCTAATTGGGCATATGGTAGACGGATTCGAAAAGATCAAATATCAAGGCAAAGACGATTACTTAATCAGTTTGGAAATCCGCCAAAATAGGGCTGATTGTCTCTCAGTCATCGGTATCGCTTACGAAGTCGCGGCGTATTTTAGATTACGCGTAGAGCTGCTTAAGGTAGAAACAAAAGAAGCAGAGGGTAAAATCGATATTAAAGTAAACACCGGAGAGACAATCAAACGAATCCGCGCCCTCGAGATTACCGGAGCAAAAAACGCCGAGAGTCCTGCCTGGCTTCAGGAACTATTAAAATTTCATGATATCAACCCGATCAATTTGCTCGTCGATCTTTCGAACTACGTTATGATCTATACCGGTTACCCTTCACATTTGCTCGACAAAGACAAGATAAAAGGAACACTTTTCTGGTCGATAAATGATAAATTCGAACAAATTACAACGCTCGACGGCTCAAAAATCAAACTTGGCAAAGATGAGATCATTCTCGAGGACGACAAAAATATCCTGGCACTTGCCGGAATTGTCGGAGGAAACGTTGCTGAAATTGATCTAAACTCAAACCACATTATCGCCGAGATGGCAATTTACGATCGCGCAAAAGTCCGCAAGAACGCGCGCGATCTTGTAATTTCGACCGAGGCAAGCACGCGGCTTGAAAAAGACCTCGATCCAAATGGTATCGATTACGCAATGAATATGCTCTGCGGTCTGATAGAGGAATATTGCCCCAGCGCCAAGATCGAAAAAGAATTTTCCTACTATCCTCAGCCGAGAAAATCCCCCGAGATTAAATTGCGCCCAAGTTCTCCAAGCAGGTTTGCCGGCATAGAAATTACGCCTGAACAATCAGTCAAGATTTTGCGAGATTTACGCTTCGAAGTTGAAAAATCAGACGAAAGATATATTGTCACGCCGCCGACCGATCGAATGGATGTCGAACTCGAAGAGGATGTTGTCGAGGAAATTCTGCGAATTTACGGGTTTGATAAAATCCCAACAGACCAAGTGCCGACTCTTGAAGTCGTCAAAGACATCACGCCGGCAATTATCAATCTCGATGAAAAGATACGCGATGTTCTTTCGGCGAAAAGTTACGACGAGGTTCTTTCCTGGCCTTTGACTAACAAATCAGTCAACGAAAAAGTTAATTACGCCAACTGGCAAATGATTACGACCCAAAATTCGGTTAATGATGAATTTCCGGATTTGCGTATGTCGATTGCCACCGGACTCGTAAACCAGCTCGATCAATACCGCAAAAAAAATGTTGAATTTATCGATATCTTCGAGATCGGAAAAGTATTTGGCAAGATTGATGGAAAATATGCTGAAAGAGAATCTCTCGGGGTTTTGAGCTGCAAAAATAAGAAAGATTTAAACGGATTTAAGAAAGTGATCGAAGGGACTTTAAGAACCGCGGGGCTTGACAGTGTCAGCTATAAAAAATCAGCGAAAGTTCCCGAAAATGCCAATCCCCACTCGTGCTGGGACATTGTCGCTGACGAGCAAAATATCGGCATTATTTATAAATTCAGAAGCACCGATCCAAAAGAACATATTTATTTTGCGGAAATTAATCTCGGCAAAGCGCTTGATTTGATTAAAATTTCTGATGTCAAATCTGTTTTTGAACTCAAGGAGAAAATTATAACTCTTGACGCAAATGTGGAGCTCCTCCGACAGAACCCAAAAGTATCTTCGCGCTCCGGTGGGAGCAAAACCCCGCCAAGCGGGGTAGAGATCAATAAAGATGAGTCAATCGAAAATTATTTGGCAAAAATAAAGCAGAAAATCGATCCCAAACATCTCTGGAACATCAGGATTGTTGATAAGTTTGCAATAGATGGCGCAATGCGTTATACCGTACGCGCTTCATATCTTGAACTCTCCGACCAACAAGCCAAAAAACTTCATTTGGAAACTTTCGGGTTATCATAAATTACGAACTGCGGACTAAAAATTAATTTCAAGGTCTTGATCAAGACCTTGATTTTTATCTTAAATCGATTATTATCTCTCCAGACTCGTCAGTCCAGATAAGAAAGAGAGGCGAGACCCTTGAGAAAGCGGCCTTTTATCCAACTGCCAAACGGACATATTATCGACATCATGGTAGATTCTGTGCTCGGCACGGACGGGCAGGGATACTTCCTCGCCCGTTTGCTCTACGCTCTGTTCGGCTGGGCTCGGTATACCGAGCGGCCACTGGTCGCAAAGACGATCACCCTCGAACCGCGCCGAGGCAACTTCCGCTGGTACTTCCCTTTTTCGGCCGTCCTGATCTGGTTCGCTTGGGGACACGGATTCTTCAAGCTCAATCGGTGGGGATGGACGAACGAGGGACTCGACCGGTGGGTGAAAGAACGCTGGCCGACGCTACGCGAGTCAACACGCTCGCCGATTGTCAGCATCGGGCCACTCAACGTCTCTGAAGCAGTTGCTATGGTCGAGAGATTGAATGAGCTGAATCTCGCCGCCATTGTCGTGTCCGTCGGATGCCTCAACGTTGGAGCAAGAAGCAAGGACGAGGCAGTAGAGATCGTCCTCGAAGTCCTCAAGCGTGCGAGACATCCCGTTATCGTCAAGTTCACTGCCGAGCAGGACTACATCGGGATCGCCACGCAGATCGAGAAGGTCATCAAAGAAACCGAGGAGCTCGAAGGAAAGACCGTAGTCTTCCAGATCACAAACACCATCCACTGGTCGAATGTCTTCCCGAAGCGTCGGATGCCTTTCGGCCAGGATTGGGCCGTGAGCGGTCCGCCGATCCGCAGTTTCGGGCTAGAAGCGGTGCGCAAACTGCGCGAAGCGGGCGTCAAATCACCCATCATCGGCGGGGGTGGGATTACCCATTTCGAGCATGTCAAGGACTACCTTGAAGCCGGCGCTGACGCCGTCTATGTCTCAACCGGCTACAGGGAGAGCCGTGTTCGTGAATGGGCGATTCGGCTCTGAGTCATGAATGAGCCTGAAGTCTAACGGGGGTGCGGACAGTTAACACGCCGTACCCTCTCTTTTTTTTTATAAAAACACACCCGAAGAGATGTGGTAAAATATAATCGTGGCGAAAAAGAAGAAAAGCAAGAAACCGATTATAGAGAGCAAAAATCCCGTAAAGGGCGCGGTAAAATGGGCTGCGCCGGAATTTAATTTTTACAAAAAAGGTGCCGGATGGTCAATTGCAATCGGATTAATCGGCCTTATCGGCGGAATATTTTTAATTTTAGATGGCGAATATTTTACGGCGGCAATCTTAGTGCTTGGGATAATTGTCCTTTACCAAATCGGACATAAGAAACCCGAAAAAAAGCAATATGGCGTGGACAACGGCGGGATGCTCATCGCGGAAAGGTTTTTTCCATATAAAGATTTTAGAAGTTTTTATGCAATCAAAATCCGAGGCGGAATAAAAATATATTTGGATCCGCTAAAATTCCTCGGGGTACGCGAGAGTATGATCGTCCCAAAAGAAAATAGCGATGATGTTCTGACGGTTTTGTCGCAAAATCTGCCAATCAACAATAAAGGTATTGAACCTCTTGCCGACAAAATCCTGCGGTGGATGAAGATTTGATCTAAAAAAAAAGGAGGGCACCCCTTGCGGGGCGCCCGGTGTTACCATAGCGTAGACGTTCCCTACTCCACCTTCACCACCCCCACCCAAGGGTCCAGATCCAATGCTTCGGGCAGAATACTTGAATTCTCCGCTTCTTGAGACGGTGAAGCATAGAGCGTCTGTCCCGGCGGAGGCAGATGTCCGTCCATCATCCTCCGGGATCTCTCCAGAGCAACAGGTGTTGGCTTATACCCTGGAGGGAGGGACCTGAAACATGGGAGAAGCGCATGCCCGCTTCCTGGGTTTGCTGCACTACCGCCATTCGAACGATCCGACTTACGACGCGAGATCGGATCGCCAAATGCGATCCTATACAGCTGGCAGACTACTGCGTCGGTGATGACGAGCCGGAGATAGAACTCATCCGACCCTTCCTCGAAATCAGCCAGGCTCTTGAGCAGACCTGACTCACGGTCGATCGCCGACCTTTCCGAGATCTTGGATCCCCACACTGCGAACTTCGTCTCGACGGTGACTTCGGGAAAATCGCCAGGGCGCAGAACGAGATGCGACATTCCCGACTCCTCCGACGTGAACTTGCCGAAGCGAATCTCAATGTGCGTCAGGCCACCTCCGGCGATCCAGCTTCTTATGGGGCGAGACTTGATCTCTCCCCATTTCGCGCAGATCTCGTCGCCATTCTCAAGGATGCGTTTCCCCGTCTGCCGCACCAACCGCCTGCAGTCGGCCGGCATACGGTAATCTTGGAGCATGGAATCAACGATGAAAAGCGCGAACTGAGCCTGTTCGAGTCCATCCAAGAGCCAAGGGATCCCTTCCGGTTCGAGCCGGCCCTTAGGATCATCGACGCCGCAGACCTTGAGCTTTCCCCCGATCGTTCTGTAAGCAAACATCCTTTTGTTTGCCATGATATGTCGCACTTTCGGTTCCCCGAGAAAAGTGCCGATTGGCGCTTTGCCGCCAAGCAACAAAGTGCCAATCATAACTGGCAGGATTTGGCATGCCTGACGATCGCGGACTTCTGCGCGTCTGAATACCTCGCTCCAGCAGGAGCCTCCCTCATGAAAGAACCCCTCGGCAAGCTGAAGGCATTTACTTATTTCCCGGATTCGCTCAAACGAACATGCAACAGCCGACATTCCCGGGACCGATGCCAATCGGTAGAAACAGCCCGGCCACTCTCCGCCATAGTCCTTGTGCTCCTCGGAGAGAATCTCTTGCTCGAGAAACTCGGCAAGAACTTCTCTTGGGAGAATTCCCAGAAATTCTCCCAGCACATCAACCAACTTGCTCTGGCGCTTGCGATCCGAACATTGCGCCGCCGTCACCCACATCCGCGAGATCGTAGTCGGATACTGCGCGCACAATGCCAGAAGCACCTCCCTGATCATTTGTGCCTGTGCCGACTGCGATCTGACTGCTTCCGACACCAGACCCAAGAGACTATCAGGCCTGGCCAATCGTTTACGCATACTCCCGCCGTTACCTTCTTTCAATGTGCTCTCTCCCTCCGACGTGCTGCAGAATAGGGTACTGTGAACTCCAAAAGTTCTCACAATAATACTTTATCAAACCTGTAAAGTCAAGTTTACCTCTCACCGGGGATTGATGCGAGACAGAGCCACACTTTGCAAATACGATTTTTTTTAGTTAAATAGAGACAGTAAGCAGTCTAAAAGAGGAGATAACGATGAGTAAGATATTAGTTACGGGAGGAGCGGGATTTATCGGGAGTAATTTAGTAGATGAATTAATGAAGAGAAACCACGAAATTTCTGTTATTGATGATCTCTCGACCGGCAAAAAGGAGAATGTCAACAAAAGGGCTAAATTTTTCGAAGCGGACATTACAGACAAAGACGCTTTGGATAAAATATTTAATGAAATTAAACCTGAAATTATTTTTCATCTGGCCGCGCAGGCCAGCGTTATTGTCTCGGCCCAAGATCCCGTCTTAGATATAAAAACTAATGTTATCGGAACAGTAAATCTGCTATCTTTAGCCAAGCAATTCGGCGCAGGAAAGTTTATTTTCTCCTCCACCGGCGGAGCAATTTATGGTGATGACGCCTCGCGACCAACGCCGGAAAATTCCGAGGCCAAGCCTATTTCTCCCTACGGAATTGATAAACTCTTTGGGGAAAAATTTATCGGATACTTCACATCTGAAAAACTTCGGACCATTATTTTGCGATATGCCAATGTTTACGGGCCGCGACAAAACCCGGAAGGCGAAGCAGGCATTGTTGCCATCTTCTTGGGCAGAATGATCAAAAATACTCCGGTTGAAATTTACGGGGATGGCAGCCACACAAGGGATTTTGTCTATGTCGGCGACGTTGTTGAAGCCAATATCAAGGCCCTAGAATCTGATGTAGATGGAATTTTCAACATCGGTACCGGCCAAGAAACTACCGTTAATGACATAACAAAAATCCTCATAGGGTTGACCAATTCCAAAAGCAAAATAACGCACGTTGAATACAAAGCTAAAGAACAAGCCCACAGCTGTCTCGACATTAACAAAACCAAAAAACACTTGGGCTGGAAGCCGCAAGTTTCTCTTAAAGAAGGTTTATCGCTGACTACTAAATGGTTTGAGGAAAATTGAAATGCATTTAGCTATCGTCATTCCGGTCTATAACGAGAGTGCCGTCATAAAAAAAGTTATTGCCGGCTTGCCTAAAAAAATCAAAGGGATTAACCAAATTTCTGTTTTGACAGTTGATGATGGTTCCACGGATAATTCGGCGAGCCAGATTAATTCAACTCAAGCAATTCTGATCAGCCATCCTGCTAATCTTGGTGTAGGCTGTGCTACCGCCACAGGCCTTGAAGCCGCTAAACGAATCGGGGCAGATATCGCAGTAACTTTCGACGGCGATGGCCAGCATAACCCTTCCGATATTTCCAAAGTCATAACCCCCATCTTAAATAAGAAAGCTGATCTTGTCATTGGCACAAGGTTAATCAACGCTCAAGGCATGCCGCTATATAAAAAAATCGGTAATTTTGGCTTGAATTTCATCACCTTTCTGCTAAGCAGAAAATGGACAAGCGATTCGCAATCAGGATTTAAAGCATTTTCAAAAAACGCTCTATGGAAAATGGAATTTGCCACCGCCGGATATGAATTTTGTTCAGAAATAATTATCGAAGCCGCCCACAATAAGTTGAAAATTTCAGAAGTTCCGATTAAAGTCATTTATAATCACTATTCCAAGAAGAAAGGCCAACCGTTTTTCAATGGAGTGAATATAGTGGTAAAACTCATCTTCAAAAAGATAACGGGATAACTTTTATGCTCATCTTCGCAAAAGTGTTCGCAATCTTACTCGCAGTTTTAGTGATTGCAAGATCGCTAACCGATTATAAAAACAAAAAAGAATCAATCGAGATGACAATATTTTGGGTTATAATCTGGACATCAATTATAGTTTTTGCCTTTTCGCCTAGTTTAATAGACAAACTTATTACAAAGCTCGGAGGCAGCCGGACAGGGTTGGGTACAATTTTTGGCATGGGATTGGTTTTTGTCCTATTTATCAGCTATCGCATTTATATCAAAGCAAACCGAATCGAAAAAAATCTTGACCTTCTTTCAAGAAACTACACCCTGCTCGAACTTGAACACAAAAAGAAAAGAAGAAAGCGCCGATAAATTTAAGCGCCAGAATTTCTGCCGACCGTCTTCGAATTACTGATCATTTTTTCAAGCCGATTAGCAAGAACTTTTGCAATCTCTTGAAGAGAAAGATTTGGATCTTGAATCTTGGTTATTTTTATATGCCCGATGAGCTTAAAAAATTTTTCTATTTTGTTCGCATTATAATAAAAAATATTATTTTGTTTTTTATTTGCAGGAAAAAGATCCACTAAACCCGCCAATTTTGTGGCAATAACCGGTTTGCCACAGGCGAGATATTGATATATTTTCCCCGGGAAAATGATGTCAGTGATATCATTAATTTCAAATGGATTAATGCAGATATCCGAGAGATTAATATATTTGGGCAAAACACCATATTCGATAAAACCGGTTAAAAATACCTGGCCGGATAAAGAATATTTTTTAACTAATTTTTGCAAAGCGCCCGACTGTTCACCGTGACCTAAAATCAGAAGTTTTAAGTTGGAGTATTCTTTCTTGTGTCGGCCCAAATAATCAATCACTCGATCTAAACCTGAAAAACTATAAAGTGTCCCGGCAAATAAGAGAATCCTGTCATCATTTTCGATACCGAATTTTTTCAGGAGTTTTTTATCTTTCTGCTGCGGATAAAATAAATCGCTATCCGAACCGGAGGGCAGATATGTCGCCGTTTTCTTTCCCGCACCCATCTTTACTGCATATTTCATTAAACGGGGCGTGATAGCGGTTAGCTCATTTACCCTTTTGTAGACAACTTTCTCCATAAAAAAAGTAGGGCGAGAAAGAATCTTATAAGGCACAAGGCAATGCAAAACATCCAAAAGCCGAAAATGAATCGGAATTTTGTATCTTCTGGCCCAGAATACTGTCTGCAAACCGTTGGTTGGGACGGAATATAAAAAAATCACATCAATTCGATAATCGATAAGGGCGCGACGGATCGCAAAAAAATGAGTAAAAAAAGCCGTCAATCGGCTTATGACCGGCAATTTAATAAAGCCTGGTCTTATTAACGTAATACCCTTTTTTTTGTTGGACCTTCTGATATTTCCGATGATCTTAGTTCGCAGCGATCCAAGATCAAAAAAACTTTTTTTATCTAATTTTGTCGGAAAATCGATAACATAAACATTATGCCCCCAGCTGGACCAAAGTTCCGGAATGATTTGATACTCAAAAACTACCTTCTCAATATATTCCGTTTCGTGAACAACCAAGATATTCATGATATTAGTTAAAGCTTAATTCTCCCCCTTTACCGTTTTTCCTTTCCCCTGTACTATAAACTCATGAAAATCGCTCAAGTTATTCCTTTTTTTGCACCGGCTTGGGGGTTCGGCGGACCAGTCAAAGTTTCTTTTGATTTATCCCGAAAACTCACCAAACGCGGACACAAAGTTACTGCTTTGACCACCGATGCATATGACCATACTAAACGAATCAATCAGGTTTGTGAAGAGATTGACGGGATAAAAATTATGAGGTTCCGCAATTTCTCTAATTACCTTGCAAAAAATTTCAATTTATTTTTGCCGATCGGATTCGGAAAATATTTCAGAAAACACATCGAAGATTATGACATTGTCCACTTGCATGCTTTTTTTACAATCTTGAATGCAGTCGCCGCTACTATCTGCATAAAAAGTAAAACTCCTTATATTTTGCATCTGCACGAAAGCCCGATTCCGCTTCCGATTTTTGGCAAAGTATTTTTAAAAAAAGTTTTTAATTTTTTAGTTGGCGGAAAAATGCTTTTAGGCGCAAGCCGAATCTTCGTCCTTACAGCCCAGGAAAAGAAGAATGTGATCGACCGATATCCGATGCTTGAGAAAAAAATTGTAATCATTCCGAACACAATCCAAATTAAAAACTTTGCGAATTCTAACAAAACAGAAATTCGCAAGCAGTATGGAATAGGAAAAAACGAAAAAATCATTTTATCTCTATCGAGATTAAGTCGGCTTAAAAGAATTGATCTTGTCATCCGCTCTTTCTCAAAAATCAGAGATCCCCTATTTAGGCTTTTAATTGTTGGCCCTGATGAGGGAAACAATAAAAAGCAGCTTGAAAAATTAACAGCCGCGTTAGATCTTCAGGACAAAATTATTTTTTGGGGTCCGGTCGAAGGAAAGGAGAAAGAAGATATATACAATTTATCTGATATTTATATTCTTCTGTCGGAGTATGAATCTTTCTCTATAACCTGTCTCGAAGCCATAGAGCACAATTTGCCGGTCTGTTTATCCAACAAGGTCGGTGTTGCAAAAGAACTATTGCATTTTCACTGCGGAATACTTATAACTGAACCGAGCAATGCGCAAAAGTGTTCCCGAAAAATAAAATGGGGTTATAATAATAGAGCAAAGCTCAAAAAAAACTGCCAGGCCGCACTGAAACAATTTGATATGGAGAATGTTATAAATAAAACAATCGGCATCTATCAACAGGTAATAAATGGTGGGTTGGCGCGGTGATCCATTTCCTTAGTTTTTTATCTATAATCGGTTGGACGGGCATACTGTCCAAAAAATATCCAAAACTAATCTCTGTCTTTCCTCTATTTGTGTGCGCAAGCATTATTTGCTTATTATATTTATCCAGCCTTATGGGAATTTTGTTTTGGGCAAACAAACTCATATTCTTGGCCGGATTATTTTTTCTTATCTATTGCCTTGGATATATTCTGATAAAAAATCGCTTTTCTCCCGCAAAAACTTTTATCTTCTTAAAGGAGATACCGATCGAATTTTGGTTTTTTTTGATTTTGGGAACCGCTTGGTATTTTTTCACCCGTAGGGTTGTTTTACTCAGCGACGACAATTTTTATTGGGCAAAATATGCTAAATTTATTTTCTATAACCACGGTTTTTCCGGTCTATATGGTAAATTAGTCCATTACAACATTAACTATGCACCGTCTGCTCCATTATTTCAAAATTTTTTCCTGCAATTTAATAATTTCTCTGAAAGTTCTCTTTATTTTGCCCGGGGAATAATGATTTTTTCCGCTCTTGTCCCGATAATTGCCACACTGCGAAAAACAAAGATAAGTTTCGTTCTGCTTTTTATTTTTTGTTTCGCATCTATTCTCAGCTACTTTTTAATTCACGGGTCTGGCTTCTTGTCTCTCTATGTAGATAGTGTCATGGGAATTACTTTTGGTGCTGCTCTCGCGATCTCCTTCATCTCACTTAAGAAACCTACAGAAAAATTATTACTATTGCCTATTTTATTTTCACTTACTTTATTTAAAGACAATGGAATTATTTTGTCTTTGATCATTATATCTTTTAACCTGATCGATCTTATCATAATAAACCGCGCAGGAATTACAAAAGAATGGAAAACAAAGGGAAATATCTTCTCAATTTTCATTATTATCGCTCTTGTACCTATCCTTGCTTTTGCCAGTTGGCGGTTATATTTGCGGATAGAGAATATACTTCCTAATACAAGCACTTCCGCCATAGTAAAGTCCATACAACAACCTTCATTTAATAAACAAAAAAATATTATGATCCATAACTACTTGAAAGCTCTTGTTAGTGATGGACTTAATTACAATGCTTTTAGTTTCCCAAGAATAAAATCATTTTTAAAAGACCGCTTTTCGATAGGAGAAAAGATTATAAAAGATATCGAGCTAATTAATAAAAACAGATTAACATTTATAGAATGGAGTGTGATAATAATAATATTTTGTGTAGTAATACTAATCTCATTATCAGATAGACGAGAAAAAACAAGGATTACGGGACTATTTCTTACGCTACTTGGTGGGCTAATCCTTTACTCAATAGCTCTCTTGATCGCTTATTTATTCTTTTTCGCGACAGCAGAAGCAACTACATTAAGATCAATGGCGCGCTATCTTGATGTTTACTTCATCGGTACTGTCATGGTTATTTTCGCTATTGTCGGGATAGTAAAAAATAATTCTGAAAATCTAAGAATAAAAAATCTATTTTTGATACTTTTTACTTTATGTTTTGTTCTATTTTCTGTGCAATTTCCTCCTTTTCACACTTTATTTGTTTATCCAAACAACAGGATTAAAAGAGTAAACGATATGAGAACAGATTTTGAAATGTTATCCGATAAAATAAAATCCAATACTTCGGACCAAGACAAGATCTTTGCAGATATTCAATTTAACGGCATTGAAGCGCCGGTTCTTCAATATGAAGTATTTCCAAGAAAACTCAATGGGGGATGGACTATAAAACAAGATGAATCAGGAAAAGATATTATTGTCAACAGATTATCACCTGAACAATTAAAAAAATTTTTATCTAATAAAAATTATCAATATTTAATTGTAGATAGAATAGACGATAATTTCTGGCTGTCGCATCAGGACTTATTTGGAGATATAAGCGAGGCAAAAAAATACCAGCTATTTAAAATAGAAAGAAATCCGTTTAAATTAATTCCTGTTCAATAAGATTTTTCTCGCAACCCCAGAAACATTCTGAAGGCAAGCAGAGAACTCTTTTTATAGCCCTTTTTATAAAGACCAAAAGTACATGCAAGATAAAATTTACCGAGTTTTTGATTTGAAATTTTCAATATTTTAGAAGGCGTTAGTTGACTGACAATCCTGGTATAAAATGTATTGCCTTCTTTGCTACAAAGCGTAGACATTTTATTTATCCCTTGATCTGGATGCCGCCGAGATTTAATAAGTACTTTAGGGATATGAATAAAATCATATTTTTCAGCAATCCTAAACCACATATCATAATCCTGGATTGTCATTAAATTTTCCTTAAAAAGACCGATTTTATCAAAGATGGTTTTGGGAACTAACGTGGTGCATCCGCTAACAGGCGAACTAATTATTAACGCAAATTGAAATTTTTCCGGCGCAGAGGAATTTATTCTAACCGACCGGAAAACTTTAGAAGTATTATCTATTAAATCAAAATCACTGTATAAAACAACATTTTTATTTTTTAATTTTTTCAAGAAATCAATTTGCGCCTGCACTTTATTTGGATAATAGACATCGTCATGGCTCAACCAGGAAAAATATTGTCCATTCATCTTTTTAATTCCCAGATTCAGGGCTGAAGCAACTCCGCCATTCTTTTTGTAGAAATAACGAATTTTATTTCCGTACGATTTGGCAATCTTTTTAGTAGCGCCCCTGTCGTTAGAACCATCATTGACAACTATAATTTCGATGTTTTTATAGGTTTGGCTCAAGGCACTATCAATTGCTTGAGGTAAAAAATCCGATCCGTTGTAGACGGGTATTATAATTGAAACCTTTGGAATGAAGCTCATTTTCTGTAACCCAGGATAATCTTCGCGATTTTAGTTGAAACATCCTTAACTAAATATTCTGCCGGCGGATCCCAATTGACAGATTTTTGCGTTGCAACCTTAACGCTAAGCAGGATTGACTCCGGTTCACAGCCGGAAATTATATTCGAGCCGGCTTCGATTGTTTCAGGACGTTCAGTGGTATCGCGCAGCGTTACACTCGGAATGTTAAAAATTGCTCCTTCTTCTTGAACCGTGCCCGAATCCGACAAAAGACAGTAAGCATTTTTTTCAAGATGAACAAAGTCGAAAAGCCCTAACGGTTCGATTGCTTTGACAGTTTTATTCAATTTAAACTTTTTGCTTGCTTTCAGGCGTTTTTTAGTTCTTGGATGAACACTCCAGACAATCGGCATTTTATATTTTTCAGCTAGTTGATTAAATGCTTTAACAAATTTTTCAAGCCGTTCTTCAACATCGACATTTTCCTCCCGATGTAGTGTTGCTAAGAAGAACTTGCCTTTCTCAACTTTGAGCCTATCCATAATTTTGCTCGCCTCGATATTTTTGGCAAAATAATCAAGTACTTCTTTAATCGGGTTGCCCGTAACGTAAATGCGTTCCCCGGCAATTCCCTCACGTAAGAGATTTTGGCGGCTACGCTGCGTATAAGGTATCAAAATATCGCTGGAATGGTCAATGATACGCCGATTAACTTCTTCGGGCACACGATCGTCATAGCAGCGGTTGCCCGCTTCCATATGATAAACGGGAACATGAAGACGTTTCGCCATGATCGCGCCCAATGAACTATTGGTGTCACCTAAAACTAAAAATCTGTCCGGCTTTTCTTTTTTGATGATTTTTTCCAACTCAACCAGAATTTTTCCTATCTGCTCGGCGGGAGTGCCTGTTGCGCCAAGATAATAATCTATTTTTCTCACATCAAGCTGACGCAAGAAAATATCATTTAAATTAGTATCATAATTCTGTCCAGTATGAACTAAAATCTGATCGCAAAGAGAGTCTAATTTTTTGATGATTAGGCAGAGCCGGATTATTTCGGGTCTAGTGCCCAATATGGTCAGAACTTTCATTTTACCTTTCTTTATCCATTAAACCAATTTTTTCTTTTGAAAATTTTTTCTGCGTTTTTGATTTTTCGGGTGTAACCTAAACTTGAATACTCTGGAGTTATCGGCAGTCCGCAACCGCTGCCAACATAGCCCGGCGCTTTCTGTTTTAGATTTTTCTTCCACCAATTTTCATCAAACCAAAACTTTACTACATCCATATCACACGAATCGTCGGTATAAATAAATGATCCATCAGACAGGTTCGACCAAATATATTTTACACTATCCTCCAAGGAGGACCTTAAGTCAACGTCAAGGAAGGCAAAAACCAGCGGCTTTTTAAATTTCTTAAGCGAATCCTTGTAGAAACCCTTAACAAATTGACAAACTTTGATTTTGCCATATTGGCCGATATTATTTTTTACTTCCTCCATACTGCCGCCGTACATCCCTTTTTCGTAATAGCCAAGAACTGACAAGTGAGTATAAAAATGACCGTGCTTGTCATCATCTTCAGGAATTCCCTCAAAAGAGTCAGCAATAATCAATTTTCGGCCAACCTCTTTGCAAATTAAAGATAAGATTGCGCTACTTCCCCCTTTCCAGCATCCACATTCGATCACATCCCCTTTTTGTTTTTTGGAAATATTAAAAATCACTGTCGCCATATGAACATAATAGAGCCAATTTGTTGCTGTCTGCACTTTGGTCGGAATGAGCCGAAACATTTTAACTAAATCTGTTTTGGTCTGCTTGGAAATGCCGTATTCCTTGCCAATATTCGGATCGAAAAATTTTTCAAGGATGTAATTTTGAATATGTTTCCCCAAAACCTTTCGACGTCTCCAGGATTTGAGTGTAACCTTTGCTATGTTAAGAACTTTGGTCATTGTAAGAAGAGACTTTTTGACCGGCTTGGGAATAAATTTTCTTATTGAATTTGCCATTGAGATAGCTCCATAATCATATTTTTCACTGTTGGCGGTGTCTTGTATCCGGCCGCACGCCAAATCTTCGCGTTTATTTTTGGGTCTTTTGTTAATAAAGTCCGATCCACTACTTTGGGCGCTTTAACCGGAATAATCTTGATGTCAGTTCGACCAAAATATTTAGCAAAGTATGTTAACATTTTGGCCTTTGAGGGCTTGTCGGCAGCAATAATGTGCTGCATGCTAGGAATTTTCAGATTTCTTTTGATAATCCCAAGACAGATTTTACCAAAATGCAGAGTTGTGATGCCATTCCATTTGTGATTAGCGAAACCGTTGACAGTCGCTCCTTTAGGCTGAGCCAGAAACCAATCCATCAGCGAAACATGCGCTTTTGGTTCAGGGCCGATAATCGAGTCGCGCAGGTGGTAAACATTTTCAAATTTTGCTTCGCCCAAACTCTTGGTTTTACCGTAAGCGTCCGGCGGATCATGCTCATCGTCCTCTTTGTAATTTCCGGTTTTGCCGGAATAAACACAGTCAGTCTCAATTTGAATGACTTTAGCATTAATTTTTTTCGCCACACGAGCTAAAACATGAGGAAATAAAGAATTAACACGAATTGCTCTCTCAACTTCTAATGCATTATCATCATGAATGTAGGGCTTGATAATACCGATGCAGTTAATCACCCATTTAGCGCCCTTAAGAGCTTTTCTAAGGGCATCTATATCAGCATATTCGATATCCAATTCGCGCATTTCAATATTTTTATATTTTTTTTTCAAATTTTTCTTTTCCTTGGCGCTGCGCACAGTGGCGATAACATAAAAATCTTTATCTTTGGCAAAAACATCCAAGACCATCGAGCCCAACATTCCTCCGGCGCCTAAAATAGCAATTTTTTGTTTCATAGAATCTCCTTCGAGAATAAATTAGCAGAAATAGAAGATAGGGTAAAGGGGAAAGTTAAAAGATCAAAAGGTGCACCCTATTCATGCAAAAAAATTCCATCACACGAGAATACACCTAATTCAGCTATAAATCAAGCATAGTATTATAATATTGTTGAAAGTCCGAAAATTTCTGATATTTTAATAAATAGGTCAATTTAGAATCTAAATAAAATTTAGGCAAAACAAATGTCAAATGTTAACTGTAGCCCAAATTTAGGTAAAAAGAAGTGGAGAATAAACTCACCTCTTCTGATCCTTGTCTTGTTAATTCTTTTCCCTTTCAGCTATACTCACGCCTATCTTGACCCCGGCACGGGCAGCTATATAATCCAAGTTCTTATCGGTTTGGTTTTTGGGGCCGGTTACGCGCTAAAAGTCTATGGGCATAGGATAGTAAAGTTTTTTTCCAATCTCTTTTCAAAGAAAAAGAAATCTAAAAGCAAATGAGCTCTCGCGAACCGATAAAAGTTCCGGCTTCTTTCCGCGATCCAAGCGGTTTTGTCTTTAGGTTAGGCAATCTTTTCTATCGCCAAGTTAATCAATCCTATGCCAAGGAATATGACCTCCTAATGAATTCGGGATTGTTCAAAAAGTTAGTGGGTAAAGGATTGATAATTAATCACAAAGAAATCAATAATATTAGTTCTGACGATTCGGCCTATAAGACCTTGCTTCCCGAACAGATTCCGTTTTTATCTTACCCATACGAATGGAGTTTCAGCCAGCTTAAAGACGCCGCCCTTCTCACTCTGGAAATCCAGGATATAGCCATAGCGCACGGAATGATTCTCAAAGACGCCTCTGCTTACAACATTCAATTCATATCCGGCCGGCCAATATTTATCGATACGCTCTCTTTCGATTTTTATAAAGAAGGAGAGCCGTGGGTTGCTTATCGGCAGTTTTGCCAGCATTTTTTGGCCCCCCTTGCCCTGATGTCGCATACCGATTTGCGCTTCGGCAAAAGCTCGCAGATTTTCCTCGATGGAATTCCTCTTGATTTGGCGGCGCATCTTCTGCCGTCAAAAACCAGATTTTCACTCGGACTCGGCATTCACATACATTTGCATGCCCGCAGCCAGCAGAAATATACCGACCCGAGTATCATCAAAAAACAAAAAAAACAATTGCATAAAAATCAACTTTTGGGCATCATGGCAAGCTTAAAATCAACAACTCTCGCACTTGACCTGCCAAAGCAGAAAACGATTTGGGGTAAGTATTACGACGATACCAATTACACGCGGCGCGCTTTCGAGAGCAAAAAAAAGATTATTTCAAGATGGATTTCGAAGATTAGACCCAAATCGGTTTGGGACGCAGGCGCAAATGACGGCACTTTCAGCCGGCTGGCTTCAAGCAAGAAAATCCTTACCCTCGCTACTGATATTGACGAGCTGGCAATTGAAAAAGCATACCGTCAAAACAAGGAAAAAGACGATAAATATCTACTTCCGCTTATAATTGACTTAACCAACCCCAGTCCGGCAATCGGCTGGAGAAATAAAGAAAGGGCTTCTTTTCTGGAAAGAAATTCTTTTGATCTGTCAATGTGTTTGGCCTTTATCCATCATCTGGCGATTGCTAACAATTTGCCGTTATCTTACATTTGCGATCTTTTCCATCAATGCGCCAAAAATATCATCATTGAATTCGTGCCCAAAGAGGATTCCAACACAAAACGGCTTTTGGCTTCGCGCGAGGATATTTTCCCTAACTATACTCAAGAAGATTTCGAAGTTGAATTCTCCAAAAGATTTAAAATCTTGCAACGGACAAAAATTCCTGGCAGCAAACGAATTATGTATTTAATGAAAGGTAAAGGATAAAGTGAAAAGGGCAAAGGGGGAGACAAAAGGAATAGTGCTGGAGAAAGTACCGAAGAAAGAAGAGGCGTAAAATGCCCAAAAAGACAAAGAAAAAATATAGGAAACAAAGCAAAATCGGTATAGCCAAAGAATATTTTCTGCGCGATGTGAAACAATTAAAAAATGCGTATCTGGCAATTACAAAATTTTTCAACAGAATTACTCCAAAATTCTTGCAAAATTATCTTGCTTTCTGGCTACCACTTTTATTTTTAGCGTGTCTTCCACCATTAACTGACTGGGTAAGGGATAGGAATCAGGTCCTCCTCTCAGATTTATTACTGCCGCTTATTTTAGCTTTTATCACAAGCACAATTTTGGCATTAATATTCTATCGATTTTTTACCAAAAATAGATTTATTGCATTACTTGCGGCTATTGGTGTCTATTTTGTAATTAGCCAACGGATTGATACGAAATTACAGCCAATTTGGAATCTGTTTAGATCTTCTAAATTCATCTCGAAAATTATCGATCTACTCGGGTCTTTTAAACTGTTCTTACTCGCACTTATTTTTTTCATTTTACTGTATTTTCTACTCCACTTTATTGACAAGGTAATAAAATCTCGAAAATGGGACATGGCTGTTTTGTTCCGGGTAGCAGTAGTCACTGTCTCGGTTGCATTTATAATACAGCTCTTCAGTGTTTTGCAAATAGTAATAATCGAGTGGCCACAGTTCTTTTATCGTCCGGCAGAACTGGCCTCTAAAGATGTCAACGCAAATCCGGATAAAAAACCTGATATTTACTACATTGTTCTTGACCGATATACCAACCAAAATGTTTTAAAAGACCAGCTCGGTTTTGACAACTCGGACTTTACTACATTTTTAGAAGATAAGGGTTTTTCAATCAATTCAAATGCTTATGACAACTATCCCAACACAGCTTTATCAATTTCTTCCACCTTAAAAGCCAATTACCACAGTGATTTGGCTCAAATATTTGGCTCCGCCTCACTACAAACAGTTGGACCCTATTTTAATTCCGTCTACTACTCGCCAATAATCAAGGAGCTTAAAAGGTTGGGTTATTCCTACTATCATCTTGGCTCATATTACGAAATTTCAAACCAAGCACCATTGTCGGATCACGATTATCAATCCGGAAATCAATTGAATGTCCTTGGTCGAGCTTATCCCCTCAACGAATTTCCCCAAAAAGAACTATTAAAAAGTATTTACGGCTATACGGCAAAAAAAGGCCTGAAAATCGGTAATTTTTCTATCTTTTCGTTTACAGGATTGAATCAACGCGACCAATCACTATTTGATATAGAAAAATTAAAAGAAATCCCCGATGAAAATACCGGTCCCAAATTTGTTTTTGCCCACATTTTAGTACCGCATAATCCTTATTTTTTCAATGCCGACGGATCGTTTTCAGACAATCCGTGGGTAGATAATGTTGGTAAACCAATCGGAGAAAAATATGTTGGTCAGGTTGAATTTATAAATAGCCAAATGAAGGAAGTGATTAACAAGATCGAGCAAAAAACGGACAATCAAGCAGTGATAATAATTCAAGCGGACGAAGGGCCATACCCATCGCAAGAAAAAATGCCGCCTGACGGCACTGCGCCTGTTGATCCGGAGATGAATGAAAGCGATAAAACACAACGATCCCGCGAAGATTTCCAGATGAAATATGGAATATTGGCGGCTTACCATATACCGCAGGCAACAAACGAAGATTTGTCTTCCGGCGGCGATTCGGTTAATATTTTTCGGCTTGTTTTAAATACTTACTTTGGTTACAACTTGCCGTATTTACCAAGATGCTATTACGGCATCAACAGCAAAAAGGAATTGTTAAAATATGTCGATATCACTGAAAAACTGACCGGATTGGCCAACCCAGATTGCCCTAACGATGGCATTTTTACCTCTCAATAACTTCCCAGATATCCCAATATCTGGCATCAAAACGGAAATCATCGCCTTTCGATTCATCTATCGTTGATGTTGAGAAAAAAATTATTTGAGTGTCAGAAGTCAGTGACATAAAACCATTAGCGAAACCTGCCGGAATATACAAAAGCGAAGGTTTTTTGCATGAAAGAACATATCGATCAACCTTAACCCACTTGGAAGGATTGTCCCAATCGTCTATTTTGACTGCTCCGACAATAGCAGCGCCATTTACTACCAGAACATATTTGGCTTCTTTTTTATGGGCATGCCAAGCGCGCACCATACCTTCCTTGTGATTTGAGATCATATAAAATCTTTTGATGCTCTTAAAATCAAAGTCATTGGCAAAAATGACTTGGCCGCGATCATCAATAACAATTCCTCCTTCAATAAGGCGCGGCGCTTCTTCAGTATTCTTGCCAGTACCGGTGGCCGGAGTATTAGCTCTCAATGTCTTTTGGCGAGACTGTGGGACTTTTTCTTTTGGCACTAAAACTCCTTGCAAAGTTTATGGGTGTTAAACTGGGTCAAAAACATTTGGTTAGTAAAACGCGGATTGTTCAAGTCTTTGATTCTGCCAGCTTCCAAAATTTTCTTTAATTCTTCTATCCCATCCGACATATTATATTTTGGCTTGAATTTCAAGGTTCTTTTTGCCAATTCTGACGAAACCCGGTAATTCCTCGAATCTTCAAACTTCATAGCGATTTTTTCAATTTTTATTTTCGGGAAATGTTTTTTCACTTCTTGTGCCAAATCAGAAATTTTTATGTTTGTCTTGTGCAAATTGTAAATACCCTTATGTTTTGTTTCCAAATTATCAACAATCGCCCGAGCTGCATCTTTGACATGCAAAAGCGGCCGATACTGGGCTCCTCCAAACACTTTAAGCTCTCCATCTGAATACGCTTTTGCTGTCATCGTATTAACAACCAAATCGAGCCGAACTCTTGAAAACTGATCAGAAACGCCAAAAAGTGTGCCAAGGCGGAAGATTATAGCGTTTTTATTTTTCAGATGCACCTCAGCCGCAAATTTTGTCACCGCATAAACAGATAATGGATTTATTGGCGATCTCTCGGTCAAGATGCCGTTTCGCGCGCCATAAACAGAGCAAGTTGATACAAATATAATCCTTCCGTCAAAATTTTCGGCCAGCCAGGCGACGGCAAGGTGGTTTAACTCTGTCGAAATATCAGGATTAATGGCACAGGCGCCATCCCCAACTAATGCGGCCAAAAAAACAACTGTGTCAGCCCATTTAAGATGTTTCAAAAGTTTTTTTCTGTCGCGGATATCACCGTAGACAAAATCAACATTTTTCAAAAAAGTGTCTTCGTATAAAAGCGCATCATAAACCTTAAAATCGTGTTTAGTTTGCGCTAAAAGATCGGTAACCGCTCCGCCTAAATATCCGGCACCTCCGACTACTAATACTTTCATAACCACCCCCAGTGTTTTTTTATAAATTATCAGATAAAATTTGTAAGTCAACTGATAGATCTACTTCGTCTCTCAAAACAAACTTATAAAAATCAATTATTC
>PEZV01000034.1 GCA_002778735.1 Candidatus Berkelbacteria bacterium CG10_big_fil_rev_8_21_14_0_10_41_12 | reverse complement strand
AAGCACCTTCACCGGCAGGGACAATTTGTTTTGCATAAACGTTAAATTCACCTGTTTTTGAATATAAATTTGGAGTTCCATAAACGTGGACTAACATCCCTGGTTCAAGAACGCTATACCCCGAGATCTTAAATGTTACAGCAAAAACTTTAACACTTGAGATATCATCCTTAATCGTTACAAAAAGCCATTTACCTTGGTTTACTTTACATTCAACTATTTCCCCCTCAATTATCACATCTCCGACTTTACCTAAGTAGATGTTTATATATTCATTAAACTCACTTACCTGAAATATTTTTTCTTTTTCCATTTCTGTTTAGTGTTGTAATATTGAGACACTTCTTTTAGAGATTTATATCATTTAATTTAATTAAATTACTTCTTACTTTATTTAGGTATTTCTTATTAATTTTGTTTTCCCGAGCAAACTTCATAACACGTAAGTGATATTGGTTGAACAAGACATCATTAGATAATTTGTTAAGATGTTGGAGAAACATACTTTTCTTCGGATTATCAGTAAACATATAAATTCGTTTAAGATAATATTCATTTATGCTAATAAGAAAATCCTTTTGAATAGATTCATTAAATATTTCGTTTTTAATTGCAATTGGTAATTGGCTAAGATTACAACTTAATATTCTTTTCAGCACTGTTTCGGGTTTAAATTTTACTCCATTTCTTAACCTATCTTTATAAAGTGTCCATGCTTGTTGAATTCTGTTGGCATTATTTGCATCTATCAATAACTTAAAAATGTCGAATGACCAATATTTATAAAACCCATCTTTGTTTAGCAGCTTGGCCTTACTGGCATTTAAATTAAGACCAAGCTTTATTAATCCTTTTGACGCAAGAAACATTATTTCCTTCGCAGTTTTTTCGTTGGGTGACGCAATTATTTGATCGTCTGCATATCTAAGATAACTTGAATTCTGTTTTGAGCAAATATTAGAAATATTTTTATCGTAATCCTGTAAGTAAAAATTGGCTAAAATTCGAGAACAATCTCCAACCTCATCCTGTGGAATACCGGTATTTTGTCCGTCATAGTTTAGATCTCTTTTCCCCCAATTCGACAGAAAGTAGAATAATAAATTTACAATCTCGGTTTTGGTTTTTCCTACTGTTTCCCGGACTAATATTTCCAGCCTCCTTAAATTAAGAGAATCATAAAAATTTGCAATATCAAAAATAATAAAAAAATTGTAATTTACGTTTCTTTGAAGATTGTATGCTTTAGTTTGGTATTCTGTCCACGCTTGTCTCCATGCAAATCTATTGTAACTATAATCTGGCATCGATGATGCCTCATCAAACCTTTCCAATTTTCTAATTATGCCACCTAATTTCCAACCACCATATGTTCCGACCACTCTATTTTCAGCTATCTCATCCTCCAAACATTTAATACAATAAAAATAAACACAATAATCCTCTTCCGTCAGAGTGGGAATAAATCTCACTACTAAATTTTGTTTATGAGATACGACATATCCTCTTGGAGGTGCAGGCACATATTTCATTTTTTCTACATTCTGACAAAGTTTTATTAAAAATGATTTACGATCAGAAATATTTTTTCCGTAGGGAATTAATGTTTCTTTATGAATATGTTTCCAAAAACGCTGACCAACTTGTTTATGGAAACTTTTAAAATCAATCATTTTTTACTTTCTACAACTTTGATTTCTTCCGGCGTTAGACCATAGGAATATAAACTAACTGGTCAAATTGTTCTCTTTTAAAACTCTCTCTATTTCTTCCTGACTCGCTGTTTTAGTGCTCTCAATCTCCTTATTTAAATTGGTAATTTCTTTCTGTAACTGCACATCATTTATTTTTGATGAGCGAACAAAGAAAAACTGAAGTTTTGTACCAAGAGGTTTATCCATTTTTATTCTTATACGTACTTTTGCTATTAACAGTACCGTATCTTTTTGTAGTTTGACCAAAAAAGCCTCTATAAATTTAAGATTATCCGCTAGCAACTGTGCGTTTATCACATAGCCACTTTTGTTGATATTTTTTTGAATGAAAGCGTTTTTTATTTCCTGATATCCACATGTTGCCGTTTGGATATCGTCGTTCAGTTTTCTTACTTCGTAGTAGTATATAAAAAGATCGTTAATAAGGTCTATATCATAGAGGTTTTCGTAGTGGCCTTTATCCATTGGAATTTGATGTAGATTGTTGAAGTAAATATTTCCTGAAAGGATAACTCGTCGGAAATTCGGAAGGACATATATGTTATCGTGGATTACGTCCCCAATTTCGTTTAACTGTGTTTCAAGATTTACCAGTAAATTGTAATGTTTTAACTCACGCTGATATATCTTTGTTAAAAATTCACTTAATCTTAAAAAAAGAAACGCGAAAAACGCTCCAGCAAAAGCGCCAAACCCTTGAACAATTAAATTCTGTTGCCATTCACTTATCATATTTATAAGATTTTAGCTTTTCCCAGTTGTCTATAACTAAACATCCTTTACCTTACCCTTAATTGAATTTAAATAATTATTTTTGTAAAAAATTACTTTATCTTTGGTAATAAATTTGTATTTCCATCCGAGTTTTTTACAGTACTCTTCTGCTGACTCCATTTTTAAATGAGTAGAAAACCAAAAGAGAAAAGGCAATCCTTTTGTCTCATGAATCTCCTTGCTTCCATCATTAAACTCTACCAAAAAATCAGGTTCATAATTTCGGGAGAAAAACAAAATCTGGTAAGGAATCTTTATATCGTGTTTCTTTGTCCAACTTTTGACACCCGGCATTCCCTCAAGTTCAACCATATAATATTTTTCCAAATCAGAATCGTATTTTTCCTCCCCGTATGGGCTGCGTTTAAGACCAGTTAACTTTCCTCGATTGCTTATCATATTTATAAACTACTAGAAGGGTTCGTAAGAATTCCCGATATTAGTCCTAGATCTAAGAAAACTTCTCTCATCTCTGACATCGAAAACCAAAGTTTTCTGAGTAATGTTTTATCTTCTGTCAAACCTAAATCAGTTCCTAATAAGAACCTCTTTTTAATATGACTTATCAAAACTTGATAAATCAAATCCTGCCTTTTATCAGGATTGCGGTCATATTCAAGTAAGGCGTCTCTGCTAATATTAGTCACTTCGTTTGTAATCACCTGCTTAAGTTGTTCATTAGACATGTCCTGAATTTCATTAACAAGATTTATATCAATTTTTAAGTCCTCAAAAACTTCTTGTTCATTAAAACCGGTAGCCAATTTGCGCTTTTTAATATCAGTTATTGTCTGCTCGATATCTATTTGTTCAGTTTTATATTGATAATTGTCTAAAAATTCCTGCCATTTATATAAAATTTTAAACTCTTCCCCTTTGGGGTCTGGAATATTGTCAATGATACTTTGCAGATCAAGTTTTATATCCCTCACATCTTCTTCCTTTGTCCCTAAGGGTGTTTCTTCAAATGGTTTGGCTTTTGGAATATTTTTAATATCAATAACTTCATCTGGATTTAAAGCTCCCTGATATTGATCAGCGTCAAGCATTTCCCACAACCAATCATGTTTCAATACTGGGTGATCAACTACTAAACATTGTTCCCATTCCTCTTTATTCCGTGGGTCTATTCTTCTCAAACCCCGTCCAATGACCTGCTGCCCATAAACTGAATACTTTTGACCAGTAGACTCATTCAACTTGAAGCAGAACTTTCTAAAAAGAAGAATTACAGAAATATTCTTAACATCCCACCCTTCTCTCAACATCAAAACCGAAACGACAGCATCATATTCAGAATCCCTCAAATGCTTATTAAGCTCCATTGCCGCTTCTTTTTCCTCATCTTCGCTTTCGTTAGTTACTAAAAGTGTTTTTAGTTTAAATTCGTTTTCTAATACTCTTTTGATATTCTTTGCGTCATTTATTGATATTGCTACTACAAACAGCAACGGCTTCCATTCTGGTTGTCCTGAATTATCAAGAGCTATCGTTTTTTTCTGGTAATCTAAACATTGTTTAGCAATAGCAATTTGCTGACGCATTGGTTTTTCGGAAGTAACATACTTTGTCGCTCTAATTTTCTTGCTTTCAATATCTTCCCAGGGTATTTCTTCAACTTTTAATTCTTTCCCCGTTTCGACATCTTTATAAGTAAGTTTGACTTTTTCAATATCTGGCCTACAAACAATAATTCTTTTAATAATCCTGTCGTGCATTGCCTGGCGTATGCCATACTCAAGGATTTTTTCACTATCTGGATGGAGACCATCTAACCTGTCTGGGGTTGCTGTTGTGTCTAAACGGAATATCCTCTGAGGTTTTAACTTATTTAAAACATCGTTGTAGTTTTCTGCTTTAGAGTTATGAGCTTCATCATTAAATATAACAATATTCCCGAGATTCTTTTGAATAATATCTAGGCTTATTTTCCCTTCATATATTTGGTGTATATTTCCTAATATAATTTCAGCATTCCTTATTCCGACAGGATCCCTTTTTTGCTCCATAACGTGGATGGACATTCGATTTTTGAGATATTCATAACTATTAAAGAAGAATGGGAATATGTTGTATACAAACTTAGAATTGGTTGGATCAGGGTTAAACTCATCATCTAACCTTGCCCGAACTATGGTGTTGGGAACTAAAATCAAATATCTGAGTAAATTATGAACGATAGCAAAATAAGAAATCATACCAGCAATTATCGCTGACTTACCCCCACCTGTAACAATTTCTAAAAGCAAATCTTTCTTTCCTAAAACTTCATAACTATAAATACAACGCTTTATGGATTCCAATTGGTGAGGATAAAGACGAAGAGTAAAATTGGGATTTTCAATATTCTTAATAAAATCTTTTACTTTTTGAGCAATTTCAGTTTCGGCAATTGGATAATCTTGGTTGCACCATTCTTGATAATTTTTTTCGTGTTCTTTAAATGAGTACTTCATATTTTTAAGAAACCTCTATTTCTAATGTTTTTGTCGTCTCACTACCCATATTATCTTGCACACGACAAGCTACAAGATATTTACCAGGTTTCTCAAACTTCTTATTACATTTCAAGGCAGCAATATATTTACCAGCATGTTTTCCGCTTTTTGCAGTTTCCCTCATTAATGAGTATTCTGGTTCTGAAAACAACCCGTTTTGAAAATTAAAATCCCATTGGCAGTTAATTAAATATCCATTCAAGTTGTTGCTTCTTGCTCCGGCCGACTCAAATTCATAAGTTAATCCATCAATCTTTTTATATCTTATTTCCGGAATCGATGGAGAGGTAACAAATAGCAATAAGAACTCACCGTCTTGACTATCTTGATAGTGTTCCAGAATCCGTTTCCTGAAAAGCTGAGAGTTTATTGGAATAAGTTCTATGTCAATCGCTATGTTTTGTTTGTAGAAATAATTTCCAAGTGTTTTGACATATTTCTGCAGCTTTGGAGGGAAAGTCCAAGCCAGAACCTTCAATTTCATCCTTGAATTTTCTTGATACCGTAGTCTTAAAGAGTCTGCAATAAATTTTTTTAACTCGAGTTCTTTTATCGAATCTGTTGTATTTGCATTACCGACCAAAACATTGGTCTGACTATTCATAACACCCGTAATCCTTCCTTCCCCAGTAAATCGTCTGGAACCGTAGCAAGCTAATACAAATTCCTCGAACTGTTCTTGGGAAAGTGAAGCAAATTTTTCAATTGGATAAACACCCAGATAAAATATCTTTATATCTGGTGTTTTTTCGGTTATACCCTCTGTTTGTATTTTTAACTGAAAACTGTCTTTATCAAACAAACCCTTCTTTAAGGAAATTTCTTCGTTTTTAACTAAACTACTTTTTTGACCGCTTAGATCTTCCCCAATTTTTATCACCCTATCTAATGTTACTGATGCTGCTACCCTTGAAATATCGCATCCAATAAATTTTCTTCCCATTTTCATTGCTACTGCTAGAGTGGTACCGCCACCCATAAAGAAATCGGCAACGAGATCACCCTCGTTGCTTGAGGCTTTAATTATTCTTTCCAACAATCCCTCTGGTTTTTGAGTAGGATATCCTAGATTATTAGGACTTCCTTTAGGGAATCTTTTTGCAATTGCAAATTCCCACCAGTCCTCTGGAACTTTTCCTAATTCAGATAAATCATAAGTATCTGCAACAAAACCAGAACCACTTAAACCACTTTTAAAGTTCTCCTTAGTTTTTTCACTATGCGTAACTCGAATATCATTTGAATTAAACACCCAATTCTGACTTTTGGAATACCAAAGGATTACATCGTGTTTTCTGTTAAATTGCGACATTCCAGGTGACCCTGGCCCCGTATAACACCACACAATCTCATTTCTAAAATTCTCATATCCATAAATTTTGTCCATTTCAGTTTTAATATAATGACTAGCGTGCCAGTCGCAGTGAACATAAATAGAGCCAGTATCTTTAAGTACCCTTTTCATCTCCCATAGACGAGCGTTTAACCACACCAAATAGCTTGGCAAACCATCTTCCCAAATATCATAAAAGGTTCTTACTTCGTTATCGTCCCCCCAGATCTGGTTGTAGTTTCGGCTGGAGAAGAACGGCGGGTCAATATAAATTAAATCAATGGTATTGGATTTAAGTGACCTTAAAACATGAAGGTTGTCGCCAAAATAGATTTTATTGGGTTCCTCGTCGGGAAATCCAAAAGTAATATTGTCCTCCGGAGTGTTTGGGTGAAGAAATGGAATTCTAACGAACGGATAAACATTGTCAAAGGCTTTTTCCGGGTCAAAACCCATTGGGGGATTTAATCTGTCCGGTAAATTACTTACCCCTCTCTTTTTAGCTCTATCTTTTATTGAATCTGCCTTAAAAACTGCTTGCTGCTCTGGAAGTTTTTGTTTTTCACTTTCAGCTTCTAATCGTTCTAATTCCTCAAGGGTTTGGGTATTTCTCGACCTGGAGTCATTGTGGACTGAATTTTTATTCATTCTGAACATATTTTACTACTCGCAGAGCTAATTTGCGATGGAATCTTCGGGAATTATAGAGATTTTCTTAGTATCACATGCCTAAAAAATCTTTGCTATCAGGAGTTA
>PEZV01000005.1 GCA_002778735.1 Candidatus Berkelbacteria bacterium CG10_big_fil_rev_8_21_14_0_10_41_12 | reverse complement strand
ACCCTCAAATTTTATCTTGCGTCCATTGGCTTGAAATAAATATTGCTTTGCTCGAATGCTAACCTTTGCTTCGTCAAACAGCGCTGCTGACATTTGGCTTGCCATCATTCTTCTCCAGATTAGATCATACAGTTTCGCAAGTTTCGAATCAGAAATATTCATTTCTTCCGGAGAGTTTTTGGGATGGGTCGGTCTAATTGCTTCATGGGCTTCTTGAGCACCTTTCAACTTAGTTTTATATATCTTTGGCTCCGGCGGCAGATAATCGCCTCCAAAAGACGCTCTGATATGCTCTCTAGCCTCTTTTACTGCGCTAGACGATAAATTGGTCGAGTCAGTCCTCATATAAGTAATACGGCCATCTTCATAAAGCATCTGGGCCAATCTCATGGTCTGCTTAGGCGAAAAATTTAACCTTATTGAAGCATCTTGTTGGAGCGTTGAGGTTGTATAGGGTGCATAAGGGTTCCTTTGGCTTGTTTTCTCTTCAACGTTATCGACGACATAATCTGCACTTTTCAAATTATTTACAATACTTTGGGCATCCTTTTCACTCTTTATATCGAGTTTGTCAATTCTTTTGTTATCCTTTGCAACTAAATTTGCTTCAAATTCTTTTTTATCCTTCTCGAGAATTGCGCATATTGCCCAGTATTCTTCCGGTTTAAAATTCTTGATTTCCCGTTCTCTTTCTACAACCATCCTAACCGCCACCGACTGCACGCGACCGGCTGATAACCCTTTGTACACTTTTTTCCATAGCAGCGGACTCAATCCATACCCTACCAACCGGTCAAGCACTCTTCGTGCCTGTTGGGCATCAACTAAGTGATAATCTATATCTCTCGGATTCTTTATCGCATCATCTATGGCTTCTTTCGTTATTTCCGAGAAAACAATCCTTTTTATGCCGCCTTTAAGTTTAGCGCCTTCAACAATATGCCAAGCGATTGCTTCACCCTCGCGATCCAGATCGGTTGCAAGATATACAACTTTTGCTTCTCCTGCCGCTCGCTTTATTGCAGTCAAAGTTTTTTTACTCTTGACGGGTACGACATATTTCGGTTTGTAATCATCTTTAATATCCACGCCGAGTTCGCCCTTGGGCAAATCTCTGACGTGGCCATACGATGCCATTACTTCAAAACCTTTTCCCAGATATTTTTTGATTGTCTGTGCTTTAGCTGGCGACTCAACAACTACTAAGCTTTCCATAATCTCCTTTTTATAATGAACTATTTTATAAAAAATCCCTAAAAATACAAATTACACGGCTTTTACTATTAAAACAAATTTATAGGTATTTTAAAATCAACACCGAAAATAAACATTAGATTGGCATCTTGCCAAACCCTTCAGTTCCAAATATACCAAAGCAGCGCTCAATTTATCGGCAGAGAGTTTTGACTTTTTTGAAATTTGTTCAAAATCCATTGCCTCAACCGTAATTAGCTCAAAAACTTCTCGTTCCTCGAGAGACAAACTGGCAATTTTCTTGTTCTCCCCCTTTGCGCCAAAAAATTCCTCAAGATCCCCTTCTGAACTTAAGACATTGGCGCCGCCTTTTATTAAATCATTAACGCCATGAGAATTAAAATTTGTTATATTTTGAGGCACGCCAAATACTTCCCGCCCGTATTCGCAAGCTAATTTTGCCGTGATTAAAGAGCCCGATTCTTCGGCGGCTTCACTAATAATTACGGCTTGGCTCAAGCCGGCAATAATTCTGTTACGCAACGGAAAATTATATTTCGCAAAAGGAGTCTTTGGGGAAAATTCACTTACGATAAGACCTTTTTTCTTAAGAATCTCGTCTGCAAGCGATTTGTTCGAGGCAGGATATATCTCATCTATCCCTGTTCCCAAAACTGCAATTGTATAACCCTCAACGGACAGAGCCGATTTATGAGCCTGCGCATCAATTCCTATCGCCAGTCCCGAAGCAATAACATAACCGTTACTGGCGAGATAAGATGCAAACTTTTTGGTAATTATCTTGCCATATTCACTCGCCTTACGAGAACCGACTATCGCTATAATAGGCTTAGAAAATAAATCCACGTTCCCAATACAGTACAACTTTTGAGGACAGTCCGGAATTTCTCGAAGTTTCTTGGGAAACCTTTTGTCACTTTTTGTAATTTCAGAATAATTCATTTTACTATGTAGATTTGTAATTATTATAAGCGATTGATTATCTAAATAAAAATTATTCGCCCTTTGTTCGACTCTTGACACCAACTTTTAATATAGGTAGCTTAGATTGAGAGATGTGTTATTGATGGGGAACCACCTCTCAAAAATTCTCCTTTGTTTCAGGGAGAATTTTTTGATGTTTTAAGTCAAAACTCTTGACATACAACTCTTTATATGCTATATTGTATCCTTACATTAACAAGGAGATTTACGATAGTAAAAGATGTCCTCATTGCGTAGAGATGGTGATTCCCCCTCCTTACACCTATCTCGCAGTGAGGACACCTTCTACTATACTTTGCACAGGCATTATTTAAAATAACGGTGTCTGTCAAATCCTTCAAGGAGGCAAAGTCACTGGTTGCAAGGAGACGAAAAAACCCCGCTTTAGCGGGGTTTTTTCTTAGTATTACCGTAAGCTTTACTTTCCTTCTACTTTTATTCCCATAGATCTGGCAGTTCCAGCAATTATTTTTGCTGCTTGCTCAATATCGTAAGCATTAAGATCCTTAATTTTCTTCTCGGCAATTTCCCTAACTTGCGACATCGAAACAGTTCCAACCTTGTCTTTATTGGGTACCGAAGACCCTTTGGAAATCTTAGCTGCCTTCATTAATAGATCCGCAGCGGGAGGAGACTTCAAAACAAAACTAAATGACCTATCTTCAAACACGGTGATTTCGGCTGGTACTATTACGTCTCCCATCTCTTTCGTCTGTTCATTAAATTTATTAACAAAATCTATAATATTTACCCCGTGCTGACCGAGGGCAGGACCAATTGGAGGAGCAGGATTTGCCTTGCCTGCTGGGGCTTGAATTTTAATTATAATCTTTATCTTCTTCGCCATCTCAAACCTTTCTTGCTTGTAGAAAATCAATATTCGCCGGTGTTTCTCTACCGAACATATTTACCATCACTTTAACTTTACCTTTCTCTTCATCTATTTCTGTCACTTTACCTTCAAAACCCTTAAGAGGACCGTCTGTTATAGTCACTAAATCATCCGCGCGAAAATCAATCTTATATTTAGGTTCCTCCGCCCCCATCCGCGATAATATTCTCTTGATTTCCTCCTCGGACATAGGAGTCGGCTTAACGCCAAAACCAATAAATCCAGTCACATTCGGGGTATTTCTAACAACATACCAGCTGTCATCCGTTACTACCATTTCCACCAGAACATACCCTGGAAAAATCTTTTTCTCCACAACTTTTCTCTTTCCGTTTTTAATCTCAACCTGTTTTTCCGTCGGCACAATAACATTAAATATAGAATCTTTCATTGACATCGATTCAACCCTTTGTTTCAAACTTTCTGCGACCTGATCTTCATACCCCGAATAAGTATGAATTACGTACCAACCTTTTTTACCTTCTTGTTTTAAATTTTTCACCATAGTTTTAACTTATTTTTGAAAGCGCATACTCAAATAACTTAGTAAAAAACCCGTCTACTGCTGCAACTATCAAACCGCTAACAACTAAAAATACAACCACTGTTGCGCTATCCCTCAATAAAACGTCTCTGTTGGGCCAAACAATTTTCCTTGATTCTGCTATTACTGATTGAAAATACTCCTTTAAGAACTTTAGCATATTTCTAATTTATTTTACCAATTTTAATTTCGCCCTGATTCGTCTATGTGTACCTCTTTTAAGTCTCCTGGTTTTATTCTTAAAATGAAGAACTGGTATTTTTTTATCTTTGAATACTCTTTCAACCTTAAACTTGATTGGCTTGCCGCTAATTATGCATTTGTATTCGAGAATGTCGTTTTCTTTGAACGAACTATTATCCACAATTATGGAATCATTCTCCGACACAAAATATTGTTTGTCCTGGATTTTGACAACTGGCATATCTAACCTTTCTTGTGAAGATTTTACTTCAATAATCACGAATTGTCAACTAAGCAAACTTAATTGTCTGACTTCGTAAATTAATACTTTGAGCAATGCCAATAATAGCAGAGGAGACAAGGTATGAGGTGCCACCGTAAGAAACGAAAGGTAACGGGATTCCTGTAACTGGCAAAACTCCGACATTCATTCCAATATTAACAAGTGCCTGAAAGAAAAAAATCGATGCAATGCCTATCGCAAGATATGAACCAAACAAGTCCTTGGAATGTCGTGAGATTACTAAAATCCTCCATATTAGAATACAATACAATAAAACCATAAAGGTTGATCCTGCGAAGCCTGTTGATTCCGACCAGCTTGCGAATATAAAATCCGTATGAACAACCGGTAGGAAATTTAACTGGCTCTGTGTCGCATTACCAAACCCCTTGCCCATAATTTCACCGGAACCAACTGCAATCTTGGATTGTGTAGCATTATAGCCTGAACCAAGAGGATCCTTTCCACTATCAAGAAATGTTGTGATTCTCAGCCGCTGATATGGTTTCAAGAAATGCCATCCCATCGGCACGAGAAGTGAAATTACAAGCAAAAAAACCACAAAATATTTTAATTTTATATTTGAAAATATATACATAGCAGAAAGAAAAAATATTATTATCAATGTTGTGCCAAGATCGGGTTGTTGTAAAATAAAGATTACAGGAACCAAGAAATACAGCAGTATCAGCAAATTCTTCTTTGGATTAGGAGAGTCATTAAAATCCATTGATAGAACCGATGACGCAATGATAAGAAGTGCCATTTTCATAAGCTCTGATGGTTGCAACTGAAATACCTTTATATCAATCCATCTCGTTGCACCAAAAATTTCCTGCCCAAAAAAATGCAAAAATACCAGCAGGACTAATGATATTATGTAAAGATAAACGGCAATAGTCTTAAGCTCTCTATAATCAATTATAGTAAAGAGTAAGGCAATGCCTGCGCCCAAAACAAAATATACCATTTGATTTATAGGCAAAATGAATTTACTCCCCGGAGAAATACTGAATAGTACCGCTATTCCCGTAATAGTCAAAAGAAAAGGAATAACAAAAAGAGAATAATCTATACTTCCCTTTATTTTAGGTAATTTCACGCTCAGCTTTTATTATAATTTTCTTGCCGGAGAGACTTGCAACCGCACCAGTTTCATTAGATTTATCAACCAAAACTTTGTCAATATTTGCTTGCTTTTTTATTTTATTTACTATTTTTTCCCCAATTTCATCAGTCACAATTATTTCCGCCATATCTGCCGGCTGAAGACCAGCATCTTTCCTCGCCTGCTGCACCGCCCTTAAAACTTCACGCTCATAACCCATCTGCCTAAGATCGTTGTCTATCCTAAAATCCGCAAATACCTCAATTTCTTTTTCTTTCTTTTTGGCATCATCACTTCTGATATCAGGTAAATATTCAAGAGCATTTAATTCATTGATCAATAGTTCTTTAAAATCATTAGACTGATCAATAAATTTGAGATTTGTCCCGATAGATCTAATTGGCTGGCGAACCTTTATCTGACTTTCACTTCTTAAACTATGAAGCATTTCAGCCGACTTCCTTAAATCTGCCATATTCTGTTCACCCTCGCGATCTATTTTTTCTTTATCTGCTTTAGGCCAATCTGTAAGATGAACTGATTCTGGATCCGGTCTCAACTTTGCTTCTTGGTAAATTGTCTCTCCCATAAATGGCATGATAGGAGAAACGACTTTTGATAGCTGCAAAAGGACAAATCTAATAGTCCCTAAAGCATCGGGATTGCCTGATTTAAGTCTCTCTCGAGAACGCCTTAGCCACCAAGTTGACAGGTCATTGATAAATTCTTTTATAAGTCGCGAGGATAAGACTATATTATAATCATCCATACCGTTTGTTACCCCTTCAATCAGAGAAGAAAGTCTCGAGATAATCCACCTGTCAAGAATATCTTTGCTCTCAGAAACAGGCAGAACATCTTTTTTATATAAGAGATAAAAATTTAAAACATTGTTTAGAATATTCACAACTTTATTATAAACATCTCTTAATTCACGTTCGTTAAAGAAGAGATTGTCGGCTTGCATTACCACACTTGACATTAAGTAAAATCTTAATGCATCCGAGCCATATCCATCAATGACTTCCCAGGGATCGGGATAGTTTTTCTTTGACTTAGATAGCTTCTCGCCTTTTTCGTTTAAAATTGTTCCTGTCGTAACAACGTTCTCAAAGGCAATATTATTAAATAGCATTATCCCCAGCACATGCATATAATAAAACCAAGCCCTGGTTTGGGCAATATATTCAGCAATATATTGACCGGGATATTGTGACTCAAACTTTTCTTTATCCTCAAAGGGATAGTGATATTGGGCAAACGGCATTGAAGCACTTTCAACCCAGCAGTCAACGACTTCTTCAATCCTGCGCATTTCGCTGCCACACTTTGGACAATCAATTCGAACTTTGTCAATTTGCGGACGATGCAGATCAATACTATTTTCGTCAGGAAATATTTCCTCAAAATTAACGGCTTTTTCTTTCAACTGTGAAATTGAGCCAATGCAGATTATTTCTTGGCAATTATCTTTTTCACACTTCCAGAACGGTAATGGCGTCGCCCAATACCTATTTCTTGAAATATTCCAATCAGGGGCAGATTCGAGAATCTTTAGAAATCTTCCTTTCTTCAGGTGCTTTGGATACCAATTTATTTTTTCATTTTGTGCAATAAACTCGCTTCTATTTTTCCCAATATCAATAAACCAAGCTGAAATAGCGTTATACATCAAAGGGGTATCGCATCGCCAGCAATGCGGATATGGATGAGAATAAGGCAAACTTTCAAAAATCAAGTCTCTTGTACTGAGATCTCTTATAATTTCTTTTTCTGCTGATTTAAAGAACATCCCTTTTATAAGTTCAGGAGCGTCATTATTAAATTTACCGATCGAGTCAATAAGCGGAACTACGGGAAGGCCCAGCCTTAGCCCTAATTCATAATCCTCTTCGCCATACACGACTGCTGTATGTACAATACCCGTTCCATCTTCTGTAGTGACAAAATCAGCATCTACAACTTCCCACACTTTTGCGCCAGATGCTCTCACTTTATCCAGTTCATAAAGTGGTTCATATTTTATTCCAACTAAATCATGACCTTTAAATTCACCGATTACTTTAAACTCTTTTTTACCAAAATTATTTTTGAGCAAGTCTTTGGCCAGAATATAATTTTCACTATTACTCTCTACAAGCACATATTTTAGCCCGCCGCCTACCGCTAACGCCACATTGCCAGGCAATGTCCATGGCGTAGTCGTCCACGCAAGAAAATACGTCTTTAGAGGCAATCTCAAATTATTGTTACCGGAGATTTCAAACTTTACCGTAAGAGCGTTATCAACAACATTTTTATAGCTATTGTCCATAGCCACTTCGGCATTGGAGACAGGACTCTCGCACCTCGTACAATACATCAGAACCTTTCTTCCCTCGTATATCAATCCCTTGTCCCACACCTGCTTCACAGCCCACCACACGGATTCCATATAGTCTGCATCCATCGTCTTATACGAATTATCAAATTCTACCCATCTGCCAATACGTTCAACCATTTCTTTCCAGCTTCGTGCATACTTAAGCACCATCTCGCGAGCCGTTTGGTTAAACTTATCAATTCCAATTCTTTCTATCTCCTTCTTCCCGGAAACACTTAATTCCTTTTCGACTAAATTTTCGATCGGAAGGCCATGGCAATCCCAACCCCATCTGCGCTCGACGCGAAATCCCTTCATTGTAAAATATCGAGGAACCACATCTTTAATCACAGAAGATAATATGTGGCCATAATGAGGCAGTCCAGTCGCAAACGGCGGACCATCATAAAAAACATACCTATTGTTCTCCGGCCTGTTTTCAACTGATTTCTCAAAAATCTTCCTTTGCTTCCAAAATTTCAGAACACCTTTTTCTTTTTCAGGATATGTTTCTTCTTTCATGCAGCTTATTATATGGTTATTTTTTACTTTTGTGAAGTCCGAGTTTTTGTTCGAGGGCCTTGTTGTACAGTTCATCAGCTCTTTCGTTCTTATCTCTCGGGACATGCGTAAAAGATATATTTGCCCCCACTTCCATTAACTTAGACCTGATGTCATAAAACAACTGTTTTAATTTCGCATTCTTAACTTTATATTCACCACGCAGTTGTTTAACTATCAATTCACTGTCACACATACAATTAATTTCACTCGTGGCAATGTTCTTCTTTACATATTTTAGTGCCTCCAAGACCGCACTATATTCAGCGATATTATTGGTTGCTTCACCTATTACATCTCCACGCTCATAAATCAACTTATTACCGCTATCTTTTATGACAAAACCAATCCCGGCCGGGCCGGGATTGCCTCTTGATCCGCCATCGGACCATATTAATATTTTTTTATATTCCTTCACATTTATCTCCACAATATATTGCGTAGTCGAATAAGCTGACATACTTGCCTGTAATAGTGTTGAACTTCGCTATTAATTTTCTCTGCGCTAGTCCAGCCTTGCCAATTGAAGTTATAGCAAGATTATAGTCACTGTTGTTATCATTCCCAGGGTTTATAGCATAATATATAAAATTACCCGCGCCTTGACCTTGACCGTTAAATTTGTCCACATAATCGAATACTGATGAATTTCTCGGTTTTATTCTTGCCGTAATTCTTAATCGGCAAAAATTTGTACCATTCGAGCAAGGCCCTATATTAACATAATACTGAGAGGGTTCATCAATTTGTCGCTGTGTAATAATTCGTTGCTGCATTATTTGCTGTTCGCCGTTTGCACTATCATTAAACATTTGATAATTGATAATTGTCTGATAATCTGCCAGACCTGTACCATTTTTTTTCATTGGGTCACTCCAGTAAAATCTTGCGTATTGTCCCGTTTCGAGGATTAGATCGAGAGAGTCGTCAATATTTAGCTTTGGGCCTTCTTGCGCAGGTCCAGAATCCATCGCGCCATCCGGAACTAATCCAATCGAGAGAGGATTTATCTCTATTTTTGCTTCAAATGAAGGGTCTCTCGGATCGTTCGGGTTAATATCTCTTGTTATTGTAAACAGATTATTCTGGCTCAATAATGCATTTAATTTATTTTGTGAAACAGCGTATTGATACATTAATACCCCTTCCTGAATACCACTATAAGCAGCGTAATAGGCTGATTTACCGTCGCGAATCTGGCCTGCGGATTTAACATTTATTGAAATTAAGGTAGATATAGTCGCCACTGCCCCTGAGATTATAATCCCGATCATCAGGGCGATAAGCATTGCCGAGGATTTCATTTTCATATCTGCTCCTCGCCCGCTTGCGCAGAAATATTAATAAATACCGGGTTGACCCTATCCTCCGCACCCTGCAACGTCAGATAATCAAAAACCTTTACGTGAAATATATTTTTGGCAGCTATTTTACCAATTCTAAACGGTTTATTCGTATTATTGCTCAGGCAATTATTGTCCATAAAGCTGCTCAGGTTATTAATATTAGCGATTGAGACACTGTTACTGCCATGTGCATAATTATTCGGGTTAACCTCACCAATTTTATACGTTCCCTGGTAGCGCATTATAATAAGTAAACTATTTTCTTTAAATATCAAAACGGCATCCGCGGGTGAATAAGCCGGAATAATTTTCGAAACATCCGAAAAATCCACAAAACTGCCGTTGATATCTCCCATAGCAATGAACGGCTCTTTTGAAGCATTCTTGAGCTGATTTGAAATATAATCCTCAACGCTTCTGGTGCATTGAGTCAAATTATTTATGTCCGCTGCCCTTTGGTTGCTTTTTAGAGTATAAGAATACGATGCCGTAGCCAAAACTATTACCGCAGCAAAAATCCCCGTCGCGACTATAACTTCAATCAATGTAAATGATTTAATTTTCATTTGGCATAATCTGTTATGGTAACCGATTGATAATATCTTTTAGTGTATTTTCCCGACGAGTCCGGATCCCAGCCCACTATAACCATCACTGTTCTTTTCTTGGCAGACGGGATAATAAAACCCGCTACATTATCTTCTACACCGTCTTTCATAGCAATTCTATAAGCAAAAGTATTTCCCAACAAACCCGGTAAATAGTCTTCGGCAAGCAAAATAAAACCGTTTTCATCCGAGCCGGTCGGCGGAACAAACAATTTAGATTTGCCATTTGCCTTTACACAGCCCTCAGGCAAGCCTGACTTAATAGCTAACGTATCAAAACACTCAACCGGAATAATATTGTCCGGAATGGTTTTATCAAATGAATCGGTATCATAATCAAGAAATCCCGCGCTGTTTAACACAAGAATTTTTTCACTAAGATCTGTCGCGACATGTTCGGCCATAAGATTTTCTTTAGATGTTAGAGCAGATTTCAGATTAGACGAAGCAAGCCAGGTTGCACCTACAATCACCGTTACCAACACAAATGAAGCAATTAATGCTTCAATCAAACCAAAAGATTTAATTTTACCCCTACACCTTAAAAATCGTCTATCTAAAGCCGTGGATAAACAACAATGTCTTTCGCAAAGCATCAAACAACGGATACCATATTTATAACTGTGTTGGGGTTTATTACTGTTGCACACTCAATACTCCGAATTTATTAATTGTAATTGTCTTCTCGCTATTTTTCTTTCTAAAAACAATTTGTACGTCTGTATTTGTATTCATGTCTCCGCTCGGCACCAAAAAAATCATTTTATCAATTACTGAAGGAGAAGTAATTTCAACATCGTCAGATTCGAGTTTGAGTGCGGGTATGGATGAAACAGGTTTAACTTCCTCAGGCCCTTCATCTACACTAATGATTTCTTTGATAACAAACTGCTTATTCTCAAGCGCAAGAATATACCGCAGATCATCGGCACTTAACGGATTTTGGGCCAAGGCACGAACTTGTTTTATTTTTGAGGCTGTTGCATCGACATCCCCCTGAATGATTTTATCGCTCGAGAATAACTTGAAATTCACAATTCCCATAGCCAAAAATAACAAAACAATACCAATTACAACTAAAAGCTCAACTAACGTGTATGATTTCATCGAGCAATATAATAGATTTTGCTTGTATCAATGTTTCCCGGATCAACACCAACATAATATTTAAGATATTGAGGAGCAGTATTGGACCAATTAGATTTGTTTTGGTCCTCGATAATCGTAACCAAGGCAAAGTGTCGGCCATCGCAACTATAAACATACCTATAGCCCACATCTTTGGTCGGATCTTTAGGGACAGGATTTAGATAATCGCTTACCTTGGCTACAAAAGCATCTCTTTCCGTAAAAATTCTGCCTGCTTGATTGGGATCGGCTCCTTCCGGACATCCTTCTGCGCCCAAAAACAACGGATATTTATTAGCATTATTTTCATAATATTGATCGAGAGCACTGGCGATCGTGGAAAGATCCGCAACCCTGCGGTCATCACGAGATTTTTTCTGAACTCCTCGATAACTAACAACCACGATAGTAGTCAAAACCCCAATGATAGAAATAACAATTAAGACCTCGATGAGAGTAAAAGACCTAAACTTCATATTCCTCCTTTGATTAATAAGGAAAAAATCCTGTTGTTAGGACCGACAATAGTTTAACTATTAAAACAGCCACAAATATAAATGGCCCGAATGAAATTCGTGATTTCAAGTTTGCACGCCCTGTCGCAATTAAAATTATAGCAAAGAGCCCTCCAATAATAAAACTCGAAACTATGCCCCAATAAACATATTTTTGCCCCAAAATCAGCCCGAGAGCTGCAGCGAAAAAAACATCTCCCCAGCCCATCCACTTTTCATGACTCAACACAACAAATAGTAGTGGAATAATGATTCCACCGACAAGTGAAATGACCAGATCTTGTATCACAAATCCCCTTGAAGCAAGAGCGTAAGCCAGAGATAACACAACAATCGCGATCAAAATCCACGACTCAACTTCTTGCCAAAGGATATCTCGGATAGAACCAACTAACATAACCGAGTATGCAAAAATTAAAATAATAGTCGCAACTATGTTGTTCTCACTTATTATCGCCAAAAGCACAATAACAACCGTCAGGATTTCGACAACCGGATAAAAATAAGAGATCCTCTTTCTGCATCCGCTACACTTCCCTTTTAGAAAAAGAAAACTGATAATCGGAATCAGCTCAAACCAATTAAGCGTTTTTTTACATTTTAGGCACTTTGATCTTCCCCACAAAGCAGATGCACCAATGGTGCGTCTGCTTGCGAGCACTCCGAGAAATGATCCCCAAAATAATGACAGTACAATTAAAACAATTATAATCAACTATTTCCTTTAGGATGGGCAGGTATCGGAAGCACTAAGAGTGGTCTTGTTAAGATTACTTGCCGGCGCAACTACGCCATTGGCCGTGACCGCATTCGAGACTACCCAACATCGGGTACTCGCTGAATCCGCGACACCTTTCACCACAATTTGCACATTTCCACTTGTCGAGTCCGTGGTCAGCTTATACTGAACAGAATTACCTTTATAATCATAGGGTATTTCCGGAATTAGGTTGTTTCCGTCTTGCGTCGCAATCTTCCCAGAATTTATCCCTCCGGCAGCCGTGGGATTAACCACTCTAAATACCGTTGAGTATGTCCCCGCAGGATCATCCGCAATTACTATACTTATCGCGTCATACACTTTCTTGACCGAGTCTTTTGCTCGAGCAGTATCCGCTTTCTTTTTCGCGTTAATAACCGCGAGAACTACAAGCGTCGCCAAAAGTCCGATTATAGCGACAACAACTAACAACTCTATTAAGGTAAACGCTTTGCGTTTACCTCGAAGTTTGTGAAGTATCATACTTCCTCCTTTAATAAATTATTTATTTTATTGTATTGTACCAGCAATTTGATATATCGGCACCATTATTGAAAATACGATAAAAGCTACTCCAAGACCAACTACAATTATTAAAGCAGGTTCAACCAGGCTTGACAACAGTTTAATCTTTGAATCAGAATCTTCTTTGTAATATTGCGCCATTGAAAGTAAAATCTCGTCCAATTTACCAGTTTGCTCTCCCGCTAAGACCATCTGCCCAACCACCGAGGGAAATTCTTTTGACTTCGAAATTGGGGTTGAAAGCGGTATCCCTCTCTCAAGCTGAGAAGCTGCATTAAGAAAAATACTCTTATAAACTTCATTTCCCAACACATCCGAAACGATGGTTATTGAATCGATAATCGGCACCCCGGACTTTATGAGCATGCTGAAAGTTCTTGCGAATCTTGCCATATAAATGCCTTTAATTAATCCTGAAAATCCCGGAAGATTTATTATCAAATTATCGAAAAAATATTTTCCATTTTTCGTCTTGGAATAGAGTCTGAGCGAATAAATTATGCCCGCTATTATTATTAGGATTATATACCAATATCTTTGTAGAAATTTGGCCGTAGCGATAAAAGCCATGGTAGTAAAAGGCAGAGGCGTTTGAGAATCGGCAAAAAGCGATTCAAGCTTGGGAATAACCACTATTGTCAAAATAAATCCAACAACAATCATGGCAACAATGATAAAGATTGGATATACTACTGCGTTTCTGATGGAGGAGATAAATCTGTTATCGTCTTCCTGCTGGATAGCCAGCTCTTTTAAGACATCTTGAAGCCTCCCCGATGCTTCTGCAGCTCGAATGGCAGAAATATAAAGCTTCGGAAAAACATCTGAATAATGCGACAAAGCTACGGAAAGATTTTCCCCTTCCTCTAATCTGCGTGAAATATCAAAAATTACTGCGGCAAATTGTTTATTGGAGGTTTGGTCCGCAATCATATTGAGCGCTTTGACTAAACTAATACCGGCTTCAACCATAGCCGCGAGCTGACGTGTAAAAACTGCCCTTTCGCCTAATCCTACTCTTCTCTTAAAAGAGATATTAAAAAGTGTCATGTTTAATACACCATTTGTTTAAATTCCTTAACGTCACCTGTCCATTTGAGCGCTTCTTCAAAACTAATGTCACCTCTTGAAACCAGGTCAGCTAAAACCTTATCCAGCGTAATCATGCCTTCCGAAGCAGAAGTTGAGATAATATTTTGGATTTGATGAGTCTTATTCTCCCTAATCAAGCTTGCAATTGCCGGATTGGAAATGAGTATCTCGCACACAGAAATTCTTCCGCCCGAAACCTTCGGGACAAGTCTTTGCGAAATAATTGCCGAGAGCTCATTAGCTAACTGCTGACGCACTTGTTCTTGCTGATGCTCAGGAAAAATATCTATTATCCTATCTGCTGTTTGTGCAGCCGAATTTGTGTGCAGGGTCGCCAATACAAGATGGCCTGTTTCAGCGATTGTCAACGCTGCTTCTATAGTAGTCAAATCTCTCATTTCACCAATCATTACAACATCAGGATCTTCACGAAGAGCGCTTCTTAACGCTCTGCCAAACGAGAGAGTGTCTGTTCCATATTCTCTTTGGCTAATAAAACTCTTTTTATCCTCAAACACATACTCCATCGGATCCTCAATCGTAATAATATGTTTTGCGTAGGTTTGATTAATTGTTTCGATTATTGCTGCCATTGTAGTCGATTTTCCGCTTCCGGTCGGCCCTGTCATCAAGACAAGACCGTGTGAAACCTTGGCGAATCTTTCTATAACCGGTGGCAGGCCAAGTTCCCGAATCAAACGAATCTTTTGGGGAATAAATCTAAAAGCCGCCGCAATACTTCCCTTCTCAAAATAAACATTAGACCTTACTCTTGCATTTCCAAAAGAAAAAGAAAAATCAATTTCCTTTTCCCTTCTTAATCTATCTAAATATTCCGCCCTAAGCGTGCTAATTGCCAAATTTTCGACTGCAATTTGGTCCAGTTTTTCACCATCCTGTTTTTTTAGGGCTCCATCTACCCTAAAAATTGGCGGCTCGCCTACAGCGAGATGCAAGTCCGTTGCATTCAATTTAACCGCTTGTGTAAAGATCTCCTGAAGTTTTGAAATGTAATCCACGCCCCTCCTAAGACTCGCTTGTTACTCGAATAACTTCGTCGACTGTGGTTAACCCTCTCAGACATTTTAAAAGACCGTCTTGCTTCATAGTAATCATACCGTCTTTTACAGCCTGAGAGAAGATATTTTGAGCTGGCGATCTTTGCAGAGCAAGGTCCTCAATTGCACTGTTCATTTCCAGAATTTCATATATCCCAATCCTCCCCTTAAATCCTTCTGTGCAATTCTGACATCCTTTACCTTTATAGAATCTTAGTTCGCCATTATAATTGATTTGTTTAAGCTCTTTCTGCACATTCTGCATCACAACTTCCGGAAGTTTCATTTCTGTACGGCAATCTGGACAAATTCTTCGCACTAATCTTTGTCCAACCACCGCACTTAACGCAGATGTTAGCAAAAACGGCTCTACACCTAAATTCGTAAAACGCGGTATGGCGCTTGCAGCATTATTGGTATGGAGTGTCGAAAGAACTATGTGGCCAGTTAGAGATGCTTGAACTGTAAGCTCCGCTGTCTCTTTATCTCTAATTTCTCCCACCATAATTATATTCGGATCCTGGCGCAGGATACTCCGAAGCCCTTCAGCAAAACCGAATCCAATATGCGGCTTTACCTGCGTCTGGTTCACGCCCGGGATTTCATATTCAACCGGATCTTCCAGCGTAACAATATTGACTTCGGGTTTATTTAATATACTAATGGCCGCATAAAGAGTTGTCGATTTTCCGCTTCCGGTCGGCCCTGTTGAGAGAATAATCCCGTAGGGCTTTGCAATCGCTTTCATAATCCTGTCATAATTGATACCATCAACACCCAGAGCTTTGAGATCTAGAATATGACTTGATTTATCAAGAAGTCTAAGCGCCACTTTTTCTCCGTAGACTGTTGGCAAAGTAGATACCCTAACATCTACCAATTTCGAACCTACTTGAAAATCAAATCTTCCATCTTGGGGAATTCTCTGCTCATCAATTTTCAAAGCAGACATTACTTTTATTCTAGTCACAATAGAAGGCGCCATAGATACAGTCAAAGCCAATTTATCACGCAAGATTCCATCAATTCTAAATCTAACTCTTAGAGCTTTTTCAAACGGCTCAATATGTATATCAGATGCATCCTGTTCAATCGCCAATGCCAGCAGAGATGCAATTAATTCCGGAATCTGTCCCGCCGTTGCATAACTTTTAATATCCTCAATCGTAACTTGTTTTTTACTTAACAACTTATCTAAGTTTGTTTCTTGAAGTTTGCTTACTGCCCGTTTTTCGTCAGTCTCAGCAGTCTTTGTCTTATCATCACCTGATGCATCACCCGATAAGTCTAACGGGCTTCCTTCGTTTAATTTCTGCTTATACAACTCAGGATCAATTTTGACTATTTTAAACCCAATATCTGATTTTTGGCTCACAGCATTAATAAACTCTTTCAACTGTTCATTATTAGGATCTATCGCACCAATCTCCACCGTTTTGGGATCCGCCATTCTAAGAACAACTGCGTTGTATTTTGTAAATATTTCTTTTGGGATTCTATCAATCACTGCTGACCCTTGATCTATCGACCCAGTTGACTTTTGCCAATCAAGATCCGCAGTAAAATAAATCTCTATTTTGAATCCAACTTTATTCTCAAGCTTCTTTATAGAATCTTTATTTAATTTTTCGACCTTTTCCGGATCGTCCATTGCTACTTTCAAAACTTTATTTTTATCATCAAGCTCAAACGGTAAAAATCCATAATTGAGTGCGAGAGATTGGTCTAATACACTATTTGCTTCTGGTTCAATAGCAATCTCTTGTAAAAAAGGAATTTTTTCAGCTTGTGCAAAAGCCTTAGCAAGAGAAATAGGATTTTTTCCCTGCGTCAATAGCTTGTCATATACTTGCGATAAGCTATCCATTTCTCTAAGTGATACAAAATCTTCTTTGCTAATAAGGCCATGACTAAAAAGCAACTCAATAAATTGCTCCAAATTTTTGGTTTGATTGTTTATCAAGACACTCATTTTATTGCTTAATATGCTGAAAACGGATTTTCCCTGCCTACTTCATCACTCGTTACCGAGACCGGTAAATCACCGTATTTCTCTAATCCGTTTGTGCTTTTTTTAAGTTCAGAGAAAGTTTGATCGCTCAAATAATTACTCACGTCAGGTGGATTTATTTTTGGTTCTCTACTGATGAAGAAAACTATTACTACAAAAACAGCTGCAAATACACAAAAACCTGTAATAAATGAAATGATCGCATTTTTATTCATCACTGACCTCCTCCAACTGTTGGTGAAGCTTTCGCCTCAGGACTTGATGCCGCCTCGCCAGATTGGCTGCTAATTTCCTTAGTTTGTAAATAAGGAAAAGAAAGCGCTACAGTCATACTTAGCCCCTCATCGCTCGAGGTTATATTTAAACTTTCAACAGAAACAGGCCTAATATTCTTTTGGATATCCGACAAGAAATTTACCATCGAAGGATATGATCCGTTTAGAGTATAAGTTAGTGAAGTTATACTCGTGTTTTTTTCCGATGAATCAATCTGAACAGAACTGATTTTCAAACCGTTTAAATCACATATTTTTTCAACCATGACAAGAGCCTCATCAGTATTTTTATCTCCTGGAAGCGCGACATTTAATAGTGCCAAATCCGCAACTGAATTTTTAATAATGCTTTGCGCATTGTTTATCGCGTCAATTTTAGCAAGACCGAGGGTCAGCTCTTCCTTTTTTGACTTGACATCATTGTTCAAAGATTGAATTTGTGAAAATTTTGGCACAATGACAAAAATTACAAGAAATATACTAATTATAAATAATAATACTGTTACAAGGATCAACGCTTGGCTTGTTTTCTTTTCCTTATTCACTGTTGCCCCACATTCGAAGTGCCCTTTATAAGATAAACTGACTCGGTCAAAACAATATCAATTGTGTAATTAATCTGATTTTGCTCGTCTATGTTGACTCCCGATATTTCGATAGATTTTATTGCCTTAATGGCTTTAAGGCCCGTTAATGTCTTGGCCAAGTCGTTAAAGTTGTTAACAACACCCAGTATTTGATACTTGTTGACCTCGGTCCGTGAAATCGAAGTAAATTGCGTCTGCTTATAAGTATTCGCTGCAATATCATCTAAAATTTTACTCAAATTTATTCTTTCACCTAAAGCTACATTTAAAGCCTTAACCTGGCTAACAACGGTTGTTGCTTCTTTGTCCTGTTTCGACATTGCAGCAAGTGGTTGGGTAACTCTCGTTTCAATATTTTGGTCCAAACTTTCAACTTGATTTGCTTTAGTTTTTTGGATTCCAAGCACAATAATGGCCATAAAAATAACTGCAACGGAAAGCCCTAATAAAAAATAAATAAGGCTTGACTCCCGCTCGGTAGATTCCAAAGACATCGAGATTTTCTCGGAATCTTCTTTAATCTTATTCTCTTCCTCGCCCACTTCCCTCCTTTTAACGCTTATCTATATAATAATTGTAATAAACACACAATGCAACTATTTAGGCCGTTGAAAAAGTATTCTATTATTCGACCTCAAAGGATAATCAACAGTGAAGTTATTTTAAGGTTTTTCAACGATCTTGATCGAGAAAGGTTGTAATAAATTCAAAACCGGGCGGAGCAGAATTCAACACTGTCGAATCCGAATACACCATAATCGAATAACTGTTTTCTTTTTTCCTTGGGCTAAAGTCAATCTCATTTGCCACCAACGACCCGTATATCTTCATACTTTCCCCACCCTCAACAAAGGAGATCTTGCCTTCTGGCACAAATAATATTCCTCGAAACTCCGATGCGCCTTGTGTAAACTCAACCGATCCACCGTTTATTACCATTAGTCCCAAGATAGAACCATTCGCAAAATCACCTTCCTTTGTGTCAAGATAAACCGTTCCACCTCTATTCTGGAAATCAACTATTATTGTTCCCTTCTTTAAAATCTTTGTTCCTATCATCACGTCTCCCGCCGCCTTCATATACCAGACTCGCCCGTTCGGCCAGAAATTGGAATCTTTCACCGCCGTGTTAGAAGCGATAATTTGACAATTATTATTGTCCAAATACAAAATATTATCCCTATTATTAAGTTTGTTTCTATCGGAATAATCAAGCACGCAAACTTCTTTAGGTTTTGAATCGCCGGTCAATTGTTTAATTCTTACGTCCATCTCTTTATTCATATTGGGATTACTCTCATCCCAATAAGCAACAGCATTCTTGTCAATCTTATAATCCTGCAAAATCAGATTCGAATTTTGCCTATTGTTTTGATCGGTATTCCCCCCCGATGAAATAGACGACCCGCGCGAGCCAAAATCAAACTTTGCGCCAGGATTAGACGATCCGCCAAAAAGATTTCCAAACAGGTAATATAGCGGATTATAGAAAAGATAGCTGTTATCTGTCGCCACTACAATATTCCCCGTGCTATCAGTTAAACTAACCGGCAAATTAAGCAACCTTCCTCCCCTGCTTTTCGGCCCGTTCCCTGCATCATACACATATGAATTCAAAATCAAAGGATTATCCGTACCCACTTTTGTTACCGTTTCAAGCAACTTATCGTCAATCGGATATTGTCTATTATTTGGATCATCAAGCTGAATTACTCCATTGGCAGAAGCGATAAAATTTAACCCTCTTATCATCGAATAGGTATTTAGTGTTGTAATCATTGTTCCATTTTCATCCGAATATGCGCTCAGACGCCCGTTATAGAGAATATTCTTGGGCAAATTATTTTGAGAAGAAATCAAATATTTATAGCAAAGATATCCGTTGCCACCCGATATCTTGCGGTCGTTAAAAAACCAAGAGGTATAATTATCTTCATTATTTACAAAATTCGTGGCCGAAATTAGTCTCGCGTCGCTTGGTATTTTACACTTACTAACCGCATCCGTTTGCGATGTAATCTCGCTAACACTTGCTGCGTCGTTTGGACGATAATCACGCAATTCATAAATATTTTTATAAGGATCCGATGGAACATTAATTCCAATCCTGACATAAACGGCATTGCCTGGCTCAAAGGTGGCGCCACGGTTAATATCGGAAGGCGAAGAATCAGATGCGTAATAATATTGTTTAGATAATATTAAATTTTCGGCAGCTACCGGAGGATCGGCGGCAAAAACAGGTTTGTATGGAAAGACAATCGCTGATAGCGCGACAATCAAGACTGCGATAAACAACAAATTTATTCTCATTTTACTTGATAACATAGCTATACCTAATGATATTTTTGCCCACTTTAAGCAACAGACTCTGCGAGCCAGTAATATAAATTTTGCCATCTGCCACATTCGTCAACTGATCACCCGAGCTTTGCCCATCAGGATTAATCAGTTGATAAGTAATTTGTCCTGAAATGGATGAGGGAACCGTATCTTCAATTCTAAAATCCGATCTCTCATTAGACACTTCTCTTATCTCCAATTCAACAATCACTTTATCCCCTGCCTCAAACGAAGAGGACTCAATTTGCTCGCCGAGCTCATTTTCCGCATAAGTCGTCTTCGCAATAGCATCAAATGGCCCTTGATCTTCGTAGGTAACCGCAAGAGAATTAAGATATGGCGTTGATGTCGTTGTCCCCGTAAAATTTATTCTTATATATAAATCTTGGGAATCCGGCACACTGCTGATTTCTGTCTCGCCAACATTTATTGATGTAATTTCACGATCGGAAAACCTAAACGAAATTGTCCCGGTACTGCCCGATACTTGTCTCCCGTCGGTATCGCTATTAACAACACTTGCCCCGTTGACCGTAATCTTATTACTAGGCAAACTAAAATTAAATTGGCCCAGCTTAGCATCATTAACCATCTGGATAATATCCGCAGTTGCTATAACATCCGTACCCGACAAATTAACTACCAATTTATTTCCACCGCTGGTATCCACTTGAACCGGATTACACAATATTTTTTTACCATCTTTTCCAACACACATTTGGCCCAGCGGATCGTCAAAAGTCGCATCGAAAGTTTTTAACTGTTTTGTGTCTTTATCGATCAATACAATTTTACCTGCGCTTGCAGTACTCGACGCTGCCCAAATGTTTCCATCATTATCGTTAGTCATCCCATATACCGCAATCCCATACTTGTCGGCAGAATAATAAAATATTTCAGCGGGTAGTTTCGAATTATCAGGCTTTGCGAGATCATTAATCTTTATCCTGGTAATCCCCGCACCAATGCCGGTTAAATACAAATTCTCAAAGCCGCTGTCGAAGACCGAGCCATACGGATCATCTCGAAGAGCGAAAGACGAGATAATATTTGTCGGGCTTTCGGGATTATCAAAATCATTGCCGTCAATAACCACTAATTGTTTGGGATTATTCATCCCAACCCAAATATGGTTTAGTTTATCAACCGAGATGGACTTTATTCCCCGAGGATCCTTGGAAGAATCGCCATAAAACACTTTTTTTGTTATGACCTTATCTTGATCTGGAATTATATGAGAAATTGAATTTATTTTTTGAGTAAACTGTGGATCACTTAAGCTTGCCTTGGGAAAACCTGTACCTGTATTGGCTACCCAAACATCACCCTTTAATCCACTTGCAACTCTTGTCGGACCGATTCCAACCGTCCACTGCTTTTCAAGATGGCCGTTTCGTGAATCAATTTGCGCCACTGTTCCCTTCTCCGGAATAGGCAGCCAGGTGTAATTGCTTGAAGATGTAACCCCGGAACTATTTGACGTATAACTTTTCCATCGGTTAATTCCGCCCGGTGAATATTTATAAGTAGCAAAGCCTGAAGTCTTATAAACCGCTCCGGTTTTAGTTAGCGCCAGGGCTCTACGTATTGAATCCCAAGCTACATTTGACTTGCTCCAGATGCTCCAGTCCGTTGAACTCACCCAAGTCTTCGTTGTATCATTTGCCGCTTGTACTCTAAATCCCCCCAGCGACAAGGTCAGACCCAAAATTAATGCAATATTTATAGCAACAAATTTCAGAAAATTTTTCATGTTATTGAATCCATTCGATTAAATTTACTCCATGCCCATTACAATGTCATTGCCCGATTGACTAATCATACGAAATCTGGATGCTCGACAATCCGATTTAATTCCTTTAGCCAAAGCATCGACTTGCGTTTCGCCAGGGTCAAACTGGGCAGATGAAATTTCGCTGCAGACTTGCCCGTTATCATCCTCAAGATCAAAATAAACTAATTCCGATATCGGCAAACTATTTTCAAGAGCAGAGAAGGTAAGCTGGTAAGAATCTTCACTTACTTCGTCAAGTGATAAATTGCTTTTTGCAAGAACAATCTTTTTCACTTTTATTTCAAGGTTTTCGGAAGGAGAAATCGGTTCGCCAAACTTTATCGTTTTCTCGCTATGAACCGGCAGAATATTCCCCAAAGACTTCGAATACAATGGATCAATTTCCAAGATGTTGGAAATCTTCCAACGCGCCAAGAGCGAAGTGGAACTTTTCTCAAAAATAAATTCGGCAACCTTCTGGCTGCGCGATCCATTTTCATCAGCAACATTAAAACTCAGAATAACATTATCTGTGTTCGGGGTAAGTTCGTACGAGGGCACTGGTAATTTTTGGTCCGATTGCATTTTTTTAGAGAAAAATTCATTTGTAAAATACGGCTTTATGTTCTGCTCATATTCCGCTTGATCAGTGATTTTCTCTCTGCTATCCAAAACATATTTCACAATATCAACTGGTTTACGCGGAGTCTTTTCATAGAAAATAATCGAAAACAATACGACAGCAGCAATAAATATTCCCGCTATACAAACTATTAATTTCCTTTTATTATCTTTTTTCATTGGTTTGCTTTTTGCTTATATTTATACGTTATTAAGCTTTCACCCGAAGGCAGATTGAAATTTTCAAATGTGATTGTGTTATCCGAAATGTTAGGGGTTGCCAAACCTTGAGTAGTACCGTCTGGCAAATGAAGCTGCGCATTCTCCGGATTGCCATCTACCTCAAAGATTTCATCTTCGACCTTTGCGTTCTCAATTGAAGATGAAGTATTTATCGTAATTTTCACAAAAACATCTTGGCCCGGTAGAAAATCGCTTTTCTGCTTGCTTTGACTATAAGTATCATCAGAAAAAGTACTCTTAAAAAGATGTATTCCTGAGCTGCCGCCGCTCGAGGCAGTAACCTGTTTTTTATGCTTCGCCAAACTCAACGCTCCGACAACAAACGCAACAAAAACCAATACCATTACATAAAATATAACGGCAGTTTTCCGTTTTATGATAAGTCCCAGGGAAATCCTTCTTATATACTCCCCCCTTCGACTAATATTTCTATTAGATTATTACACGTTTTTCGTGAAAAATAAACCTTAAATCGATTCTCTTATTACTTTTTTTAATTCTCTAAAATTCGGAAGATACTGTTCGACTTTGCGCCAAAAAGATTTGGAGTGATTCATATGCTGCAGGTGGCATAACTCATGGACGATTACATAATCAATTACGTCAGAAGCAAAATGAATCAATTTGATATTTAGAGAAATGTTGCCTTGCCTCGAGCAACTTCCCCAGCGTGATCTTTGATTCCTCAGCGTAACTTTATTGACTCTTAACCCCATTTTCTTCCCCCAGAATCCAACGCGCTCGTTTAGATACTGCTGGGCAAATTGTTTTAGCAGAAGATTAAATTCACTCTCTGTTGGAAAAAGCCTCCGGCTCAAAAAAAGATCACTCTCGTAAATTTCGAATCTTCTCTGTGCTGACAGAGTAAAAACAATCCTTTTGTCTTCTCCCAACAATCGCACATAACCATCCGGAGCCAACTTATAAACTGGTTTTCTCACTCGAGTTTTTTCGAGAGCTCTTTGTATCCAATCCTGCTTGGAATTGACGAAACGTTGAACAGAAGGAATTGCCAATCTGTTAGGAACTACAACTTCAACACTGCCAGCTTGGTCAATTCTAATCTGCATCCGCCGACATTTTTTGCTTATTCTCACCTTATAATTAGATTCCATCTCAAGGGTTATTATTTGATTGTGTACCTAAACACCTTAACAGGAATTCCTTTTTGCTTCGCTTTCTCTATCGTATCTTGAGTCCCGGCACTTTTATTTACATGAAAGGCAATTAGTTCGTCAGAATGTTTTATTACCTCCGTGTCTCTTTGATAATAGCCGTCTTCGTCCACGCTCTTTCTGCAAACATTTTCGATTACTAAATTCGCCTTTTTGCGTTTTAACTCTTTCAACTGTTTAATAAGAATCTCTGCCTGATTTGCCGTGATTACTCCTTCTCTTGCTCTTTGCATATAATGCTTTTTGTAAAGAATTAAAGTTGCCGGAAGAAAAATCTTGATCTTGTCACATTTAGGATTCAATTTCATCACCTCGTCAGTTGCAAAAAAATCAACGTTTAAAGCGCCACCGGAAACAATTCCGTTGCCCACTTTTAGGATTTTATCAACCTCACACCGAACGTCACGCTCGACCTGCTTGTTAGTCTTTCGCCAACTACCGCTAATTCCTATCCATTTCATACATTTTGTATACCAAAAAAACCCGTAAATTTACAGATCTAATCTGCTATTCAGAGTTTCTCAACAATTTTTGGCAGGGGCACGAGGAGTCGAACCCCGATTAATGGTTTTGGAGACCATCGTAATAGCCGTTATACGATGCCCCTATCAAAAACTGTTGATCTTGGCACAGGCGAAAAGTTACTCCCCTACCGCAATACCGACTACTTTCCTTCCTTGTGCAATGTTTTCTCCTTGCAATTCTTGCAAAACTTTTTAAGCTCTAATTTCTTCACCGGCTGGATTGATGATCTGGTCGTCACATAATTTCTGCTCTTACAAATGCTGCACTGCAAAACGATATCTTTCGGTCTATTTCCTTTTTTCGCCATATTATCCCTTTCTGGTTAAAAATCTAACAAATATTAATATTCCTGCGAGTATTAAACAAATCAGTCCCAACACAAACAGAAAAATCTGCATCCCATTATTGCTTATCGTATTTACATCAGCGCTAGCAATAAATTGCGGGTTTGTTGCTTGGGATACAAAGACAACGCCAAGCACAAATACCGGAATCGTAAAATAAAATGATGTAAAAAATTTCTTCATATTTGACTTTCTGGAGCCGTTGATCGGAATCGAACCGACGACCTACTCCTTACCATGGAGTTGCTCTGCCAGCTGAGCTACAACGGCAATGATAGTGAATGGTAGATAGTAAGTTAGTGGTTAGTTGCCCCTATCTACTATTAACTAATTACTATATTGGCCCGCCACCCGTAGCTCTACTGAGCGAAGGGTGGTGCTAGGTGAAGGATTTGCACCTCCGAAGGCATAAAGCCAGCTGATTTACAGTCAGCCCGGTTTGACTACTTCCGTAACCTAGCATTTAAAGGTGCAATTGCCTGCCCTTCAATTATCACTCGGGGTATCCTGAGCCAGTCGAAGGCTGGAGCCCACCACCGGATTCGAACCGGTAACTTGCTGTTTACCCGCCTGCCGATCGCCTGGAGCCGATAGTCAGATTCGAACTGACGACCCACTGTTTACAAAACAGTTGCTCTACCACTGAGCTATATCGGCGCCCGGCGACTGGCGGGCAGGCAAAACAGCTGCTCTACCGTTAAGATAGATGGGCAAACACAAGTTGAAGCAAAACAGCTAAGGATTCAAACTACAAATAGTATCCTACCAAAAGCTGATTCTTTTCTCAAGACTTCTTGTTAAAATTTATTTTAATGGTATAGTCTTTTTAACAAATCAGCTGAGCCAACTTGACATCGGAAGGATGTGTGTTCGAGATGCTGATTTACCTACCGCACATCCTGGAAGAACAATACCCGTATGTGCGTCAGAAGCAGAAGCTGTTCTCGCCGGAAAACGTTTCGACCAATCTGGAGCTTTTTAGGGGATGTTTAGGTGTGTCTGACCCTGAGCCCCTATACGTTTTAGCTTTGGCCGAAGAGTATGACATCTACCTCGACGAAGTAGCACAATCGTTCTGGATCAACGATGACCCGTGGTGGCTCGGAGCTGGATCTACCGATCTTTCTCGCGAGAGTGTTCCGATCGGCGACTACGAGTCGCTCATCGGCGAGCTGGTTTCCAGCGACCACCAGAACACTCTGCTCCTCTCAGACACGCATACGTCAACAGGACCAACTCTTCGCAGATGCAAGAAGATGAACCCCAAAAGAAGTTACTCTGTGCTTTGTATAGATGCCCACGCGGACATCTACAGCACCGCAGAGCCTCTTTGGAGGGGGAATGTCTTCTCTCGTCTCATCGAAGAAGAGGTTATCTCAAGACTGTTTGTCTTTGGGGTGCCGCAATATCGCATAGACAATGTCTTGTCTAGTACTCCTGAGCACATTAGAGATAGAGTCGCTTTCGCCGACCACCGTGTCAATGGCGAAACACGACAAAAGCTCGAATGGCTCTGTGGTGAAGAAGATGAGATATTTGTCTCCATCGACCCAGATGGACTGAACACACGACAAGACGTATACACAGCCATGGAATACTGTCCTTTCCAGATCCTACTGGATATTGGTTCAGTAAGCCTGGCCAACAACCATTCAGTGGTGGCAGATGCCTTTGAGCATGCAATCCGCCCGCCCGGACAGCCGATGTCTACCGGAGAACAGACCCACAAGAATTTGTACCTCGTCGGTGAGGAGGGTCTGTCGATCTCTGACGTACAATCCGTACTCGATGAAACTACATCCATCCTGAGTTCGAGTGGCAGGACACTAGGTGTCAGCGTCGGGGACAAGCGTCTTGTCGGTGACATTGTCGAGCTTTTCGGTATCGACCTTTGCGGTCGTACCACTGCAGCCGTCAGGGCAATATCTGGAGCCCTACTACATCCGTGAAGGAGACAAACATGCGACAGGCTTTCACGCGCAAGGTTGACCGGATGGCCTCGCGGGGCGGCGCGTACAACTGCAGGCGCGGATAGTGTCTTACCTGCCGATAGAGATGTGAAAGGAGGCACAAAATGAGACAGGCGTTCTCAAACAAGGTCTCGGCGATGAGCAATCGCGACGCGGAGTACAACTGCGGCCGCGGGTAAGCTACCTGCAACGCAGGCAACAAGGGGGAGTGGGTGACCACTCCCCCTTAACATATGAAAGAAGGTAGGCACTTGAAAGACCTTAGGGTTGTTACCTGTTGTTTCACTAACCAGTGTAATCTCTGCTGCCAGCATTGCGGAGCTCGCTCGTCCAGTATTCCCGCCAAAGACGAACTTCCTTCAAGCTTCTTTCTGGAAGTCTGTCGCCAGGCAAAGGACCTGGGCGCGGTGCAGTTCAACGTGACTGGCGGAGAGGTGTTTGTCCGCCCGGACTGCTTCGACCTGATTGAGGGTGCCATCAAGCAGGGATACTTCGTCTCGATCGAGTCGAATGGAACCTTGCTCGATCAGTGGCACATTGACCGCCTTGCATCCTACGGTGATCAGGTACGGCTGTCCGTCAGCCTTGACGGGTTCAGCCCCGAATCCAACGACTCGATCAGGGGTATGGGCTCCTTCGCGAAGACGCTGTCAGCGCTTAGTCGAATTGCCAAGACAAGCGTTCCCGCTCGAGTGATTACCGTCCTGCACAAGGGCAATCTCCTCGAAATCCCTCGGATGTCCCGCTTCGTGGCAGACGACCTCGGAATGGGCTACAGACTGATCCCGAGCATCATGGAGTACGGCCGGGGGGTATACACCTGCAGCCAGATCGGCGCGAATTGGCAGCAGATTAGCAAGGTGCTCAACGACTATTTCTACGACTTCCTCAGGGAGCGTAGGGATGACCGCAATAGCATCGAGCTAAACACGGCTCTCGTTCCTATCGACATCGAGTACCATCATGTCTGCCCGTGGGGCGACTCGATGATCGGGGTCGGCCCAAGCGGAGCCGCGGGTCTCTGCCATGTCGGGATCAATGACGAGCGATTCATCGCAGGCGACTTACTGCAGCAAAGCCTGAGTGATGTCTGGCAAAGCAGCGAGATGCTGAACGCCTTCAGAGCAATCACTGGCGACCAGCTTATGGGAATTTGCGGGAACTGTCTCGCCCGGCATATGTGTCGAGGAGGTTGCCGAGTACACGCTGTCAGCAAATACGGTGACATGCTCGCTCCCTCGCCCCAGTGTCAGGTTGTCTACGATCTCGGCGAGTTTCCCGAGTACGCTCTGGATGACCCCGAGAAGATCTGCCAGTACGAAGGAGGTGCGCATTGATCGTCTCAAGATTCACTTACTTCCTCGAGAGAGGCAGACTATGGCACTCTCTCCACAAGAAGATGATCTCTATTCCCCGGTGCCTGTATAGCGAATTGGCCAGAGGCGAAGAGATTAAACCAGAACTCCTGCAGATTGGGGACATCGGAACCTTACTGCTTGAGTCTGGATTTCTTGTGCAAGATCAGGTAGCAGATGACCTGCTGCTCCAGCGAGTCATCGAAGGACAGTCAAAGCCGCTCATTCAGTCGCTCTTCCTTATGCTGAAGACTGTCTGCAACCTCGAGTGTAGCTACTGTCTTTTGGGCTGGGAGGAAGCGCAAACCCTACTCAATCCCACTAAGACCATGACAACCGAAACTGCTACAAGTTCCGTTAACCGATTCGCGGACCTTGTGGCCAACAACCCGAACCCGGACGACTATTGGCAAGCAGTGACCTTCTACGGTGGCGAGCCGCTCCTTAACCTCGCAACCCTCACTGAAACCGTCAACTATATCACTCGTCTCAAAGCGCAGGGGATTCTCTGGAAGAACA
>PEZV01000016.1 GCA_002778735.1 Candidatus Berkelbacteria bacterium CG10_big_fil_rev_8_21_14_0_10_41_12 | reverse complement strand
TCATCATCGGTTCCTTTCTCTAGCTGATTCAAAGATTGAATCATACCAGATTTGTTACCGATGTATCTCAGCCGCCGCAATAAGTTGATGGTGTGGAGAAAGTTTTTATTAAATGAAAATGAAAGGCCCCGCGAGATTCCTGCGCAAGCAGAAACCCCATTGGGGCCTTGATGATATCGGGTGGGACGCACTACTTCAGGTTCGAGGCGAAGTTGGCGTTCTCTAGGTGGCTGAGCCACTTAGCATGGCCGTCTATGAACGCGAAGTTCGAGCCAGAGTTGTGATTCCCGTACGTCTCGGTGCTCCCGTTGAAGTTGTCCACATAGTTGCTCGTGGTCCAGTAGTACTGGAAACACGATGCGTGATCGCCGATGTGAATGACCTCGGAAGGCCTGTAGATGTTGCCTAGGCCCTTTCCACCCGTGTCAACGTAACCGGCCCAGGCGCCCTGACCGGCCCAGTTGTTGAACCCATAGCTGTTAGGCCAGTAGTCATGCCACAACACGTAGGCCCACGAGCCGGGAGTGGCGCAATGGTTGATGGCCTTGCGGGTAGGACAGATGAAGATCTGGGTGTTCTTGACGTAGGGCTGGATCTGAGCTGTCCATGGTACGGACCCGAAAGGGCCACCGCCGCGGGTCAGTTCATTGAGGGTTTCATCATAGTCCTGGGCATAGGACAGTGTTCCCAGCATGAGCTGCTTCAGGTTGCTCAGACACGATGTCTGCCGCGCCTTCTCGCGTGCCTTGGCAAAGACCGGGAAGAGAATCGCCGCCAAGATCGCGATGATCGCGATCACGACCAGTAACTCAATGAGCGTGAAACCTTTGTGCTTGCGCATCTTCATCACTCCGATACGGTCTGACCCTGACATTTTCTGATCTACATCAGGAATAAATGTCTGGGGTTGAGGTGGAGGCGGCATCTCGCTCGACTATGCCGCCTCCGTTGTCAGCCGGGCCACTGTACTCACAGCGCCCAATGTGTGATCACGTCCATCCCGTCGCCCTTTGATAGCCACTTGCTGTGGCCGTCGGCGAAAGCGTAGTTGGCGCCACCGTTGTGTCGCTGGAGCGATACACGAGCCCATGCGTTGTAGCCTGCCGACGCGCTCGGGCCGGAGGTGCCCCATGCGTACTGGCAGTTGGGTACCAGGTTACCGGTCGACCCGTCGGCGTTCTCCGCCAGGGCAATGGTATCTGCTGGGCGTTCTACCTTTGCCATTCTCACTGGCGTGGGGACGGCGGAGTCGCCCGGGGGAAATAGGTAGTAGTTGGGAATGTAGCTCAGCTTGATCCCGTTACCGATGTCCCACCAGTCTGGGTCACCAGGACATGAGAAGAGTTGGTTACTCTTGATGTAGGGCATCAGCAGCCACGGCCAAGTGACCGTCGGGGTAATAATGTAGGCGAAGTTGTATGTTTCGTCGTAGTCCTGGGCGTACATCATGATGCCCAGGCCTAACTGTTTCATGTTCGACAGACAGGTTGTCTGCCGGGCCTTTTCTCTGGCCCGAGCAAAGACTGGGAAGAGGATCGCTGCCAGGATCGCGATGATCGCGATCACCACCAACAACTCAATGAGCGTGAAACCTTTGCGTCGCATCTGGATCACTCCTCTACACCTATACAGCTTTCTGACTTAACCCGTCATCGTAAGATGACCTGGCTAATGTCAAATGTGCGTTTGCCCCCTTTAGCAGGGAGTATTTCATCATAATTATTAGCATATTCCCGTTTTTCTGTCAAACCTATTAACTTATTTTTGGTCATTAAGAAAATTTGGATAAATATCTTTTACATTCGGATAAGTGTCATAAATTTGGTAAAATCTTATTGAAGGAAGATTTTTAATTGTGTTATATTAAAATTAGGAGAATTAGACGATGAAGATTACCGGTTTAGATAATGTAAATGCCGAAAGCCTGCCAAAAGATTGGTCGGAGACTTTTGAATATAAGGAAAATTTAGATAGGTTAAGATCTGCCCTTAAGGATTTTGAAAAATATAGCCATATTATTGTAATAGGTAATGGGGGGTCAATTACTAGTTTCGAAGCGTATTACAGAGCGCTTAACCCCAATAAAAAGGTTTTTATACTTTCAACGATGGAACCCAGATTTCTTGAGGAAGTAGTCAAAAATTACCCCGAAGAAAAAACCCTGGTCATCCCTGTTTCTAAAAGTGGAAATACATTGGGAATGGTAGAATCGCTTTTGAATTTTGTAGGCAATAAAGATCAAGATGGATATAAAATCTTAGCAGTCACAAATACTAAAAGTGGCGCTTTATTAGAATTAGCAAAAAAAAGAAATTGGCCTGTTATTGAACACCCCGAAATTGGAGGGAGATTTTCCGGCGGTACTACGGCAGCGCTTGTTCCATCCTATCTTTGCGGATTTGACATCGGGAAAATTACCGAGGGTATTCAAAGCGGATATCAATTAAAAAACGAAGCGTATGCTCTCTCAAAAAAGCTTTACGATTTGGAGCAAGACGCAGTAAGTGAAGTCTTTGTTCCTATATATAGCTATTACTTGATGGGTTTTCAAAACCTTATAGTTCAGTTAATGCATGAAAGCGTCTGTAAAGACAGCCAAGGTCAAACATATTATGCTGCTCTCGCCCCCGAATCTCAGCACCATACTAATCAGCGTTTTTTCGGCGGAAAAAGAAATGTAACTGCAATATTTATTATTTATAAAGGCAGTAACAATTTAGAAATGAGTGTTCCTGAAGATTTTAAGGACATAAACATCAGGAGTGAAGAATTAAAAATCGTTGACAAAATCAAATATCGCGACGCGCTTTTTGCCGAATATATCGGAACTAAAACTGATGCGGATAATAAAAAGATTCCAAATTTCACAATCGAACTTGAGGAAATTAATGAAACGGAGATAGGAAAATTTTTAGGATTCTGGCATCTAATGGCTTTTTACAGTGCATTACTAAGAGGTGTGGTACCTTTTGGTCAACCGGCAGTCGAGGACAGTAAGGAAATAACTGTTCAAACGATAAAAAAATTGTCGCGGTAGCGTATTAAGCGGTAGCGTATTAAAAGGAGGGGTATGGGAAATATTAAAAGCATTCGAGCTCGTGAAATATTAGATTCGAGAGGAAATCCAACCGTAGAAGTTGAAATTTTAACTGACAGAACATCATCAATCGCTTCCGTGCCAAGCGGCGCCTCCACCGGCGAACACGAGGCATTGGAGTTAAGAGATAAAGACCCTGCAAGATTCAACGGAATGGGAGTTCTCAAAGCAATTGATAATATTAAAAATGTGCTCTCGCCCGCTTTGATAGGCAAAAATGTCACTGAGCAAAGAGCAATAGACGAATTAATGATTGGACTTGATGGAACCGAATACAAGACAAAGCTTGGCGCAAATAGCATATTACCAATTTCCATCGCCACTTTAAAATGCGCAGCACAAGAGCTAAATTTACCGTTATTCCAACATATTGGAAAAATATTTCAGAATAACAAATTCACTTTGCCCACCCCAATGTTTAATTTAATCGAAGGTGCAGCTCACGCTGATAATAATTTAAAGGTTCAAGAATATATGGTAGTGCCAATAACCAATTCACTTTTTAGGGAAAAACTAAGGATAGGATCTGAAATTTTTCATCTGTTGAAAAATTCACTTAAAAATATGGGGCTAAATTCGGCGATTGGAGATGAAGGAGGATTTGCCCCATCGCTTGCATCTGATGAAGAAGCTCTAAAGATTCTATCGCAATTTAAGGGGGTAAAAATCAGTTTAGATTTTGCCGGTATAATTCCGCCAGAATTTGATCTTGAAAGAATAGCTAATACATACCCGATCCTTTCCTATGAGGATCCCGCCGAAGAAGATGATTTTCAGGCCTGGTCTCAAATTACAGCAAGACTCGGTACACAGTTAAGGATTGTTGCTGACGATTTAGTAATAACCAATCCTAAGAGGCTTGAGGAAGCTATTAGTAAGAAAGCGGCAAATGCTGTTGTAGTCAAACCAAACCAAGTTGGGACAATGACTGAAACACTTGATTTTGCTAAACTCGCGAAAGAAAATAACTGGTCTTTGGTTGTTTCCCATAGAAGCGGTGAGACAGAAGATACTACAATATCAGATCTTGCGGTTGGAATTGGAGCAGAATTTATAAAATCCGGTGCACCATCCAGAACCGACAGAACATCAAAATACAACAGACTAATAAGAATCGAGGAATTACTATCACGATGAAGAAAAAAGTTGCTCTTATTGTTCTTGACGGATTTGGAATACTGCCCAGCGAAGTTGGCAATGCACCGCTTTTAGCTAATACTCCTTTTCTTGATGAATTATATAAAAACTGTCCCAAAACGCTTTTGAAAGCATCTTCAGAAGAAGTGGGTCTTCCGTGGGGAGAATATGGTAACTCGGAAGTTGGCCACTCTAATATCGGCAAGGGAAGTGTTGTAACTCAAAATCTTGTTTTAATCAATGAATCATTGAAATCTGGTAATTTCTTCCATTCGGAAAGATTCAAGAATCTTACTAACAACTTGCACGACTTACATCTGATTGGGCTTGTTTCGGACGGCGGAGTACACTCTCATATTAATCACCTAATTACATTTATAGAGAAATTTAGGAACGCTGGTGTTAGAATTTTTATCCATTTTATTTCAGACGGAAGAGATACACAGGAAAAAGCTGCTCAAAAATACATTGACAAGATTAATGCCTTAAAGACGGACAATGTCTATATAGCAACCATCGCGGGAAGATTTTATGCTATGGATCGTGATAAACGCTGGCAAAGGACAAAAAAGGCATACGACACAATCGCCAAAGGCGAAAGCGAGACCAAATTCAACGATCCGGCGGAATTTATAAAACAATCTTACGATAATTCTAAAACTGACGAATTTATTATCCCCGCAAGCAGCGCGCACTATGGCGGAATGTCAGATAACGATAAAATATTATTTTTAAATTATAGATCGGATCGAATCATTCAGTTAGTAAAATCTTTCTGTGATCCTAACTTTAACTCCTTCGACATAGAGAAGCGCTTTAGAAATTTAGAATATTTCAGCTTGGTTAACTACGAAGACAATATTCCGATAAAAGTATTGTTTGACGCTAACGATTTATCCGACCAAAGCCTTCCTAAAATTAATCTTCCTGACGCGCTAAATGAGTCTTCTAAAATTCAATTCAGAATTGCGGAAACTGAAAAATTTGCGCATATTACATATTTCTTCAACAATGGACGTCGAGAACCTACTAAAGAGGAAACCTACAAACTTATCCCCTCCCCTAAAGTGGAGACATATGATCAAGCCCCAGAGATGAGCGCACAGGCGATAACAGACAATGCGATTATTGCTTCCCAAAAAGGATATGATTTCATTCTGATGAACTACGCTAATCCGGATATGTTGGGACATACCGGAAAGATCAAAGAAACGGTTATGGCAATCGAGTTTTTAGATGAAAAACTGAAAGACCTTATTAATAGTTTTAGGATTAATAATTATGATGTATTGATCACTGCCGATCACGGTAATTGCGAAGTCATGATATCTGAGCTCACTAAAGGGCCAGACAAAGAACACTCCATCAACCCGGTTCCTTTAATCTATATTTCCCAAAATAATAAAACATCTACTACCAAGAATGATCTTTATCGTATGGAACCAAATGCTATATTGGCAGACATTGCTCCGACGATATTAGATATCCTTGAAATAGAAAAACCAAACCAAATGGGCGGAGTTAGTTTAATAGATTCACTATCATGAACCGAGTTAATCCCTTGCTGCTAATAATCCTCGACGGATGGGGAATTGCGCAACCGTGGGGTGGCAATGCAATTTCATCTGCGCAAACACCTACTTATAACAAAATATGGCGTCAGGGAATTAAAACAGAATTGATGGCATCGGGAAGATTCGTAGGGCTTCCGGGACATGAAATGGGTAATTCCGAAGTAGGCCATACGAATATTGGGGCAGGCAGAATAATCAACCAAGATATTACAATTATAAATAAATCAATAGCCGATGGCTCTTTTTATACCAACGAACATTTACTCAATGCTATTATTGACTCAAGAAACAGAAAAGTGACACTTCACTTAATCGGTTTAGTATCCGATGGCGGCGTCCACTCGCATATAAATCACCTTTTTGCCCTAATCAAATTATGCCATGACAATAACCTGCCGGATGTGAAAATCCATGCAATTACCGATGGCCGTGATTCCGACACAATGAGTGCAATTGAGTACCTGACTAAATTGAATTTTTTAACGAGAAAACTAAATACCGGAAAGACTGTTTCACTGATTGGGAGATTTTATGCTATGGATCGCGATAACAGATGGGAGAGAATCGAAAAAGCTTATAATTTATTTACTAATGGTACTGGGACAAGATTTAAGACACCTCTCGAAGCAATTTCTTACGAATATAGAAACGGTAAAACGGATGAATTTATCGACCCTTGCACTTTTACCACCGCCAAAGGTGATTTGATAAAAGACGGCGATAATGTAATCTTTTTTAATTTTAGATCAGACAGAGCGCGTGAACTAACAGAATCATTAACAAATCCTGATTTCGACAAATTTAAAACACAAAAACTTAATCTAAATTTCTTAACATTTGTCCCGTACGGCATTTCGCACGATGGAGTTAAAAACAAAATCTCTTCTGCTTTTGAGCCAAAACAAATTAAATCTCCGTTTGCTCAAATGATATCTAACAACGGATTAAAACAACTCCATGCTGCCGAAACGGAAAAATACCCACACGTAACATATTTTTTCAATGGAAATAGAGAAGATCCATTTCCAGGCGAAGATAGGGTTATGGTTCCATCCCCAAAAGTAAAAACATACGACCTCAAACCTGAAATGTCCTCTTTTGAAATAACAAAAGGCGTCATCGAGCGAATAGAACAGAACAAATATTCTTTTATTCTTGTGAACTATGCCAACGCTGATATGGTGGGACACACGGGTAATTTCCAAGCGGTCGTCAAGGCCATCGAATTTTTAGATAAGAATTTGAAAGAGATTATCGAAAAAGCCACCTTAAATAATCTCGCAGTTGCTATAACTGCCGATCACGGAAATGCCGAGCAAATGATTAATCCTATTACCGGAGATATTGATACTGAACACACCACAAATCCAGTACCATTTATAATACTAAACCCTAAAATCAAAATTAACAGCATAACTCACGGACGATTGTCTAACATTGCTAATACGCTTACTCATCTAATGGGTCTAAAAACAGAAAACTATTACGACAATAGTTTAATTAGTTAAATTAAACTTGAAGAAACTGGTAAAAAACTGTAAAATATAATGGGGTATTTAGTATTCTCCAACCTTTACCCTCTACCTTCTAACTTCTGTTTCGGGCCGGTAGCTCAGCTGGTAGAGCACTTCCATGGCATGGAAGGGGTCCGGGGTTCAAATCCCCGTCGGTCCACCAAAGTTTATTTACAGCGTGATTT
>PEZV01000006.1:21189-29874 GCA_002778735.1 Candidatus Berkelbacteria bacterium CG10_big_fil_rev_8_21_14_0_10_41_12 | reverse complement strand
CCTTTTTTAAACAAGTATTTAAGTGACCTTGATGCAAAGTCACTTAAATACTTGTTTTAAAAAGGCGATGAACTCGAAAAACGAAAATCGCAAGCAGGAAATGATTGATGAAATCCTTAAAGTAACAAAACTCTACAATAAATAAGGAGAGAAAAAATGGGGCAAATCGAAGAACATATATATTATATTCGCGGAATGCACTGCGCATCTTGCGAGGTGGTAATAGAGAAAAAACTGCTTTCGTTCAATAGTATTAAATCCGTAGAGGTTTCAATCCAGTCAGGAACTGCAGTTGTCGAATATGAACATGAATTACCAAATATCGGCAAGTTGAATCATATCTTTTCGCGTCTTGGCTATACGTTTTTTAATCATCTTCCAAAACAGAACGAAGCCGAGAGTGAAAAAAATAGTTCTTGGACGGCATATATCTGGCCGATTTTAATCGTAATTGCGCTTTTTGTTATAATTCCAAGAACGCGTCTTGCCACACTTGTCAGTGTTACTTCCTCCTCATCACTGCCCACTTTCTTTGTTTTTGGTCTTTTGGCGGGAATTTCAAGTTGTGCTGCATTAGTCGGTGGGCTTGTTCTCTCGATGAGCAAACAATGGGCGCAGCTCTACTCACATGAAAGCTCAACTGTAAAAAAACTTGAGCCGCATTTGTTATTTAGTATCGGGCGATTGGTATCTTACGCTTTGCTTGGGGGGGTTGTTTGGGTTACTTGGCAGCACTTTCAAACTTTCTCCCACTACCTTCTCTATTCTTGTGGTAATAATCTCTGCCGTGATGATTTTACTGGGTCTTCAAATGCTGGGAGTAAAAGCGCTGCAAAAATTTCAGATTAGCGCCCCCAAAGGTTTGACACGGTATATTGCTGATGAGTCGCATTTCAAAGGTAAATATATGCCTTCGATTCTGGGAGCACTTACCTTCTTTCTGCCGTGCGGGTTCACTATTACCGCCCAGTCTCTGGCTCTGATCTCCGGCAGTTTCTGGCAAGGGTCTTTAATTATGCTTACTTTTGCTCTTGGTACCTTACCTATGTTGGCAGTTATAGGATTTTCAAGCGTAAAATTTCTGTCCAGCGCCGAATCCTCTGCTAAATTTTTGCGCGTTGCCGGCACAATAGTTGTCTTTTTTGCTCTGTTCAATATCAATTCGCAAATGAATATTCTTGGCTTGCCGAGTTTGAACGATCTAAAAGTTAATTCAGCCCCTGCATCTTCATCGGGTCAAGGCGTAGCTGCATCCGAGGGTGATTTACCTCCGATCGTTGATGGCAAACAAGTTGTTAAAATGGAAGCCACATCTCTTCGTTATACTCCCGATACGATAAAGGTACGCGCAGAAATTCCTGTTAGATGGGAGATTAAAGACAATGGCACCAGCGGGTGCACTAACGCCATAATTTCAAAGGGGCTTTTTTCTGATTCTATTGCGCTTACCAACGGACAAACGAGCGTAAAGGAATTTACCCCGTCAAAGCCGGGAAAGTATAAATTTAGCTGTTGGATGGGTATGGTTTCAGGCACGATTGAAGTAGTGGCAGACAATTCCTCTTCATCTAATTCACCTAAGTCAAACTTGGGTTCAAATGGTTTAACGGCCGGTGTGGGTGTTGCCGATGCGGCTGGCTCTTCCAGTATTGTGCCTTCGGGTGCATCGGGTTGCGGATGTGGTGGAGGTGCAAAATGACGCACAAAATAATTTTAAGAGTATTCGGTATGAGTTGCGCATCTTGCGCGGTTAATATAGAGATGTTTTTGCGCAAGCAGCCAGGCATTATTTCTGCCAATGTAAATTTTGCCACAGAAAAAGTGACTGTTGAATTTGATATGGACAAAACATCGGTTGAGCAAGTCCAAAAACATATTGAAACCGTTGGCTATAAAGCAAAAGCCGAAGATGAGCACATGGGAGAACATTCTCATCACCATGACGAAGCGGAAGCTCCTGATGAAGTCAAAAAACTGAGAAATCGTTTTATAACTTCGCTTGTTCTAGGTTTTCCGATTATTTATATGGTTATGGGAAAGATGATTGGCCTGCCAGTACCAGATTTTTTCGAAACCTATGGTGTCTATATCCAATTTATATTAGCGACGGCGGTTATTGTTAACTCAATTGAAATTTGGACAACCGGTGCTAAGGATCTCTTTAGGTTTGCGCCCAACATGGACTCACTAATTTTTCTCGGCACAGCCACTGCGTATTTCTATTCTCTGGTTATTACTATAGTTGGGATCGCAAGAGGACAAATTAGCTCGGCACACATATATTTTGAAAGCGCAGTTTTTATCTTAATATTTATTACTCTCGGCAAATATCTTGAGGCATTGACTAAAGGTCGGGCAAGTCAGGCAATTAAAAAGCTGATCGGCCTCCAACCGAGCAAAGCAAGAATAATACGAAATGGAAAAGAAGTTGAAATTTCTATTGTTGAACTTAAGGTTGGTGACAAGCTGGTTGTGAAGCCCGGTGAAAAGATTCCCGTTGATGGAATGGTTGTTGACGGCTATACGGCGGTAGATGAAAAAATGATAACCGGCGAGAGTATTCCTGTTGAAAAAAATAAAGGTGATGAAGTTATCGGCGGAACGGTAAATCAAACGGGAAGAATAGTTTTTGTGGCTAAGCGAATCGGAAAAGATATGATGTTGTCTCAAATTATAAAAGTGGTTGAAGAAGCGCTTGGATCTAAAGCGCCGATTCAGCTTTTAGCCGATAAGGTTTCGTTTTATTTTGTTCCAACTGTTTTGGGTATTGCAACCCTTGCATTGATTGTTTGGCTTGTCGCTGGCGCGACTTTTCCCTTTGCCCTAACCTCTTTTGTTGCGGTTTTGATAATCGCTTGTCCTTGTGCGCTTGGTCTTGCAACGCCAACGGCAATAATGATGGGCACGGGTCTTGGCGCTGAAAGTGGAATTTTGATTAAATCGTCAAAAGCTTTGGAGATTGCCCGCCGAGTTTCAGTTGTAATTTTCGATAAAACAGGAACATTGACCGTTGGAAAGCCTTCTGTCACAGATGTGGTAGTAAGCGGAAGGATGGAAAGTAGCGGTAAAAAATTTGGCCAGAGCGATCTGGTAAAAATCGCGGCGTCTGTTGAGAAAAATTCGGAGCATCCGCTTGCGCAGTCAATTGTCAGCTATGCTCAAGATAAAAAAATATCACTTCTTCGTGTTGAGAGATTTCAGGCGATTCCGGGAAAGGGCGTAGAGGCAAGCATGTCCGGCAAAAAAATCTATCTGGGTACGAGAAAATTAATTAGCGAATTAGGCATTGTTATTGATGAGGCAGTCGAAAAACGGATGCAAAAACTCGAAGTTGAAGGTAAAACGGTAATGCTTGTGGCCCAAGAAAAAGATGTTTTGGGAATTATTGCGGTGGCGGATACTCTTAAGGAAAGCGCAAAATCGGCAATTGAAACTCTTGGTAAAATGGGCAAAAAAATTGCGATTATTACTGGCGATAACGAACGGGTTGCCAGCGCAATTGCCAAAAAGTTAGGTGTGGGTTTAATTGCTGCTGAAGTGTTGCCAAGTGAAAAGGCGGATGTTATTAAAATGATTCAAGCGGGCAGGTTTGATTCTTCAAAGGTTGAAAATTGGAGGTTAATCGGAAATTGGAAATTAGAACTTGAAGGTTCGGGTTTGAAACCAATAGTTGCCATGGTTGGTGATGGGATCAATGATGCACCGGCATTAGCGCAATCAGATCTTGGTATTGCCCTTGGTTCCGGATCGGATATTGCGCTTGAATCTGGCGAAATAGTGTTGGTTAAAGACGACCTGCGCGATGTTATTAAATCAATTGACCTTTCAAGCTTTACGCTTAGAAAGATAAAACAAAACCTATTTTGGGCTTTTTTCTATAATGTTGCCGGCATTCCAATTGCCGCCGGTATCTTGTATCCTCTTTTTGGTTTTCAGCTCAATCCTTCTATCGCTGCTGCCGCTATGGCATTTTCGTCAGTTAGCGTGGTGCTAAATTCACTTTCAATGAAGTGGTATAAGTCAAGCTTCTAAAAATTTGAATCTCTTGATTTTCTTTCCATTGATGTTGACAAAGCTCTCAAACTCTCTCTTAGGGCGTATCCAAAGAGTTCCTTTTTTGTGTTTAGCTGTTTCGTAGAGCTGAGCATAAATTATAAATTCTTCCAATGTGTCTCTGTCAAACGCGATCCCAACTACCCGATAAAGTTTGTTTCTGTAGTGTTTGTATTTACCGGGTTTTACCAACTTCCGCCTCCCCCACCGCCGAATCCGCCGCCGGAGAATCCCCCACCCCCAAAACCCGATCCGCCTCTTGATGCAGGTGGCGACATTTTAGCGCTGAGGGCATTTGCTGTTGAATTGGATAAATGAGTGGCAAAATAAAGCGGCACAAAATTATTTGAGTAGTATCCATCATACCAGTCCGGAGCTTTATTATAAATTCCCTTAAACGCTTTAGCCCAGTATTCGACAACGCCTAAAACCATGGCAAAAGGTAAAAATTTCTCAAATATTCTTTCATCCTCTTCAAATTTGAGGCGGTACCTCTCGGCGGTTTTCAAGTAGAGTTTCAGCCCTTTAATCTTGCGTGCCGTTTCTGCTCCCTTATCTGTTTTGCGAGGCATAAAATTACCGACAATTGCAATAATAATAGCTGAGAAAATAAAGCCAACGATAACTGACGGATTCGAGTCTAATGTGAAAATAAAGAATCCAAGGACCGCAACTCCTCCAGCAAGGCCGAAATATGTTATTCTCACAAGATTAGGATTTTGGGGAAAATAGCCATTTTTTGTTATTTTTAAATAAAGAGCTGACTTTTGAGCGCTGATAATTTGGTACAAATTGTCAATTTTTGAGATTTCAACCTTATCAGCATCTTGGAAAATCGCGCCTAGGAGACTTTTCTGTAGTGCGTTTAGTTTTTTGCTTTCGGATGTTTTTTCAAGGTAAAATTTGTTCTTTTTGGGCTCTAAAATCTTTAAATATCCTTTCGTTGCGAGAGCAATAATTTCTGCGGAAATATCATTATTTGTTATCCTTTCTTTCAGAATTGTGGCAACTTCAGATGGAGATAAGTCGTCAGGAATTTCAAATTCTGGTGCGATTGTCTGTCGCCCTTTCGGATCCCGACCTTTTTTAAAAAGCAGATAAAGCATAATGGCAGCAACAAGAAGTGGCAGGAAATAAAAGATATTATCTTGCATTGCCCAAACGGTTTTTTGGAATATGCCGGGAGCTTTTACGTAGTCTTTGGGAAAGCCAAATACGATTGTCATTCCCTCGCCTTCGGATAGTCGGTTCTTGGTCGTATATTGTATCGATTTGCCGGTTTGCGCAATATTAATATTTTCATTTTGCGATCCGAAGGTCCCGACAAATCCCGTTTTTTGGATATTTTCAAACGGCGAGTCGAAAGTAAATGATACAGTGGTCGAGATCCTGTCAATGATGGTGTCCCAACCATTGCCATTGACGTTCCAGTAGAGTTCGTCGTGATCGGAAAATCGGGTAATGACGCGATTGACACTGTATTTTATTTTATAGGTGTTAGTGCCGGTTACGGTTTGGTTGGGGTCGCCTATTTTAATCGTTATATCATTGCCGGATTTGCTGGTCGAATACCGTAGCGCATTATTTGACCCATCGGTAACAGATTTAAGAGAAAATCTAATATCAAGATTTTGACCGCTCGAATCCTTATATTTAATTGGAATGGTTCTATAAATTCCGTGTTTTGGCACGGCAAAGTTTGCGACAATCATTTCTTCAACATTGACCGAGGAATCTTTGTTAATAGTGATATTTGAGTCAAAAGAGGAGAGCGAATAACTGTAATTTTGGGCATGAGCGGCTTTTGGCGAGATGCTAAATATGAACAATGCCACGAGCGCAAAAATTATCCTTTTGATTGTCATGAGCTTATTATAACAGTGATAATGGCTTTTGAAATAATGGCGGAGGGCCCCGCTTACCCCGCTAAGCGAGATAAACGAGGCCCTGTGTGCTCTCATTCTGCGACGGCTGTTGAAGAAATCTCTGGGATAAACTCCCCAACTGCCTTGGTCAGCTTATCCGCGAGCCCCTTGTCTCTTTGGTTCTCGATGAAATTGCAGCTGGTGACCTTCCAGCCGTCGCCCATGGTGGCGTTATGCAATGATGCAGTGGCGAGATAGAAGACGTTGGCGTTACTGCTGGACTCGACGAATAGCCACACGCCATCTGACGGGTCGCGTCTCGGAATGACCAGCGCCCGGAAGGACCTGCCGATAGAGCTGTGCCCTATCGTGAACACGGTTGGGGCGAGCGGCTTCATGGCTGACATGATTTGGCAGGCCAGGAAGTACTGTCCGTCTACGACGACTTCACCCATCGCGACTATACTTAGCGTTAGCAACGTGCTTCCTCCTATCAGGTATTTATTGCGGCTGAGAGTTAACAGTATCGTATATCTTTTTTTCTAAAAATCAATATTTTGAGTTCAAGCCCCTTTAATTTTATAAGGGCAAATATTTTTATAGGCGCACCAGCGGCATTCGTTATATCCTGGTGTTGCCTTAAAATTTTCATGTTTTAGTCCGTCCAAGACTCGTCTTACGGTTTCCTCGACTTTTTCCAAGTCAGATTTGGAGAATTCATACTCCCCTATCGTATTGGAGGCGACAAAGTGCAAATTTACCTTTGGCAACTTCCCTTCGATTTTTTTAATCGCAAGCGCATAGAGCTTCATCTGGGTGGAATCCCTGGTTCTTTTATTGGCTTTCTCGACATTTTCGATTGACGAAGTTTTAAAATCAATAATTTTGTCTTGTTTGCCGCTGCGCGCGATCATATCAAATCGCCCACGTATTTTTATGCCATCGAAATCAAATACAAAAGGTTTTTCAATAGCAATAACTTCAGTCGGATTTTTTGCTTCGTCAAAGTAAGATTTTTTAAGTATTTGAATCCCCTCTTTTTTTCTTCTCTCTTCCGCTTCGCGTGTTTCAAATCCCTCGCTGTTCCAAGATTTTTCATATTGTTTGATAAGATCCTCAAAACTAATACGAATCCCCTCTTTTGTATTTTTGAAATAATACGAGAGAGCACTATGGATAGCAGTGCCGAACGACACGGCCGGGTTGGCGATGATGCGAATTTCGAAAATGTGAATGTATTCAAATTTTTTGGGACAAGTTAAATAATCATCAATTTGATGAGGGTTCAAGGTCGGAAATTTTCTTCGGAAAAATTTTTGCTCTAACTTAGCGTTAATATTGCTCGTATCAAACAGCGATAATTTTTCATCATCGGCAAGTTTGAAATTAACTGTTTTAGAGACGCTTGATCCAAGAGATTCGACAATAAAGGGCGATATTTTTTTTCGGCGTGTATTACCTTCGTAGAAATCTGAACTAAGTAAATAAACTTCATCTTTCGCTCGTGTTAAACCAACGTAAAACAATCTTCTTTCTTCTTGTATATGATAATCCTCGAGTTTTTTTCTCGATCGGATATTCTCTGGGATCTCAAAAGCATTGGACCTTCGTCTCGTTGGGAAGCGATCATCAGTCAAGCTGATTAAGAACACGACTGGAAATTCTAATCCTTTTGAGCTATGCGCCGTCATAAGATTGACCGCGTCTATGTCCGGATCAATCTTGGCAATTGACGGATTTTCGCCGCTCTCCCTTATTAACTTCAAATCTTTTACAAACTCAAGTGTTTTTGTTTCCGGATTTAGGGCTAAAAATTGTTTTATCTTGTTAAAATAGCTGGAGATATTCTCTATTGCAATTGCCGCTTGAGCGTCGCTTTCGCTTATTTTAATAAGATTTTTCAGATATCCCGTTTCGGTTAGAAATTTGTGGATGACCTGCCCCGCGTTTAGTTTATTAATCTCGTTGCGGTATTTATTCACATCCGAAATTAGTTTTTCGATTTTGCTATTGTTGCGCAAGAGATTATTGTAGCCATACTGGGTCAATGCCTCCCAAAGACTGATATTTTTTCTTCTCGCGTAACTTAATTCGGGAATAAGCAATGATCCGTCAATACCGTAGATTTCGCTTGTTGCGAGGTAGAATAAACTAATAGAATCTTCACTATCGGTTAATATTTGCAGAAACGAATTAATCAATCTTATTTCACTTCTATCATAAAGTCCCGTCGAGTCAGGAAATTTGAATGGTATTCTCTCCGATTGTAAAGTAGTAATTATCTCGTGCGTGTGTGCTCTGGCTCTAAATAAAACTGCAAAGTCGCTGTATTTTCGCCCACGCCCAACTTGTTTCTTGATGGTTTGCACAATTTTTGAAGCTTCGGTGAAGCTATTGTCACAGTGAATGTATTCAGGCATTGGTCCTGACTTTTGTGCAGTTAATTTCTTGTCGATTTTTTCAATTTGTTCGAGGCGATTAGGGTTGTTGTTTTGTATTAGTTTGTGGGCGCAATCTAAAATCTGCGTGCTGGAACGGTAGTTGGCATTAAGGACAATTATTTTGGCTTCGGAATATTTTTTTCTAAAATCGATTATGTTCTCGACTGCTGCCCCGCGCCAAGCGTAAATTGCCTGATCGTCATCTCCCACTACCATAATATTTTTTTTGCTTGCGCTAATTAGGTTAAGCAGAATGTTTTGAGCAATATTGGTGTCTTGAAACTCGTCAACAAGAATGTATTTAAATTGCTGCTGATAGGATTTTA
>PEZV01000006.1:0-21096 GCA_002778735.1 Candidatus Berkelbacteria bacterium CG10_big_fil_rev_8_21_14_0_10_41_12 | reverse complement strand
CCTCATATATTTCAGAGAGTTCAAAATATTTTTCACTCTCGAGCTTGTTAACAAACCTGATTTTTTTGATTTGCAGGGCGAACTGCTTAGCGCTGATTGCTTCATTTTGCAACTCGTGAATGAAATTTAAGATATCGGGAATATATTTTGTCTCGTTGGAACTGTTATAGAGATGTTTTAGTCCGAGTTCTGGTAAGATACTTTTGATTATAATTGAGCTCTCGATATCTCCTATAACTTCATAATTTGTTCCCAGTCCGGCCTCGATAAAATTTTCCCGCAGGATTCTATCGCCAAAGGCGTGGAATGTCATGATCCAAGTATCCACATAGCCGTAAGGTACCAATAAATCTACCCTTTCTTCCATTTCTGCGGCGGCTTTTTCGGTAAAAGTTAGAGCGAGAATTTCCTCAGGTTTAGCTCGTTTTTGAGAGATAAGATGCGCAATTCTCTGAGTTATAACGGTAGTCTTGCCTGTTCCTGCTCCCGCAATTATAAGAACAGGCCCGGTGTCAAATTTGACTGATTCAAGCTGTTTTTTATTTAATCCCGCGAGCAGTTTGTTAAATGACATCCTTTATTTCTTTTTTTAGCGTTTCTTTAGTGGAAAATCCTTGAATGGTTTTGGCGGGCTTGCCGTCTTTGAAGATAAACATTGTCGGGATTGCCATAACCTGAAACTTGTTAGCAAGAACCGGATTTTTCTCAACATCGATTTTGACAATTTTAATTTTATTTTTCATTTCATCTGATAATTCCTCTAAAATTGGGGCAATTTGCTGGCACGGTCCGCACCAATTTGCATAAAAATCGGCCAAAACAGGCAGATCGGATTTTAGGACGACCTCGTCGAACTTATCACCAGTGATCTCAAGAGACATATTACTCCTTCCTTAATGTTATTGGTTTTCTGACTCGTAAGTTATAAAATCTTACTAATTCATAAGCGCCGAAGAAAGCGCCGATGTAAAATAAGTCACCTAAAATAGTTCCTCTGTAGAAAGGAATTGCCTTTACAAAGCAGTCGATTAAACCGTTTAATGTATGTGGATACCAGGGCCCAATCCAAGAGCCAAAGTTTGTAATTGCAAAAAACAGTATTGATGCCAAAATAGAATTAGCAATAAGAGATTTATAATTATTTATGTTTATGCCGAGCAAATAGTATATGGCAAAGCCGATGTATACAAAGAGATTAATATAACTAAGTCCCAAGATTATGTCTGATACAAACAAAGATCCGAACACAAATAGCGGCGTGTACTTGCTCTTAAGTTTGCTTGCCGCGAAAATCGCAAATGCTCCAACCGGTGTGAAATTTGCCATATGCGGAAGCAGTCGCAGGCCTGCGACTATCAAGCAAATACAGGTTAAAATTAAAAGTTTTGATTTCATAAAATCTCTTGCTTTTGCATTATAGTACCTTTTTAATTTTGAGCAACTATCGGAAACTGGTTGAGATAACAGATTTATTTCGCGCGCTGCAAAATATAGACACCGCGTTGAATTGAAGTAGGTCTACGCCCTCGGGCAGAGTGTAAACAAAATTATCATTTGTAACTCGGTCCGGATATTGTTTGACGGTGGTAATTGCCGCATTTTTGTCTACAGAATTAACTAAAATCATTGAGACCATGCCGCAGCTGCCATTGTAATTAAAATCTTCAATAGATAATTTGTCGACGGCGGTTATTTTAATTATGCCGCTAATTTCATATTGATAATCCTTTCTGAAAATTGCGCTTTGCCCGATTTCGTCGTTGATAGTGGCTTGATTAATATTAGCCCCTTCGGTCAAATTTCCTCCACTCGTGCTGGAATTCTCTTTCAACATATTGATTATTGGGTCAGTAATATCAACCCGGTTTGATTTTTCGCCCAATGCGGGCGCAACCCCATTTGTTTCAGCTGACGGGGTAGGTGTTGCATTTGTGCTCGTGCGCGCTGTACAACCCGAAAAAAACAAAACACCAATCAATATTAAGGGAAATATTTTTACCATCTATTATATTCTATCATATTAGAAATCAAGCCCTTTTTTTGCAAGCACTTTATTGTCAAAGATATGTTTTATTTTTTTGATTTCGGATGCAGTATCGGACAACTCCACTATTTTTTTTGTTGCCTTTCTTCCGGTTAAAACTAAGTCGAGAGCAAGTGGTTTTTTAGATAGGAGGAGTTCAATCTCTCGGCTGCTAATCAGCCCTAATTCGAGGCCGGTTAAAATCTCGTCGAGTACAACTAAGTCGTATTTATTGTTCTCTAATATTTCGACCGCTCTCCCGATTCCTTTCAAGAATGCCTTTTTATGTTTTATTGACTTCTTGTTTCTCACAAATCCTGCTCCAAACTTTACGAATTTGATATTATCTTGCCTTGAGAGAAATTTTTCTTCATTAGTAATCCAATTACCTTTGATAAATTGCAGGAATGCAACTTTTCTGCCGGCTTGAATGGATCTTATGGCTGTGCCAATGGCAGCGGAAGTTTTTCCTTTTCCATGACCATAAAATATGATTGTTTGTCCTTTTTTCCCCATATTGGTTAGCTGCAGCCGGTTGTTGCACCGCAGTTTAGGCATTTTTGGCAATTGCCATTTTGAACCATTGCCTCAGAACCGCACTCCGGACAAGTTTCACCGGTATATCCGAGTTCTTTATTGGAAATTGTGTTTAATGAGAGATCGGCTTCCCTGGAAGTGATATCGGGTTCTTCGTCGTAGTTCTCGTCGGTACTTTCCATCTCGATTTTAGTGTCAGGTTTTGTTTCATATAAAGGGAGTTTTATCTTGGCGGTGCCACCCTCGGCGAAGGTCTGCTTCAGCCACTGGGCAATATAGTCTGATATCGAAGATGCGAAAGTTATATCGGAATCTCCGGTGTAACCCATTGGGGCAAATCTCATATGTCGCAACTGCCTAATTATCATATCGACCGGAACGCCATATTGCAGGCCAATAGAAACCATTCTGGCAAATGAGTCTGCCATTCCCGAGGCAAAGCTTCCCTGCTGGCTCATGGTAATAAATAATTCACCAGGTTTTCCGTCAGGATACAATCCTACCGTTAAAAACATTTTATGGCCCGAGATTTTAACTTTTCTCGTGATAGATTGCCTTTCTTTAGGCAAAGGTTTTCTTACCGGACGATATTCAATAATATATTTTCCTATTTCATCTTCTTCACTCGAGTTAACTTTTTGTTTTTGGTCGGTTTTTGTATTAAGGGGCTGAGTGATCTTCGAACCGTCTCTATAAATTGCGATTGCCTTGGTACCCAGTTTCCACGACTCAGTGTGGATATCTTCAAGATCTTGGACGGTAATCTCGCTTGGGAGATTAATCGTTTTTGAGATTGCGCCCGAGAGAAAAGGCTGAACGGCAGACATCATCAAGATATGCCCCATATAGCTGATAGATCTTTGCCCAATAGAACCGCATTTTGTAGCGCAATCAAAAATAGCATAATGTTCTTCTTTTAAGTGCGGTGCGCCTTCAATAGTCATTGTGCCACAAATTTCTCGGTTGGCTAACGAGATTTCATCTTCGCTGAATCCAATCTCTTGCAAGAGATTAAAATCTTCGCTCGCGTATTTTTCTTTTGGGATTTTTAGCTCATCAAGGGTTGGATCGCCGACAGATAATCTTGTGAATGCGAAATTAATATCAAAAGCGGCCTTTAGAGAGGAATTAATTTTATTGATATGCTCTTGTGAAAAACCCTTTTCTTGCAGTGCTTCTTCGTTAATAGCAGAAGAGTTTTTTAGTGATCCTGTTCCGATCATATATCGGATTATTTCACTAATTTGAGAATCGGTGTAATTTAATTGTCTAAGAGCTTGCGAAACTGACTGATTGGCAATTTTAAAGTATCCTCCCCCAATCAATTTTTTTAGTTTGACTAATGCATAGTCAGGTTCGATTCCAGTCGTGTCGCAATCCATAACCAATCCAATAGTGCCAGTTGGCGCAATAAGGGTGACTTGTGCATTTCTATAACCATATTTCTCACCCCATTTCAAAGCATCGTCCCAAACAGACTTTGCTTCTCTTAAAAGATATGACGGTGTCTCTTTTTGCCGCATAGTGTAAGGTGTTTTTGAGAGTTTTTCAAACCTCTCTGATGGAGCACTGTAGACGGCTCTACGATGATTTCTAATGACCCTTAGCATATCGCGCTTATTCTTTTTAAATTCCTTAAAGGGGCCAATTATGCTGGAAATCTCTGCGCTTGTTTTATAGGCTTGACCGGTCATAATCGCTGTGATAGCCGTAGCTATGTCGCGCGCTTCGCTTGAATCATAAGCGATGCCAAGCTGCATAAAAAGCGAACCCATATTGGCATATCCGAGTCCGATAGGCCTAAATTTATAGCTATTAAGCGCGATTTCATCGCTCGGGAATTGCGCCATTAAGATTGAAATTTCCAAAATTATGGTCCAGATTCTAACGGCATGTTTGAATGCTTCAACCTCAATTTCTCCCGTTGAGAGATTTAGAAATTTAGCCATGTTGAGTGATGCCAGGTTGCACGAAGAGTCGTCCAAGAACATAAACTCGCTGCAAGGATTTGAAGCACGGATTAAACCGGATTTGGGACATGTATGCCAATCGTTTATTGTAGTGTCAAACTGTATGCCCGGATCGGCACATTGCCACGCTGCTTGAGCAATTTGTTTCCAGAGATCACGCGCTTTCGCTGCTCTTGCAATTTTTCGGTCTGTCCTGTGTATTAAATTCCAATCACCGTCTTCCTCAACTGTTTTCATAAATTCATCGTTGACTCTTACGGTGTTGTTGGAATTTTGGCCGGATACGGTTTCATATGCTTCGCCTTCTAACCCCGATGAATAACCTGCGGCAATCAGAGCAGCTGCTTTTTTTTCTTCTTGTGCCTTCCACCAAATAAATTGTTCCACGTCAGGGTGGTCGATATCGAGAATTACCATTTTAGCTGCTCGTCTTGTGGTTCCTCCTGATTTTATTGCTCCGGCTGAGCGGTCCAATATCCTTAACCAACTCAAAGTCCCGGAAGATGTTCCGCCGCCGGAGAGTGACTCACCCTCGGCGCGAAGTGAAGAAAAATTTGTTCCTGTTCCCGAGCCATATTTAAAAATTCGCGCTTCTTTTGATATAAGATCCATTATTCCGCCTTGATTGACAAGGTCGTCTTTGACACTTTGGATGAAGCACGCATGTGGTTGTGGACGCGTATATGCATCTTTTGATTTTTTGAGTTCCTCAGTCTTCGGATCTACATAAGCATGTCCCTGCGCCGGGCCTGTTATGCCGTAGGACAAGTTAAGCCCTGTATTAAACCATTGTGGCGAGTTTGGTGATCCGTATTGATTGAGCAGCATAAAGATAGATTCGTCTTTAAAGTTTTTGGCGTCTTCTTTTGTAGCGAAATAATTGAATCTTTCTCCCCAAACCATCCAGCAATTAGCCAAACGTTCCACGACCTGCTTAATTGATGTTTCGCTACCGAGCATAATATTTCCTTCTTCATCTTTAAGGGGATTTCCATATTTGTCGAATTGGGGAATGCCTTTTTTTCTGAAATATTTGCTGACTAAAATGTCTGTTGCCATTTGAGACCAAGACCGTGGGACTTCAGCGCTCTCAAGTGAGAAAACAACCGATCCGTCAGGATTAGCAATTTTGGCGGATCTATTTTCGTATTCAACGCTCTCATAAGGATCCTTACCGTCTTTAGTGAAATATCTATTTATCGCAAGACCTGTTTTTTTACCGGGTTTTTTGTTGAATTTTTCCTCTACGTTTATTTTCTGATCTTTTTTATCTGTTCTCGTCTTGGCATTAACAGTGTTCTTAGCCGAATTTCCAACGGTTGCTCTTAGACTCACTACCCCTCCTATTTATTTTTCTCGATTTTTTCTAATTCCTTTTTGAATGAACTTAAGCTACTAAAATTTTTGTAAACACTTACGAATCTTAAATAAGCAACTTCATCTTTTTGTCTTAACAGCCTCGCGACAATATTTCCTATCATTTTTGAAGTAATTATATTGTCGCCTATCTTCTCTATTTGTACCTCAGCTCCATCAGCAATATCCTCGATTTTTTCACTGTCAATCCTGTCCTTGGCAGCAATCATTATGCCTCTCACCACTTTTTGGCGATCGTAATCCTCAACGCTGCCGTTTGTTTTTGATACCATCACTTTTAATGGTTCAATATTTTCGAGCGTTGAAAATCGATAAAGGCATTTGTCACATTTCCTGCGTCTTCTAATTGTTCTGGCGTCGACGTTTCTTTTATCGATAACCGAAACGGTATCTAATTTACATTTTGGGCATAACATACTAAATATTGTGCACTTTATATAGTAAAAACACAATATGTTGTGTTGTCAAGTTTTTAGGTATAAATAAAAAACACTCTAAATTTAGAGTGTTTTTTTTATGCTAATTTACCCCGCGCTATTCTTTTGAAAAGAGCTTTATTTTAATTTTCGTCTAATAAAAGATGGAATCTCAAGTTCGTCTTCAGGTTGTATCTCTTCGCTCTCCTCTTCTTCGACTTGGGTAAAATTATCGACCACTTCTTCGACTTGGGCTTGTGGTTGTGGTTGCGGCGTATAAGCTTTTGAAGGGGTTGAAAAAAATGATGATTTCGTGCCTGAAAGAGATGGCTTTCTTTCGATGCGTTCTTCTTCAAATCCGGTAGCGATAACAGTAATTTTCACCTCGCCGCTCATAGCTTCGTCGATAATTGAACCAAAAATGATATTTGCATCTGGATCCGCTGCTTCCGTGATAGCTTTTGCCGCCTCATCGATCTCATACATTCCAAGGTCCGGTCCACCTGTAATATTAAAAAGGATCCCTTTCGCGCCGTCGATTGAAAGTTCAAGCAGTGGAGAATCAATTGCTGCTCTGGCTGCTTCTATTGCACGATTATCTCCCGATCCTCTACCTATTCCCATTAGCGCCGATCCCGCATTGGCCATAATTGTCTTAACGTCGGCAAAGTCAACATTTATAATTCCGTGCAAAGTAATAAGATCCGAAATGCCTTGTACACCTTGTCTTAAAATATCATCAACTACATAAAATGCATCATTTAGCGAAGTCTTTTTGTCAATGACCTGCAAGAGACGGTCGTTTGGGATTACGATCAGAGTATCAACATTTGTTTTTAACTCCTCGATTCCTTGGTCAGCAACTTTCTTTCTGCGTATACCTTCGAAGGAAAATGGTTTAGTGACAATTCCGACGGTTAACGCTCCTAACTCTCTTGAGATTGCGGCAATTGTCGGGCCGCCGCCAGTTCCGGTTCCGCCGCCGGCGCCGTATGAAACAAAGACCATGTCCGATCCCTTAAGGGCTTCAAAAACTTCATCCTTGTTTTCCTCAATGGATTTTTTACCTATTTCAACATCAGATCCCGCTCCTAATCCTCTCGTAGTTTCTTTTCCAATTTGAATCTTCACGGGTGCTGGATTGTTGACTAATGCTTGAGCATCTGTATTCACCGCGATGAACTCAACACCGCGCAATTTTGCGTCAATCATTCTTTTTACAGAATTATTACCAGAACCCCCCACGCCAATTACGCGGATTGTTGCAAATGTTTCCAGATCGTCTTTATTCATTTTTAGGGTATGAAATTCTTAAATATCTCCCTCGCCTTATCGAGGACCCCTCCTATTTTTCTATTTATATTAACGCTTTTTTTATTATTATCATCTCTGGCATATTCGTCAATACCCCAAAGCATTAAGCCGATAGCAGTAGCGTAACGTGGATCGTCAAGTTTGTCAACAATACCTGAAACCTCGAGAACCGGCGCGCCAACCTTAACGGGCAGTTTGAGAAAGTTCTTTGAAAATTCTACTATTCCTGTCTGTTTTGCGCCGCCGCCAGTTAGCACTGCGCCAGCAGGGAGCATCTCGTCGCGGTCAATTTGTGATAGCTTTTCTTTTATCATTGAAAATAATTCTTTAAGTCGAGCTTCCGTAACTTGGCAGACAAATTGCTTGGATGGTTTTTCTTTTTCATCTCTCTTGTATTTTGAAAGATCAATTTTTTCGTTTTCCTTTACCTGGTCCGGCATGGCTGTTACTTCATTAATTTTTATCTTTTCGGCAACTTCAATATCTGTCCTCATACCAATCGCAATGTCGCTGGTAATATGATTGGAACCAATTGGCAGAACGCTGCTGTGGATAAGAGTTCTCTCTTCAAAGACAGCAATATTTGTATTTGAGGATCCGATATCAATTAAAATTACTCCCAGCTCTTTTTGGTTTTTTGTCAGTATTGCCTTAGCGGCGGCAAGCGGTGAAAAGACGACACCATCTATTTCCAGTCCTGATTGTAAAATAGTTTTGCCAAGGTTTTTGAGTACTGATGCAGTTACACCGATAACGTGTGTCTCAACCTCAAGCCGGATTGCGCTCATCCCCAATGGATCTTTTACGCCTTCTTGACCATCTATAGAAAAGTATCGCGGTACGATATGTAGTATTTCAAAATTTGGAGGAAGAGCGACGCTTTTTGCTGCTTCAGTTACTCGTTCTATATCCTGATCTGTTATTTCACCGTCAGCACGGGATACTGCAATTACCCCTTTGGAACTAATTGTATTTATCTGGTTTCCTTCAATTGAGCAAAAGCACGATTCAAGCTTCATACCGCTTGAGCGCTCAGCATCTTCCAGGGCATTAGATATTGCGCTAACCGTTTCTTCTATATCAACTATACTGCCCTTGCGCATACCACTATTCGGGGCTTTTCCAATGCCAATGATCTGAACCATACCCTCCTGTACTTGTCCGACAACGATAACAACTTTAGTAGTGCCGATATCTAACCCGACGACAACATCTTCGTTTTTAATCAATTTCCGCTCCTTCCATAATATAATAACCCTTTTAGTGATGAATGCCAACCAAATGGTTCAGGCCGTGATGAAACAGGAAAACAATTTCTTCTTCAAGCGTTTCTGTGGCGCCGGATATGTTTAAATTGGCCATTTCAGGACATATTATAATACTGCCGATAAGCCCTGAAAAGTTTTTGGGTATTTTCTCTTGAAGTGGAAAACTTAAAACATCCGTAGAGCTGTCTTTCTTGAGATATTGTCGGTTTAAGGATTTTATCTTATCTGCTCCTACGAAAACCAGTTCTATTTCTAAATTGCCTGTAAATCCCCTTTCGGCGAAATAATCTCTGGCAATTTTGTCAAAATTATATTTCTTATAATTGAATTTTTTGAGATTGCAAAATATGTCGATTTTTATCTTCATTTTTAATTTTGTTAGTATGAAATGCGTTTATGGTAAATGCTCTCCAGTGAACTGATAATTGATTTTTTAATTTTGCCCAAATCAATATCGCTGAGTGTGCACAGTTCAAGCTGGTCATCTGAAATTTTATCACGGATTATACTTTCTACAATCGAAGGTATTGTTTTTGCAGAAAGTGTTTTACTCGATCGGGCTTTTGCCTCGCAGCTGTCGGTGATCATTAGAATCCCTGCTTCTTTAGTCAAAGGTTTCGGCCCGGGATATCTATGAATTTCGGTATCTCCATGGGTCAGTGCTAATTCTTTCTGATAGGATGATGCAATGCTCGTTCCATGATGCTGTCCGATTAGTTCTATAATTTCATCCGGCATTTTGCCTTTTGCTGCGATTTCTATTCCGTTTTCGACATGTGAGATTATCTTACGCAGCAGTATGGCTTTTTGATGTTCGCTAATTTCTTCTTTAGTGCTGGATAAACTTTGGTTTTCATTAAATACATTGGGGTTAATTAATTTTCCAATATCATGATAGTATGCCCCAATTCTAATTTGTGTGCCACTCAGCCCGATTACTTTTACCGCTTTTTCGGCAATTTCAGCAACGGCGGTAGAGTGATGATATGTTCCAGGTGCTTCTTTAGAGAGGCGTTTAAGCAGAGGGTGGTTGGTATTACCAAGACTTTTTATTGCTTGATTACCTGCAATAAATTTTATAATAACAGGAGAAGTGATGGTAATAACATTTATTATAAGAAGTGAACTGACGATTGTGGAAAAGATGATATATAAAAGTGTTCCTGATAATGAAAACCCAAGTGAAGAAATTATAACTAAAATAAAAAGATTAAAAGCAAGCGAAATTAGGAAAATAATAAGAAACAGAGTTTTTATAAATTTACTCGAGTTCACTTGGATAAAATTTTCTGAACTATTCTGGCTACTTGGGAGCCCTCGGCTCTGCCGCCGATTTGGGGCATTACTTTTTTCATCACATCTGCGAAATCATCACCTTCACCATAAACCGATCCAATAATCTTCTTTATTTCATCGTCGCTCATTTCGGTTGGCAGATATTGCGACAGGATCCCAATCTCACGTTTAGCCTTATCGGCTAAATCATTTCTGTTTGCCGATTTAAATTGCTCGAGAGAAGTTTCAAGCTGTTTCTTTTCTTTTTTCAAAACAGCTATTTCTCCTTTCTCATCCAGTGGCTTCCCTTCGTTTTTAGAGGCACTAATAATGTTGGATTTGAGGGTTTGCAAAAAAATACGCGTCTCGCTATCACCGCTTTTATAATATTCCGGGATCTGTCGATTAAGTTTTTCTAAGATGCTCATTTTACGTTGATATAATATGTTTGATTGGAAATATGGGTCAAATAATATATTGCCAGAAATATTATGCAGGCAATTATAACATAGGAAACAAATTTCAAAATATTACCAATCTTGCCTGTATGACCTGCGCTGATTTTTTCTTTGGGCCGTTTCTCTTCGCTTAAGTCTTGAAGGTTTTTTTTCATGGTATTTTCTTTTTTTTACATCTGTTAGCAGTCCACTCTGCTGGACTTCCCTGAAGAATTTTCTGATAACTACTTCCGGCTTCGCGGAAGTTGTTTTTCTATAAAGCAATTAATATCACCTTCCTCTCTTTTGCTGGTACCTTATGATTATATCATAAGACTGGCGCCTGACAAGATTAAACTTGCCAATTACCAATTTTTCCGCTTAGCAAGTGTGCGTGAAAATGATTCACACTTTGTCCTGCTTTTTCTCCGGAGTTACAGATAATTTTATAACCCGCGTCAGATTCAGATAAAGAGTATTTCTCTATTAAACTATTTGTGATTTCTATAAAGCTTTTAAAATTTTCAGGATTCTTGCTGAAGTAATCGTGAAAATTTTCTGCGTGTCGATTGCTAATTATAAGAATGTGTTTTTGGGCTTTTGGGTTGATATCAAAAATTGCGAAGAAATCTTTGTTTTTCGCAATTATTTGAGCGGGCATTTTTTTGTTTTTGAGATCGCAAAATATACAGTCCATTGGCTCAATATTAGCTCTTCACCCTTGACAAATCAACAGCGATATGGTACAATTTATCTTCTCCAGAAATGGAGATTTTTTGTTGGAAAAAATGATAAAAATAAAACGCTTTAAACCTGGCGAAATAGCAGGTTTAACAGGTAAAATATCAATAGTTTTAAGTATCTTATTGATGCTCGGAACTGTTGTTTTTGCCGATTCGTCTCCCAAACAAAAGGTTTCAAAGGATATGCATGTCAAGATTAATAGAACCTCTTATTTTCTATTTGAAAGACCGGAGGTAAAGGTTGAAATTAAATATGGCGAATCTGAATTTACCAAGAGGGAAAAAGCAGCTCGGGAGGAAGAAATTAAACGAGTTGCGGAGGAAGGTGCAAGGATTGTTATTGCCCGTGATAGATATAATCTCTCTGGAGTGCCAAATATTGACTATCTAAGATCGCTTTATAAGAGCGCTGCCGGAGAGTTTGGTATTGACTGGAAGTTGCTTGAAGCGGTACACCAAATAGAGTCTGGTAAATCAGGTTCTACCTTAAGGAGTTCTTATGCTGGTGCAACTGGCCCGATGCAATTTTTGTCCTCAACATTTAGGCATTATGCTGTTGACGGTAATGGTGACGGAGTGCTCGATGTTTGCAACCTTGAGGACTCAGTGTTTACGGCTGCAAAATATCTTGCAAACGGTGGTGCTGACAGGGGTGATATAGACAGCGCATTATTTAACTATAACCACTCTTGGAGCTACGTGGCTAAAGTTAAAGATATTATGAATAGTATTTAATAGGATACTTTACTTTCTGGTGCCACGATCTCGTACCAAGTATTTCCAGGGTTAAACTGAATCTCTGCCCCTGTTTCATCATAGAATTTTGTTCTTGAATCCAAGTTGGCCTTTTTCCATGTTGCCTTGATTGATTTACCGTCCCTTATAACAACTGCGTCTCCCGAACCAGTTGTCTGAAAAACCCAGTTTTCACTGCCGTACGAACCGTGAGGCTGAAGGGTTCTGGAGACTGTTTGGATGATTATGTTATTTGCGCGTAACTGCTCGCCGGATTTTTTGTCTTTATGGGGTGAACCTGCTATTAAACGCAGATAGATATTTTGTGCCTTATCGTATGTCCAAGTGACTTTATAAGAAGCCGATGAAAAATCTACGACAACTTCTTGGTCAGCTCCATTGGGAGGACCATCTACTTTAAATTTCATGGCAGTGTAATCCGAGGAGTTGATATTGTAGTTCTTGCTTTTTGCGTAATCATATAGTTTTACGGTTGATGAGTACAAGGTATGTTCGGAAGCGACATTTCTCGACCGATCTCTCCAATAATAAGTTGTGCTGACGGGCATATCTTTTATTTGATACTTATCCATATTCGCCAAAGCGTCTTCATTGCCGCCGTCATGGGCAAAAAACGCGTCATATTCCTTTATCCAGTCCATAAAGAAAAGTCTGGCGCTTCTTATGGGTCCTATCTCATCAGCATTCTTTGGAGAATATATAGCTAAGAATCTTGTGATTCCTCCTTCGGTCATTGCCTCATAGATAATAGGGGCTTTATCAAGGCCTGATTGTGGTCGAGCCGCAGGGTAGTTTTCGATGCTTACAGCTAATGGATGACGGTTTGCCAGATCTGACGGATAGTCTTTCCCGTCAAGCAGGGATTTTGATAATTGGTTCGAAGTTTTAGGTGATTTTGACGTCTTTGTGTTCTTTGAAGAATATCGCATTGCTACGACTGCTCCGAAAATTATAAATACCGCCACAACAATAGAAATAATAAAAATCGTTCTATATTTTGGCGGTATATTTGAGAACCTCAACTTCTCAAAAAACTTTCTCATATTCCCCTCCTCTTATTTTTAAGTTCCGACACCGTTAAAGTCGGAATAAGTTTAATCCTATGTCTTTATCAAAATATCTTTTTAATTTTTTGGCGCTTTTCGAGAATTTATATTCAACCGTTGCTGCTACTTCGCCCTCAACTAAATGTCCGCTATGTGAAGTAAAGTGCTTATCACACAAGGTAACGTGGGCGTGTATGCCCGTGCCGCCGTCTGGCATTTGCGCGACGAATCCGGTGAGATTTGCCAGCTCGAGAGGACCATTAATCTTGGTTTCGTGATATTTCTTATTGCTCAGGTCGTAGAGGGCAAGTTTTGCCCATTTCAGTGCGCCGATTGCGATTATGGCACCGGATTTATCCTTAAAAATTTCGGATAGTTTCTCAATAACCAAATCGCCTTTTTTCAATCTGCCAACTTGATCCATAAACCCATTATACCAATTTTATTTTTTTATGAAAACCTTCAGCCCCCAAACTGCTAAGTTTGCAGCGAGCATAGATATCGAGATTATGATTAAGTTGTTGTTTATTGTGGCAAGGAATTGGGAGTCGAATTTTTGTAATAAAAGAAGCGAAACAACCGACAAAACCAGTATCCCTAAAAAAGCACTTTGAATGTCTTGAACGCTGGGTGTTAAGGTAAGAAAAATACTGATTAGAAAGTAAAAAATGAAGACTTGTGTTAATATCAGCGCCCACCTTAGATTAATTTGCGAGATATCGGATTTGAGAAGATAGAGTAAAGACCAGATAAAACCCAACCCGATAATTATAGGCATAACTGAGATTATCGCTTCACCGATATACCCAAGGGCAGACCTGGTGTGTTTTACGAACCCTCCTTTAACGCTGAAAAAACTGACATCGACAACCTTTGCTCCGGTGATAATGCATCCAAGCATATGAGAAGTTTCGTGAATTACGATACCGGGGAAGGAAAGAATTAAGTAGAAAGTGTAATTAATTCTTGAGATATTCTTATTTAAAAAGTAAGAATTTATGATGATAAAAAAAATACACAAAATACTAATTAAAGCAGGCACAATATTATTGTTGTGATCCGAGGGCCACTACGCAATCGTAATTAGCTCCCGTTATTGTGCTTGATTCAGCTATCTCGGCATTGGAATACTCGCTGGGAAGAGAACCTTTAATTGCGTTTGCAAGGCCTGAATCTTCAGAAGACTTATAATATATTGTTGTGGTAGAGTAGCTTCGTTTTGCATTATCTGTTGATTTGATATTGAAACCGTTAGATTTTAGAATTGAAGCAATTCTGCTTGCCTCACCATTAACACCGTTACCGTTGACAACCCTGATTATTTTACTGGAATAGTCTGTTGAAGGCATATTGGGCGTAGACGAAGTGGCTGATGATGCTTCGGTTGTAGATGAGGCGGTTGGCGAAATAGTCCCTGTTGCCGCCACCGTTGCCGTCGGAGACTCTTCGGTGTTTTTTCCCCATCCGAAGATTGAAGGTAATTTATCTTGATATAGGACAAAAAGCGAGGCAGCAACAGAAACTACAATGGCAATTATTCCTAAAACGAGATAAAAATAACCTCCCGATCTCTTTTCATTTGTAGTTATGAATTCGTCGCTACGGTGTTCATGGACGCGCTCATATTCCTGTTCCGAAGGATCGTCCTCTGACCTTTCCGGCTTCATGATGTCTAATTGTTTTACCATGTTTAAATTATAACATAAATTAAAATTCGCTTGGCAATACTTATTTAAAAGGCCAGTTTTTACCCCGTTAGAGAAGGCCGGTAACTCTCGTCGGCGGTTAGAAGTTATTTCTGCTGCTGGCGGTTCAATGCCACCAGCAATAACCGCGAAGCGACCGTTATCTCTAACGGGGTTTACCCCGCGAATTTTCTGATGAGACCTTTAACCTTACCTTGAATATAGACATTTTTTGTGTAAATGGGTTTGTAATTGCTATTGGCGGGTTGAAGTTTGACCATGCGGTCTGTTTTGTAATACCGCTTTAAGGTTACATTTGACTCATCAAGGAGAGCCACGACGATATCGCCGTTTTTGGGGTGGTTCGTTTTTTCCACAATAATATAATCCCCGTCCATTATCCCATCATCTACCATCGAATCGCCTTTTACCATCAACGCGAATATGTTCGGTCCCATCATGTCGCGAGGTATTTCGAGAATCTCGTTTGTCCTAATCGCTTCGATCGGATAGCCTGCTTTTATCGTACCCATCAGAGGAATTTTAAGCGAGCTGTCATCCGTATCGGGGGCAATCCGGATTGATCTCGCTTGCGCTTCGTCTTTCTTTAAATAACCTTTTTGTTCGAGGATATTGATATATTCTGCAATAGTTGCGACGGAAGACAGATCAAAATTTTCTGCGATTTCTCGATACGATGGAGAATAGCCAAAATCCTCAATATGAGCACAGATAAAATCCAGTATTTCTTTTTGCCTTTTTGTGAGAGGTCTTTTGTTCACATATTCAATATGCCAAACAAATACCGAACAGTCAACCCCCACACCAAATCATGAGAATTTTGTTTAACTAACTGGGTTAATCAATTGTACTTACCAGAATAATTGAAAAATGGTAGTTATGAGTTTGGTGTGGGGGTCAAGACCTAAAATTTATTCTTAAAATGCTTCTTTTGGCGTATTTTCTAATATGACCGCGTGCAATCTGGGTTTTTGCAAAGTTGAGCCAATCACGGCTTGGCTTTGTTTTTTTATTCGTTGTTATTTCGATCACATCACCATTTTTAAGAATTGTTTTTATAGATTGCAACTTACCGTTTATTTTTGCTCCCGCACAGTGATTGCCGATATCTGTATGTATCGAATAAGCAAAATCAATTGCCGATGCGCCAAGAGGAAGATCTCTTACATCACCCTGGGGAGTAAATACAAAAATTCTATCCGAAAATAAATCTAACTTAAAAGTATTCGCCAGATCTTTAGTAGTAGTGGTGCTGGTGCTGTCTTTTTGTATCTTGGCAAATTCTTCTAACCATCTTATTTTTTCGTTGCCATTATTCTTTGATACTTTCTTTTCGTCATATATCCAGTGTGCAGCAATACCGAGTTCTGCCTGTTGGTGCATTGCAGGAGTTCGAATTTGAAATTCTGTGATTTTACCATCGATACAAAACACCGTGGTATGGAGCGATCGATAACCGTTTGGTTTAGGCAAAGCGATATAATCTTTTATTCGCCCTATTAGCGGTTTCCATTTGCTATGGATTATCCCGAGAGCACTGTAGCAATTCTCAATATCGGGCAAAATTATTCTAACCGCAACTAAGTCGTAAATTTTATTGATATTCATATCATATTTTTTGAGTTTTAGAAAAAGGCTATACCATTTTTTCGCCCTGTAATCAATTCCCAAAACTTTTATATTATTGCCCTTAAACATTAATTTTAGTTCTTTGATAACTATTTTAAGATATTTTTCCCTTTCTTTAATTTTTGGGATAGCAAGCTCTTGTAGTTTTTTGTATTCTTCAGGGTAAACATATGGGAAGGCAAGATCTTCCAATGTCCCTTTCCACTTCCCCATCCCGAGCCTGTTGGCAATTGGCGCATATATTTCAAGCACCTCGCTGGCAATTCTTTCCTGCTTTTCTTTGGAGAGAGAACCCAGAGTTTCCATATTATCAATTTTGTCAGCAAGTTTTATAAAAATTACACGGACATCTTCAGCCATAGCCAGAAGCATTTTTTTAAGTGTTTCACTTTGTCGCTCGAAAATAGGTATTTGCTCGACTTTAACTTTTCTAAAAGGAAACCAGCTCGTTTTAAGCCTGACTTTTGATAACTTAGTTACGCCTTTGATCAATTTGAGAACATCTTTGCCAAATCTTTTCTCAACCTCTATGCTGATAGTATCAGTATCTTCTAAGATATCGTGAAGAAGAGCTGCAATAATGGTGTCTTTACCCATCCTGATGCGGGCTAATTTAGATGTAGATCTAAGCGGATGGAGATAAAAGTTTTCTCCGGATGCTCTTTTAATTTTCCCGTGAGATTTTTTTGCAAAAAAAATAGCTTTTTTTACTTCCTTAATCTCGCGATCGTTAAAATATTTACTTAGCAGCCCTAAGAGTTTTTCTTCTTCCATAAGATTTAAAAAGTTTTATCTTGTTATCATAACCTATAACAATATTGTCGGATGATTTGATTTTTCCTAAAAGTATTTTTTGCGCGATCTGATCTTCGATTTCCTGTTCAATAATTCGCCTCAGTGGCCGTGCGCCATATTTTTCGGTTTCAGCTTTGCCCAATAAGAATTTTTTGGCATTTAAATTCATTGACATTTTGATCTTGTAGTGTGAAAGGCGCCCCTCGAGTTTTTTAAGTTCTATGTCGATAATTTTAAGAAGATCGTTATCTATCAACTTGTTAAAGATAATTATTTTATCGATTCTATTTAATAATTCGGGCCGAAATGTGTCGCTTAAATGTTCTTTAATAATTTGCTCGGTTTTGTCTTGGCTCTTATAATCTCCAGAGTTCTCGAAACCAATAGTTTTATATCTCTCGAGCTCTGATGCGCCGATATTTGAAGTCATAATAATAACTGTATTTTTAAAGCTTACTTTTCTTCCGCGCGCGTCAGTTAATTCTCCGTCTTCGAGAATTTGCAGGAGGATATTGTAAACATCAGGATGAGCTTTTTCTATCTCGTCGAATAAGATCACGCGATATGGACCCTTTCTAACCTCCTCGGTTAATTTACCGGCTTCTTCATATCCGATGTAACCTGGTGGTGCTCCAACTAATCGCGCGACATTATGCTTTTCCATAAATTCACTCATATCTATCTTGGTAAGAAATTTATCACTGTCAAATACTTGCTCGGCTAATTTTTTTGCTAATTCAGTTTTTCCAACCCCGGTAGGTCCGAGAAATAAAAAGGAACCAATGGGACGATTCTCATTCCTTATGCCGACACTATTTCGCCTGATTGCCCTGGCGACTTCCGCAATGGCCCCATCTTGACCAATGATATGTTTTCTTAGGTTATTTTCAATTTGAAGAATTTTCTGGGCATCTTCCTGCAGAAGTGATTTAACAGAAATCTTTGTGATTTGCGATATGACAAAAGCCAGATCTCGGATACTTAATTTCTGCCTATTTTTAGAACTTGCTGCTAATATTTCGCCGGATATTTTTTTCTCTGTTTCTTGGAGCTTTGCTGCTTGGCTAAAATCGCTTTTGGCGACTGCCTCTTCTTTTTGTTTGGTAACTTTACTAAGTTCATCCTCTATTTTCTTTATTTTTGGAGAGCGTCTTTTTTGTGATGAAATTTTTTTATATGACGATGCCTCGTCGATCAAATCAATTGCCTTGTCCGGAAGCCTTCTTTCCGCAATATATTTTTTGGAAAAGTTTAAAGCAGTTTCGATAATGCCTTCGGGGATTTCAATGTTGTGGAATTTCTCAATCTCATCGCGCAGGCCAAGCAGGATTTCTTTATTTTCTTTATCATTTGGCTCCTCGATGTTAATGGGCTGAAATCTTCGCTCAAGCGCTGCATCTTTCTCTATGTTTTTTCTATATTCATCAAAAGTCGTTGTTCCGATTACTTTGATATTACCTTTGGTTAATGTCGGTTTGAGTAGATTAGCCGCGTCAAGCGATCCCTCGGCACTTCCGGCACCCACTATTGAATGAATCTCATCAATGAAAAGAATAACATTTCTCTTGTTTTCTAATGTTTCAATAACTTTTTTCAATCTTTCTTCGAATTGGCCGCGATACATTGTGCCGGCAATTAAAAGACCTAGGTCAAGTGAAATCAATTTCATCCCTTTGAGATGGTCCGGCACCTCATCTTTTGCAAGTCTGTTTGCAAGCTCCTCAACTATTGCTGTTTTGCCAACTCCCGGATCGCCGATTAAGATGGGGTTATTCTTTTTTCGCCTTAAAAGTATTTGGAAAATTCTTTGGATCTCAACTTCGCGCCCAATAACGGGATCAATTTGTCCTGTTTTAGATTTTTCTGTCAAATCAACAGCAAAATATTTTAGCACATCTATTTCTTCTTTTTTGTACATATCTGTAAGTCCGGGTTGTGGGCTCGGATTGTTTTTAAGGTGGTCAATCTGCTGATTTATCAAGTTATCCATTTCTTTTAGGTCTTGGAAGATAAATTTGATTTGGGATTTTATTTCTTCTGGATCGACGCCCATTTGCATTAGGATTTGATTTGGACCATTTGCGCTATCGTCTAAAATAGCATAAAGAATGTGCTCAGGTTCAATCTCGCTATGAGAATATTCAATAGCAACTTTAAAAGAATTTTTGAGTATTTTTTTGGCATTGGAAGTAATGCCGAAAGATGTCCATTGTGGTTGTTTGAGTGAGGTTATTAATCTGTATTGGTCTGGATTTATCGTAAATTCACGAAGAAGGTCATAGGCAATGGTTCCGGGGGTTAGTAAAAGCGCAAGGAAAAGATAATTGTCGCTAACACCGCGGTTTTCAGTTTGTGCTAATTTTTGAGCGGCAATAAGTATTTCTTTGGTTTTTTTCGAAAAACGGTTAAATATACTCTTCTCCATCATGTCTCAATCTTACACGAGAAAGCTGATATTTTAATTCAAAGGTTACTTTTTTTGCCCGAACCTTTTTCGAGGTCTTTTTCTTTGGTTTTTACACCTTTGTTTTTGGCAGAGTCGGAACCTTTTCGAGTTTTTGTTTCCTTTACAGTGTCTGCTTTATTGTCAGTTTTCTTCTCGTGCTCGCTCCCTTCTTTTATAATATCAATTTCCCAGCCGGTTAATTTGCCTGCAAGTCTCACGTTCTGGCCACTTTTTCCAATTGCAAGAGCAAGTTGATCTTCATCTATCCAGATTTTTGCTTTTCTATTTTTCTTATCCAATTTCATCTTAAGAATCCTGGCTGGAGATAAGGCGTTGGTTATATATGTCTCGGGATCTTTATCATAAAGGATGATATCAATTTTTTCATTAGGAAGTTCTGTCAGGACTGACTGAACGCGAGTTCCGCGTTGTCCCACTGCAGATCCAACCGGGTCTAAGTTTTCATCATCACTATGCACTCCAATTTTTGTTCTTGCGCCTGGCTCTCGCGCAATTGCTTTGATTTCAACCGTCCCAGATTCTATTTCTGGAACTTCTTGCGCAAATAAGCCGGTGATAAATTCAGGCCTTGACCTGGAAACGATTATTCGTGGGCCGCGAAGCGATTCCTCAACGTCGCAGACATAAACTTTTAGTCTCTGACCAATGTAATATCTTTCATTTTGAATTTGTTCGTTAGGTGGAATAATAGCGTTTATCTTGCCGAGATTAACTATTACGCTACTTCCCTCAATCTGCTGGACCGTTGCGTTAATGATCTTCTTCTCTTTTTCTTTGAATTCTGCATACAAAATGTTTCTTTCTGCTTCTCGCAACTTTTGTATAATTACTTGTTTCGCTGTTTGTGCGGCAATTCTTCCAAAATCTGATTTTGCCTCAAGCGGGATTTTAATTTGCTCGCCGGATTTTGTCTTTTTATCAATTTTTTTGGCGGCTGAAAGATGAATCTCATTGGCCGGGTTTTCAATCTCTGCGTCTTCTTCCACCACATTAAAAATTTGCCAGACCTTCATGGCGTTATCTTCCGGATTAAGAGATACTTTAATTATCTGGTTTGGCTTGCCATATTCTTTCCTGTAAGCTGCTGCAAGGACTGCTTCGACAATTTCGAGCACCTGTTCTTTGGGAAGTTCTTTTTCTTCGGCAAGTTGATTGATTGCTGCAATGAGCGGTGAAATGGACATTTTTTACCTTATAAATTTTCTCGGTTTAATCTTAATTCAAGGAGTATTTTATCATAAAGTTACCCCGAGGTCAACATTTACGTATTGTGACACGACTTTTTGAACACCTCCAAATACAATAGAAAAATAAGGAGGTGAAAATGGGGATAGATC